>NZ_JBFJVE010000072.1:0-13213 GCF_041624275.1 Shimia sp.
CCGCGCCCGTGGCTGCGGTCGTAGCCGTTGCGGGCCGGGGGCTGCCAGCCCTCCAGTGCCCCGGGCGCCGGCGCGAAGATCTCGACCAGAAGCGGGTAACAGGCCGCCTTGTCCGAACTGTGTTCGCTCGAGCAATCGCCGCCGGGACAGGCGCTGAGCGCGCCCAGCAGGTCGATCTCGGCAAAGAACTCGAGATGGTCGCCCGGGCGCACCGGGCTGGCCTTCATGAAGTACTGGCCGCTGTCGCGGGTGAAACCGGTGCACATGAAGACGTTCAGCACGTCATGGACATGGGCTTCGGCCGCCGCCAGCGACAGCCCGGTGGCATCGGCCAGTGCCCGGATCAGATTGGAATGACAGCAGTGATGATACTGGGTGCCCGACAGAAGGGTGCCGGTATAGGGGTCGCAACGGGTGCCGATCACGTCATGCACCGAACCCCCGAAGGCGTCGATGCCGTACCAGTCCAGCGTATCGGCAATGATGGTCGCCATCGGCCGCAGCTGCGGGAAAGAAGACCAGAGCCGCGCACCTGTGCTCACATGGGTGCCATGCAGGGCGCGGGTCTTGCCGGAATAGAAACGCTCGCCAAGGTCTGCGGCATTCCAGAGGTTGAGATCGCCCACCTGCGGGCCCTCGATGCTGCTGATGCGAAAGACCTGGCCTGCCCCGACCCGGAAACAGGCCGCGTCGCGGGCCGGCACCAGGATTTCATCGACCTTTTCGGCACCTGCGCGCGCGGCGCGATAGAGCGCCATCGGCGGCGGCGGCAGGGTTTCGGGCGGGTAGCAGATCACCGGCGCCACGGCGCGGCGGGCCTCGGCATCTTCGGGCGCGGCGCTCATCTTCCGCGCTCCGGGGTGATCCCCTGGGCTGCTTCGATCCATCCGGTGCAATAATCCATGTTTCCCCCTTGATCCATCCTGCGATCCATCCTGCGGCCGCGCGGCCCCAAGGCCGCCCCTGCCGTCACGATAACCGCCCATCCGCCGCCGCACCACGTCCGAACCACGCCCCGCGCGGACCGTTTCCGACATTTGCCCCGGAAAGTCGCGGCAATCCCCGCCACGCGCCCTGCCCGCAGCGGCAAGAAAAAAGGCCCGCGAAATCGCAGGCCCTTTTCAAACATTTTGTGCGCTCGGATCAGATGCTGCGCTCGACCATCATCTTCTTGATCTCGGCAATCGCCTTGGCCGGGTTCAGACCCTTGGGGCAGGTCTTGGCGCAGTTCATGATGGTGTGGCAGCGATACAGCTTGAACGGATCCTCGATATTGTCGAGCCGTTCGCCGGTGGCCTCGTCGCGGCTGTCGATGATCCAGCGATAGGCATGCAGCAGCGCCGCCGGCCCGAGATAGCGGTCGCCGTTCCACCAGTAGCTCGGGCAGGAGGTCGAGCAGCTGGCGCACATCACGCATTCATAGAGACCATCAAGCTTCTTGCGGTCTTCGATCGACTGTTTCCACTCTTTCGCCGGGCGGTTGGTCTTGGTTTCCAGCCACGGCATGATGCTGGCGTGCTGGGCGTAGAAATGGGTCAGATCGGGGATCAGGTCCTTCACCACCGGCATATGCGGCAGCGGATAGATCTTCACATCGCCCTTCACCTCGTCGAGACCATAGATACAGGCCAGGGTGTTGATGCCGTCGATGTTCATCGCGCAGGAGCCGCAGATGCCTTCGCGGCACGAGCGGCGGAAGGTCAGGGTCGGGTCGATCTCGTTCTTGATCTTGATCAGCGCGTCCAGGATCATCGGACCGCATTTGTCCATGTCGAGGAAATAGGTGTCGACCGAGGGGTTCTTGCCGTCATCCGGGTTCCAGCGATAGATCTGGAACTTGCGCACATTGGTCGCCCCTTCGGGCTTGGGCCAGGTCTTGCCCGTGGTCATCTTGGAGTTCTTCGGCAGTGCGAATTCAACCATTGATCTGTCTCCTTGCATAGCTGGATGCCAACACACATCTGGCAGCCGTCCGCTGGGTGCGGTTTCTGGGGTCCGGCCGGGCAGTGCCGGTCATTCCGTGGGCCGGGCACGGGGCGCGCGCGGCGGTTGGGCGGGTCAGGGCGGTCTTCACTGGAACACCTCCTGTGGAATCGGGTGCAGCGCTGCAATCGCCGCCAGAACCTCGGCATCCGCGGGGAACAGCGCCTCGAGCGCCTCGATCAGCGCGACATCGCGGGCGGCGACGTGAAGCACGCCCTGATACAGCGGGTCCGACGCCATCTGAAGCCAGCGACGCCCGGTCTGCAAATCGTCGGGTGCCTCGGTCTCTTTCTGGAACGACGAGCCACCACCATAGGGTTGCACCTGGCCAAGGGAATTGTCGCGCAGCGGCAACCCGAGGGTCTTCAGCAGCCCGGCGCGATAGGTCTCGCTGCCTGTCCAGTCGTCATAACAGACCGGCACGATGCCCAGCTCCTGCGCCACCTGCACCTGTTGCAGCAATTCGGTGTAGAGCGTGATCGACCGCAGCAGGGTTTCGCCGCGCTGGGCCGCCCCCAGAGTCGGGTTCAGCGACAGTTTCTTGGCCAGCGAGGCGATCCAGTTGAGAAAGCCGCGATAGATGTAGAGATCGGCGTCGATCAGGGTTTCGTCGAAAGGCCCCGACACCGGCCGGTCGATGGAGAAGCCCGCCGCTGTGCAATCCTCGTAGGAGAACAGCAGCATCGCCCCGTCGCGCATCCCGGCGCAGGCTGCGGCCAGGTCTTTCTGGGCGGCCCGGTGCGGCGCCCGCTCGGTGTCGAATTCGAGCGTCGCAAAACTGGTCAACGGATCCTTGCCGCGCCGGCAGTTGTTGAGAAACAGCGCGTGCCCGTCGGGCGCGTTGCGTTGCAGCCAGTTTAGGATCGCGTGATTGCCCGAGCGGCGCATGCCGAAGCAGCGCAGGGTCTTGCCGGGGCGGAACCCCAGCCGCTGCCAGGTCTCGGGCAGATCGCCGGTCTTGGTGGCGATGTCATTCACCATGACAGGCCCCCGCAGCCGGAGTTTCGGCAACGGGCCGCGCCGCCACCTCCCGAAGGAGGTGGACGTCGTCAAGGATATACGCGCCCCGCCGCATGCCGGATCAGGATCAGAAGGTCCGCGCTTTGGGCGCGATCTTCTTCAGGCTGATGCCGCCTTCCGCCTCGGTCGAGAGCGGATCGACGATCACCGGGCGATAGGTCAGGTCGACCTTGGTGCCCTCGACGCGGCTGACGGTGTGCACCCGCCAGTTCTCGTCGTCGCGCGCGGCATAGTCCTCGTGGGCATGGGCGCCGCGGCTTTCCTTGCGCGCCTCGGCACCGTGGATGGTGGCCAGAGCGTTGGGCATCAGGTTGGTCAGCTCGAGCGTCTCCATCAGATCGCTGTTCCAGACCAGCGAGGTGTCGGTGACGTGCAGATCGTCGAGCTTGGCGGCGATCGCGGTCATCTTCTCGACGCCTTCCTTCAGGGTCTTGTCGGTGCGGAACACCGCAGCGTCGGACTGCATGGTGCGCTGCATCTCGAGCCGCAGCTCGGCCGTCGGCACGCCGCCACGGGCGTTGCGCAGACCGTCGAAACGATCGAATGCCGCATCGACCGAGGCCTGGTTGAGCACCGGGTTGGTGCTTTCGGGGTCGACCACCTTGCCGGCGCGGATCGCGGCGGCGCGGCCGAAGACCACGAGGTCGATCAGCGAGTTCGACCCCAGACGGTTGGCCCCGTGGACCGAGGCACAGCCCGCTTCGCCCACGGCCATCAGGCCGGGCACGACCGCGGTCGGATCGTCCTTGGTCGGGTTCAGCACCTCGCCCCAGTAGTTGGTCGGGATGCCGCCCATGTTGTAATGCACCGTCGGCAGCACCGGGATCGGCTCCTTGGTGACATCGACACCGGCGAAGATCTTGGCGCTTTCCGAAATGCCCGGCAGGCGTTCGGCCAGCGCTTCGGCGGGCAGGTGGTTGAGGTTGAGGTGAATGTGATCGCCATGCTCGCCGACGCCGCGACCCTCGCGGATCTCCATGGTCATCGAGCGCGACACGTAATCGCGCGGGGCAAGATCCTTGTACTGGGGCGCATAGCGCTCCATGAAACGTTCGCCCTCGGAGTTGGTCAGATAGCCGCCTTCGCCGCGTGCGCCCTCGGTGATCAGGCAGCCCGATCCGTAGATGCCGGTGGGGTGGAACTGGACGAATTCCATGTCCTGAAGCGCCAGGCCGGCACGGGCCACCATGCCGCCGCCGTCGCCGGTGCAGGTATGGGCCGAGGTGGCGCTGAAATAGGCGCGTCCGTAGCCGCCGGTGGCCAGCACGAGCATCTTGGCATTGAAGACATGCATGGTGCCGTCGTCGAGCTTCCAGCAGACCACGCCCTGACACTGGCCGTCATCCGACATGATAAGGTCGATGGCGAAATACTCGACGTAGAACTCGGCGTTGTTCTTCAGCGACTGACCATAAAGCGTGTGCAGGATGGCGTGGCCGGTGCGGTCGGCGGCGGCGCAGGTGCGCTGCACGGCCGGGCCTTCACCATACTCGGTGGTGTGGCCGCCGAAGGGGCGCTGATAGATCTTGCCTTCCTCGGTGCGCGAGAAGGGCACGCCGTAGTGCTCGAGTTCATAGACCGCTTTGGGCGCTTCGCGCGCCAGGTATTCCATGGCGTCGGTGTCACCCAGCCAGTCCGACCCCTTGACGGTGTCGTACATGTGCCATTGCCAGCTGTCCGGGCCCATGTTGCCGAGGCTGGCGGCGATGCCGCCCTGTGCTGCGACGGTGTGCGAGCGGGTCGGGAAGACCTTGGTCACGCAGGCGGTGCGCAGACCCTGTTCGGCCATGCCCAGCGTGGCGCGCAGTCCGGCGCCACCAGCGCCAACCACGACCACGTCATATTCATGTGTTTCGTATTCGTAAGCAGCCATGTTTCAGCTCCGGGAGTTAAAGGGCGATACGCGCCAGCGCGAACAGCCCGGTGGCCGCAACGGCATAGGCGATGCAGGTGCAGAGGATGATCAGGAACTTCTTCTGAAGCCCACGGGTGTAGTCTTCGATCACGACCTGGATGCCATGGCGGAAATGGATCATCGCCACGGTGACGGTCATGCCCGCGATCACCGCCGGGAACGGGCGCTGGTAATAGGCGATCACCTCTTCATAGGTGCCGCCCAGCGCCGAGCCGAACGTCAGCACGAATAGCGGGATCAGAATGGCCAGCCCCACGGCGCTGATCGTCTGGCCCCAGAAATGTTCGGTGCCGGTGCGCGAAGAACCACGGTATTCGGCGCGTTTGCGGTCGGTCAGAAATGCCATCGTTCCAGCCCCCTTACAGAATAAGTGCGGCCAAGACCGCAAGGATCACCGAGCCGAAGACCACGGCCCAGCCCAGCTTTTCGGCGAATTCGATCTCGAAACCGCGCCCGGTGTCCCAATAGAGGTGACGCAGGCCGGACAGGAAGTGATAACAGACCGCCCAGAGCGCCGCGAACATCACCAGGTCTCCGAACCACGAGGTCATCAGCCCGTTGACCAGGGCGAAATACTCGGGCCCGGCCGAGGCGGCCAGGAACCACCAGACGACGAGAAAGGCGGCGCCAAGCAGCGCGACTCCGGTTAAGCGGGCAAAGATCGACGTCACGGACGTCAGCTGCGGGCGATAAACTTGCAAATGCGGTGAAAGCGGGCGATTGCCTCGGTTCACGTCGGCCATGTTGAATCCTTTCGGTTTCCCTCGGATCCTTAGTAACAAAAAAACATCGTGTGTCACGATATTGGGAGCGCTAAAGGCGCGGTTTTTTGGCGCATTCGGCGAAATTTGCCCAAACCCGCCCAATTTCGCGGGCACTTGTGATCACGGTAAAATATTTTGTGATCACGTTGACGTCGAATCAATCGCCGTTCCTGCAATGATCGCCGATCTGCGGCGCAATTTCGCCACTCTGCGACGCCGCCCGCCCGCCGGCCGCAGCACAGCGGGTGGTTGCGATGGCAAATATTGCACTTCGCTTTGTGATCACGTTTTGCGAGACCCCGCGCATCTGCGCGCAATCAAAGGCTGCCTGCCGCCCCTTGGCGCCGGAAAACCGCGTCCGCGCGGTCATTCCGGCATGGCATCGGCAAGGTAATCGGCAAACTCGACACACATGATGATCTCGCGCCGCGACGGGTCGTAAAAGGCATTGGCCTGACCGCAGGAAACCACCGAAACGAAAAGCGTCGCCGGCAGGCGGAACTCTTCGTTCAGGGCGGCGATCTCGGTGGCGATCAGGTCGGCGGTCAGCGCCCCGGCATCGCTGCTGGTGTCGGTGTCATCCATCACCAGGCTCTCGCCGCCCCCGGGGTGCAGCAGTTCCTGCAACACATCGCCCCAGCTGCCGTCGGCCTGTGCATATTCCTCGGGGCAATAGGCGGCGCGGTCTTCGGGCAGGCCGAGATCCCGCGCCACGTCCTCGCGCGCCTCGGGGTTGGCGCCGTAGAACACGCAGATCAGGTTATAATAGCGTTGCAGATCCGGGCCGTGCACATCCCAATAGGGCGGATCCTGCCCCGCCGCCTGCCGCTCTTCGGCCTCGCCGAGAAAGCCAAACGCCGTGTCATAGGCCAGCTGCACGGCGGTTTCTTCCTCCCAGAACGCGTCCAGCAGGAACACCGACAACACATCCGCCGCATCCTCTTCCTGGCCAAAGATCGGCAGGCCAAGAATGTCGATCAGGGCATGGCCCAGCTCGTGATAGAAAATGCCCAGCAGATTGCTTTCCACATAGTCCTGCACTTCGGCAGGACCATCGAAGCGGAAATCGGCCCGGGCGGGGCCGACCAAGGAGAGCGTCAGGGCTATGCTGGCAATCAGGCGCATCATACCCGCATTAGAGCGGCATCAGCGCCCAGTAATCAAGGTCCAGCAGCACATCCGGATTGTACTTGCCGTCGTCGCCCTTCAGCTCGAAAGGCGCTCCGCCCTTGGTCGCCACCAGCCGCAGGCGGATCGCGCCGACGCCGGGCGCGCCGGTCTCGGCCTTGTCCAGCACTTGCGACCAGGCCTTGACCGTCAGCCCCGAGAAGGCCGGGTTGGCATGGGCGCCGCCATTGAGGCCGACGATCATCTGCGCGTTGGCAAGGCCGTTGAACGACAGGGCGCGGGCCAGCGAAATGATGTGGCCGCCATAGATCAGCCGCTGGCCGTCGGGGCGGAAGGTGGCATCGAAATGCACCTTGGCGGTGTTCTGCCACAGCCGCGTCGCCATCATGTGCTCGGCCTCTTCCAGCGTGACGCCATCGACATGGTCGATGGTCTCGCCGATCTCGTAATCGCCCCAGCGATGCGACTCGCCGGCCAGAGTGAAATCGTAGTTCGAGAAGTCCAGCCCTTCGGGGATCACCAGATCGGCCGGGTCGATGACCTTGGACAGCTCGGGCACCACGGCCTCGGGGGCCGGCGCGTCGATGTCGCGTTTGCGCACCATCACCCAGCGCACATATTCCATCACCACGTCACCCGACTGGTTCATGCCGCGGGTGCGCACATAGACCACGCCGGTCTTGCCGTTCGAGTTCTGCTTGAGCCCGATCACCTCCGAGGTCGAGCGCAGGGTGTCGCCCTCGTAGACTGGCTTCAGCCAGCGCCCTTCGGCATAGCCCAGATTGGCCACCGCGTTCAGCGAGACATCCGGAACGGTTTTGCCAAAGACCACGTGGAACGCCGCCAGATCGTCGATCGGCGCCTTGGGCAGGCCGCTGGCCTGTGCGAAAGCATCCGAGGAATAGAGCGCATGGCGCGCCGGATAAAGCGCGTGATACAGCGCCCGCTCGCCGCCCGACACGGTGCGCGGCACCGCGTGCTCGATCACCTGACCCAGCGTGTAGTCTTCGAAAAACCGGCCCGGATTGGTCTTGGCCATCTAATGCTCTCCTAGTTTCGTGTCGGGGCTATAGGTGCCCTCGACCTCCTTGGTCACAGCCTGACCGCAGCGCATGACGCCGGTCTGCTGACAGAATGTCTGGGTCGGAGAGCCGTAAAGCTCCCACCCTTTGTTCAGCGCATCCGTCACCTTGTGACAGAAGGCCGATGTGTCTTCTTCGCTGAGGAACCGATAGAGTTTCATGCGCTTACCCTCCGAAAGGCCAGGGGCCGAGCCAGGCATGGACATAGCCGATGACGGCAAGCAGAACGACCGAGGCCACGGCAAACATCGCATCCTTGGCCAAAGTGCCGGTTTCGCTCGGCCGCCATTTGCCTTCGGCCCGGTTGATCACCACCATTTCCAGCAGCGCCCAGACCAGCAGACCGCCGAACAGCACCAGCGATTCCATGTCGCCATTGACCAATAGGTGGGCAATCGCCCACAGGCTCATGGCGATCAGCTGCGGGTGACGCACATTGTTCAGCAGCCGCCCCTTGCGCGGCGCCGGGCTGAACATGAAGATGGCGATCAGCATCAACAGATTGTTGATATGCACCGCAAAACCGGGCAGCGACCAAAGAATGTCGCCATCGGCACCGCGATAGCCGAGCACCATCAGCACCACGCCGGCCAGCAGCGTCAGCGCCACCAGCCCTTTGCCCGGGTCGCCCATGCGCGCCCGCACGCCGGGCATCAGGCGTTTGAAAAGATGTGCTGCCATCCAGAGCAGCAGCCCCAAAACCAATAAAGTCATCTCGCTCTCCGCTGGTGAACTGGTTCAGGGTCCAGAATTAGCCCCCCAGCGCGGCGATTGCATCTGCTTTCGCAAGGATCTCGCGCGCGGTCACCACATGCAGGTTCTCGACGATCTTGCCGTCAACCACCGCCACGCCCTGCCCGGCGGCCTCGGTTTCCTCGAAGGCGACGATCTGGCGGCGCGCGAGGTCGATCTCGTCTTCGGTCGGGGCATAGGCGGTATTGGCCACATCGACCTGCGCCGGGTGAATCAGCGTCTTGCCGTCAAAGCCCATGTCGCGGCCCTGATCGCATTCGACCTTCAGCCCCTCGGCATCCTTGAAGGCATTGTAGACCCCGTCGACGATGACGATGCCCTCGGCCTTGGCCGCTAAGAGGCACAGGCCCAGCCCGGCCATCATCGGCAGGCGGTCGGGGCGATAGCGGGTCTGCAATTCCTTGGCCAGGTCGTTGGTTCCCATGACGAAACCGGTGAGCTGCGGATGGGCGGCGATCTCGGCCGCGTTCAGCATGCCGCGCGGGGTTTCCATCATCGCCCAGATCGGCTTGTCGCCGACCAATGCGGCGAGCGCATCAAGCTGCGCCGCGCTTTCCACCTTGGGCAGCAGTACGGCGTCGCAATCCATCGCCGCCGCGGCACGTGCATCCGCTTCGCCCCATTGGGTGTCGAGCCCGTTGATGCGCACGATGCGCATCCGGCTGCCATAGCCACCGGCCTCCAGCGCTGCGGCCAGCGTCGCGCGGGCGTTTTCCTTCTCGTCCACCGAGACCGCATCCTCGAGGTCGAAGATGATCGCGTCCACCGGCAGGGTTCTGGCCTTGTCCAGCGCCCGGTCGCGGGAGCCGGGAATATAAAGTACAGAACGATAGGGACGTGCGCGCTGATCCATGAGTGCCTCCGAAACAAAGTTGCGTGGAATGGGGCATTTTTTGACAAAAAGTTCAAGCCCAAAATGCCGCGTTGCAGAAATTCCCTTTTCGAACGCTGCGTTAACCGGGTGTTGGGCTCTGCTCGGGCAGGCTTTTGCTGTCGGGCAGTGACGGGGGTGCCCAGAAAAGCAAAGGGCAGAGCAATGAAACAGATTTTCTTCAAGGCAACGATGGGGCTGGGCCTGATGGTGCTGGCCGCGCATCAACTGAACGCCCAGCAGGGCAATTGCGCGCCGCGCGAAATGGTCGTGCAACGGCTGGCCGAGGGCTATGGCGAAACCCGGCAGTCGATCGGGCTGGGGGCCAACAACGCCGTGGTCGAAGTTTTCGCCAGCGCCTCGGGCAGCTGGACGATCACGGTCACCTTCGCCAACGGCTCGACCTGTCTGGTGGCCTCGGGGCAGGCTTTCGAGACCCTGGCCGAGGCGCTGCCGCCGGCCGGCGACGGCGCCTGAGTCCCGGCCGGACCCGGGGACACCGGCTGCCGCGACCGCGCACGGGCCAGCGGCGCGGTAGCGCGGGATCTGCAAAAGCGCAGGCCGGCCCGTCAGGCGTTGTTAGCGCAATCAGGGCGCGAGCCCATGCGCAGCCTTCGCCAATAAGTGCTTGGTTTTTCGTATCTGTTGCGCCGCACTCCGGCCTTTTGAGTCGGCGTGAAAGGGCCGGTTTTGCGGCTCGAACACTCGGCGCGGAGGCGCCTGCAGCGCTTCGCCGCGCCTGCAAACACTTGCGTCAAGCCCGTTTTCCCCCTAAGCCAGCGGCGAAAATTCAACCCACCGGAGATATTTCCCATGGCCAGACCCAAGATTGCCCTTATCGGCGCAGGCAACATCGGCGGCACGCTCGCCCACCTCGCAGCCATCAAAGAACTGGGTGACGTTGTTCTGTTCGACATCGCCGATGGCCTGCCCCAGGGCAAGGCGCTGGACATCGCCGAATCCGGCCCGGTCGAGAAGATCGACGCCGCCATGTCGGGCACCAGCGACTATGCCGCGATCGCCGGCGCCGACGTCTGCATCGTCACCGCCGGTGTCGCCCGCAAGCCGGGCATGAGCCGCGACGACCTCTTGGGCATCAACCTCAAGGTCATGAAGTCGGTCGGCGAAGGCATCCGCGACCACGCGCCCGACGCTTTCGTGATCTGCATCACCAACCCGCTGGACGCCATGGTCTGGGCCCTGCAGAAGTTCTCGGGCCTGCCCGCCAACAAGGTCTGCGGCATGGCCGGCGTGCTCGACTCGGCGCGCTTCCGTCACTTCCTGGCCGAGGAATTCAACGTCTCGATGCGCGACGTCACCGCCTTTGTTCTCGGCGGCCACGGCGACACCATGGTGCCCTCGGTACGTTACTCGACCGTTGCCGGCATCCCGCTGCCCGACCTGATCGAAATGGGCTGGACCACGCAAGAGAAACTCGACGCCATGGTGCAGCGCACCCGTGACGGCGGCGCGGAAATCGTCGGCCTCTTGAAAACCGGCTCGGCCTTCTACGCCCCGGCCGCCTCGGCGATCGAAATGGCCGAAGCCTACCTGAAAGACCAGAAACGCGTGCTGCCCTGCGCCGCCTATTGCGACGGCGACCTCGGCGTCAAGGACATGTATGTCGGCGTGCCGACCGTGATCGGCGCCGGCGGCGTCGAGCGCATCGTCAACATCAAGCTCAACAAGGAAGAGCAGGAGATGTTCGACACCAGCGTCAAGGCGGTTCAAGGCCTGGTCGAGGCCTGCAAGGGCATCGACGGCTCTCTCGCCTGAGCGATCAAAAGCTTTCCCGGTTGACCGGGATCGGGGCCGGCGCATCGCGTGCCGGCCCTTTTTTTGCGCCATTTCCGGGGTGACTTGCGATGGCGCCGGCCGCCCCGGTGGCCTAATCTCGGCAGGGTGATTCTTTGCGGATCGGCCGGGTTTGAATTTTTGTGATCACACAAAAGTTTAGTGTGATCACAAATGCGACAAATTCGCTCAAATTCAAAAAAACCGTTTAGAGAACCCTTATTCCTATGCCTATATCGCTGCCAATCGTAGCAAGATGGGACGTGTCCATGAACATCCACGAATACCAGGCGAAGGCATTGCTTCGCACCTACGGTGCCCCCGTTTCCGAAGGACGTGCCGTCCTGAAGGCCGAGGACGCCAAAACCGCAGCAGGCGAGCTTGACGGCCCGCTCTGGGTGGTCAAAGCGCAGATCCACGCAGGCGGTCGCGGCAAGGGATCCTTCAAAGAAGCCGATGCTGGCGAAAAAGGCGGTGTGCGCCTTGCCAAGTCGGTGGAGGAAGCCGCCGAAGAAGCCAAGAAGATGCTGGGCCGCACCCTCGTGACCCACCAGACCGGCCCGGCGGGCAAACAGGTCAACCGCATCTACATCGAAGCCGGCTCGGACATCGAGCGCGAGCTTTACCTTGCCTTCCTCGTCGACCGCCAGACCTCGCGCGTGTCGATCGTCGCCTCGACCGAGGGCGGCATGGACATCGAGGAAGTCGCCGCAGCGACCCCGGAAAAGATCCTGTCCTTCTCGATCGACCCGGCCACCGGCTACATGCCCTACCACGGCCGCCGCGTTGCCTTCGCGCTGGAGCTGAAAGGCGCGCAGATCAAACAATGCGTCGCACTGCTGGGCAATCTCTACCGCGCCTTCATCGAGAAGGACATGGAGATGCTCGAGATCAACCCGCTGATCGTCATGCCCGACGGCAATCTCAAGCTGCTCGACGCCAAGGTCGGCTTTGACGGCAACGCCGTCTACCGCCACCCCGACATCGCCGAGCTGCGCGATACCACCGAAGAAGACCCCAAAGAGCTGGAAGCGTCGAAATACGACCTCAACTACATCGCTCTGGACGGCGAGATCGGCTGCATGGTGAACGGTGCCGGCCTGGCGATGGCCACCATGGACATCATCAAGCTTTACGGCGCCGAGCCGGCCAACTTCCTCGACGTCGGTGGCGGCGCCACCAAGGAGAAAGTCACCGAAGCCTTCAAGATCATCACCTCGGACCCGAACGTCAAAGGCATCCTGGTGAACATCTTCGGCGGCATCATGCGCTGTGACGTCATCGCCGAGGGCGTGGTCGCCGCGGTGAAGGAAGTGGGCCTCAAGGTGCCGCTGGTGGTGCGTCTCGAAGGCACCAACGTGGAAGCAGGCAAAGATATCATCAACAACTCTGATGTGGATGTGATCGCCGCCGACAACCTCAGCGACGGCGCTGAGAAAATCGTCAAAGCGGTGAAAGGATAAGTTCGATGGCAGTTCTCGTAAACGAAAACACCAAGGTGATCTGTCAGGGCTTCACCGGCTCGCAGGGCACCTTCCACTCGGAACAGGCAATTGCCTATGGCACCCAGATGGTCGGCGGCGTGACCCCCGGCAAGGGCGGCATGCAGCACCTCGGCCTGCCGGTCTTCGACTCGGTGCATGACGCCAAGGCGGCAACCGAAGCCAACGCATCGGTGATCTATGTTCCGCCGCCCTTCGCGGCCGATTCGATCCTTGAGGCCATCGACGCCGAGATGGAGCTGATCGTCTGCATCACCGAAGGCATCCCGGTTCTCGACATGATGAAGGTGCAGCGCGCCCTCGAGGGTTCGTCCTCGCGCCTTGTCGGCCCCAACTGCCCCGGCGTCATCACCCCCGGCGCCTGCAAGATCGGCATCATGCCCGGCCATATCCACAAACGC
>NZ_JBFJVE010000073.1:0-13115 GCF_041624275.1 Shimia sp.
ACCACGCGTTCGTAGTCGAGCCCCGACATCAGCACGTTGACGCCCTTGCCCTCTTCGCCAAGCACGTTCTCGAAAGGCACCTCGACATCCTCGAAGATCAGCTCGGCCGTGTTCGAGCCGCGCATGCCCAGCTTGTCGAAATGCGGGCTGGTCGAAAAGCCGACCATGTCCTTTTCGATCAGGAAGGTGGTGATGCCCTTGGGGCCCGCGTCCGGGTCGGTCTTGGCATAGACCACCAGCACGTCGGCGTCCGGCCCGTTGGTGATCCAGAACTTGGTGCCGTTCAGCACGTAGCGGTCGTTCTTCTTCTCGGCCCGCAGCTTCATGCTGACCACGTCCGAACCGGCACCGGCCTCGGACATCGCCAGCGCACCGATATGCTCGCCCGAGCACAGTTTGGGCAGGAAGCGGGCCTTCTGTTCGTCGGTGGCGTTGCGGCGGATCTGGTTGACGCAAAGGTTGGAATGGGCGCCGTAGGACAGCGACACCGAGGCGCTGGCACGGGCGATTTCCTCGACCGCCACCACATGTGCCAGATAGGACATGTCGGATCCGCCGTATTCCTCGGGCGTGGTCATGCCCAGCAGGCCAAGCTCACCGAACTCCCTCCACAGCTCGTTGGGAAAGGCGTTGTTGCGGTCGACCTCGGCCGCGATCGGCTTGATCCGCTCCTGCGCAAAGCGATGCACCATCTCGCGCATCGCATTGACGTCTTCCCCCAGGTCGAACTCCATCGTGTGCATGAACATGGCGCAAATCACTCCCGTTATTGAACGCTTGTTCATATAACTAGATGATGACGCTTCACCGATCAAGGATTTTCGCGCCACAGGTATTTCTACCCAGCGTCGCCATTCATGGCGCCGGCTGTGCAGTGACGGGAACAGAAGGTTAAGTTAGGATACGGGCCGGGCCGCCTCGGCAAGCGAGGCGGGCGTGGCAGGCATGGCCGGGCGGATCAGTCGCCCTGCCAAACGGCGCCGACCTCGGCGCGGATGATGCGCGCGATCTGGGCGCAATCCCCGAGGCTGAAGGTCAGCGGCAGGCGCATGTCGATCACGCCCTTCAGAACCCGGTCGGTGGCGGGCATCGGCGCCGAGGGCGCATAGCGCCAGCTGTCATAGCGCGAGGTGAAGCCGGCCGGCTCCGCCCCGCCGAACCATTTCAGCTCCACCCCCCGCGCCAGACAGCGCCGCAAGACGGCGTCGATCTTGGCGTCGGGCCAGTCGAGCAGCAGGAACTGGATCGACGAGCCGACGAAACGCTCGGCTTCGGGGCGCGCGATCAGGGTCAGGCCCGGCGTGCCCCCGAGCCCTTCTTCGACCTCGCGGTAGCGCGCGTTCCAGCGCGTCACCTGCCCCCCGAGTTCGCGCAGTTGCGGCCGCAACAGCGCCGCGCGAAGATGATCCATGCGCCCGGAGATGTTCGGCGTGTCGTATTTGACCCGCTCGAAGACCTCCATCGCAGGTCGCGCCAGATGGCGCTCGTAAAGCATATACGAGCCCGACATCATGATCGCCCGCGCCATCAGCTCGTCATCATCCGAGATCAGCAGCCCGCCCTCGCCGGAATTGACGTGTTTGTAGGTCTGGGTCGAATAGCAGGCCATCACCCCATGGCGCCCCGACGGCGTGCCGCGCCACTGCGCCCCCATGGTATGGGCGCAATCCTCGATCACCCGCAGGCCGGCCGCGTCGCAGATGCGCATCAGCCGGTCCATGTCGCAGATGTGGCCCCGCATGTGACTGAGCATCAGAACCTCGGCCTGACCGGCCTTGGCCTCGAGATCCGCAAGGTCGATCACCAGATCCTCGGTCACGCCGACGAAGACCGGCTGCGCGCCGACACTGGCAATCGCTCCGGGCACCGGGGCCAAGGTGAAAGCATTGGTCAGAACCCGGTCGCCGGGCCCCACCCCGAGCGCGCGCAGGGCGGTCGCCATCGCATACCCCCCCGAGGCCACGGCGACGCAATAGCGGGCACCGGTCTGCGCGGCGAATTCCTGCTCCAGCAGCGCGACCTCTCCGGGCGCGCCGGCGGTCAGGTTATAGCGGTGCAGTCGGCCCGATTTCAGCACCTCGAGAGCGGCGGCGATCGCCTCTTCGGGGATCGCTTCCTGCTGGGTGAAACTGCCGGTGAACTTCTCTGTCATGGCCGCAGCTTTGTCCGGCGGCCCCGCCGCGTCAACGCGATTCTCCTTTGGCATCCCGCCTCGCCTTGCGACCAAACCCGCCGGAAAATGTCGCTATCTGACCTGCCCTCGCACCCGGCCTTGCTAGGCTGACAACAAGGAGCCGGCCATGACCAACCCCATCGACTTCATCCATGACCTGCGCTGGGGCGACCTGCCCGCGCCGGTGCGCCAACGCACCGAACTCAGCCTTCTCGACCTGATCGGCGTCGCCGCCGCCGGAAGCCGCACCCAGGCCTCTCAGATCAGCCGCGATCTGGCGCATGACGAATTCGGCGGGCCGGTACCGATGCTGTTCGACGGTCGCGGCGCCAGTGCCTCGGGGGCCGCCCTGGCAGCGGGAATGACCATCGATTCCATCGACGGCCACGACGGGTTCAACCCGGCGAAGGGCCATATCGGCGCCCCCTTGCTGCCGGCGGCGCTGATGCTGGGGCATGCGGCGGACCTCGACGGGGTGGCGTTCTTGGAGAGCATCGCCATGGGCTATGAGTTCGGCGCCCGCGCCAGCGTCGCCCAGCATGCGACGGTGCCCGATTACCACACCTCGGGCAGCTGGGGGGCGGTAACGGCGGCGGCGGCCGGTGCGCGAATCCGCGGCCTCGATCGAACCGCCACGCGCCATGCGCTGGGCATTGCCGAATACCATGGGCCGCGCAGTCAGATGATGCGGGTCATAGACCACCCGACCATGCTCAAGGACGGCGCCGGCTGGGGCAGCATGTGCGCCGTCTCGGCGGTGAATTTCGCGGCCAGGGGGTTCACCGGCGCACCGGCCATCACGGTCGAACAGGCCCCCGAACATTGGCAAGATCTCGGCGCACGCTGGCGCATTCTCGAACAATACTACAAGCCCTACCCGGTCTGCCGCTGGGCCCAGCCGCCGATCGAGGGGGCGCTTGACCTGCTGAAAAGGCACCGGCTGTCGCATCGCGACATCGCCCGGGTGGTCATTCATACCTTTCACGAATCGATGCGTCTGGCGACAACACATCCCGCCGACGGCGACGCCGCCCAGTATTCGACATCCTTCCCGGTGGCGATCGCCCTTGTCCACGGCGACGTGCGCCCCGAACACCTGACCGGCGACGCGCTGCGCGACCCGGATGTCCTGCGCCTGTCCGAAGCCATGGAGATCCACGAAGACCCCTTTGCCAACGACCATTTCCCCGACAGGCGCTTTGCGCGCGTGTCACTGATCCTGCGCGACGGCAGGCGCCATGACGGCGACTGGAGCGAACCGCGCTGGGATCACAGCGCCCCGCCCAGCGAGGCCGAGTTCCGGCAGAAATACCATGCGCTTGCCGATCCGGTGCTGGGCAGGCCATGGGCCGACGCCATCGAAGAGGCGCTGGCCTCTCTCGGCCAGACCCGCCTGCGCGCGCTCAGCGATCAGCTGTTGCGCCCGATCAGCCGCTGAACCAGCGCCGCGAGATCGCCGAAATCATCCAGCAGCGCCTCGGGATGCAGCGCCGCCATGTCCTCGCCGCTGGGCCCGAAGGTCACCAGCACCGACGGCACCCCGGCCGACCGCGCGGTTTCACGGTCGGTGACGCTGTCGCCGATCAGAACCGTGTGGCGCGGATCGCCGCCCAGCCGGCGGGCGGTTTCGATCAGCGGCGCCGGGTCGGGTTTGCGCACCGTCAGCGTATCGGCCCCGACCAGGGCGCCAAAGGCACCGCGCACCCCGAGCGAGGTCATCAGCTTCTCGGCCAGCGCCTCGGGCTTGTTGGTGCAGATGCCGACGCCGTACCCCAGCGCGCCCAGTTCCTCCACCGCCTCGATGGCACCGGGGTAGAGCACCGTGTGGTGGTCGATGGCAGCGCCATAGGCCTCGAGCAGCATCGGGTAGAACCGCTCGACCAAGGCCGCGTCCATGCGCCCCAGACGCGTCAGGCCAAGGGTCAGCATCGCCTTGCCGCCGCGCAGGGCGGTGGCGGCATCGGTCGCCGGGTGCAGCACGTCGCCGGCCCCCATGGCGCGGAAACAGGCGTTGGCGGCGGCCAGAAGATCGCCGCTGGTATCGGCCAGAGTGCCATCAAGATCGAAGATGACGGTTCGCATGTGGTCCCTTTCCGGCGGCACGTTTCCGCGCATCACTGTCACAGCCCGTAACGCGTTTTGATGGCGCCCAACCTTGCGCCCGCGCCCCGAACGGATAAAACGGGCGGCAGATATTTACAAAGAGATAACGCATGACCGTTGCATTGATAATCCTTGCCGCCGGCAAGGGCACCCGGATGAACTCGGACCAGGCCAAGGTGCTGCACCAGATCGCCGGCGCCCCGATGCTGGCCCATGCCCTGCGCTCGGCTCAGGATCTTGCTCCGGCGCGCTCGGTGATCGTCGCCGGGCACGGCTATGACGCGGTGGAACGCAGCCTGGCCGATTTCGCCCCCGAGGCAGTTGTCGTGCGCCAGGAGCAGCAACTGGGCACCGCCCACGCGGTCGACGCGGCGCGCGGCGCGCTCGAGGATTTCGACGGTGACGTGATCGTGCTTTACGGCGACACGCCCTTCGTCAGCCCCGAGACCCTGCAGCGCATGGCCGAGGCCCGCCGCGATCACGCGCTGGTGGTGCTGGGGTTCGAGGCGGCGGACCCGGGCAAATACGGCCGGCTCGTGATGCGCGGGGAAAGCCTGGAATCGATCGTCGAGTTCGCTGATGCAACAGATGAGCAAAAGTCCATAACCCTATGTAACAGCGGCGTTATCATGGCTGATCGCGAAGTGTTGTTTTCGCTGATCGAGGCCATCGAATGCGCCAATGCGCAGGGCGAATACTATCTCACCGACGCCATCGCCATTGCCCGCGACAGGGGGCTGTCGGTCACCGCCGTGTCCTGTGACGAAGCCGAAACCCTGGGCATCAACTCGCGGGTGGAACTGGCCGCCGCCGAGGCGATCTTTCAGGCCCGGGCCCGCCGGTGCCTGATGGAAGACGGTGTCACCCTGCAACAGCCCGAGACCGTGTCTCTGGCCTTCGACACCGTGATCGGGCGCGACACCGTGATCGAACCGAACGTGGTCTTCGGCCCCGGGGTGACGGTGGAATCCGGTGCCCATATCCGCGCCTTTTCCCATCTCGAGGGCTGCCACGTCTCGCGCGGCGCGGTGATCGGCCCCTATGCGCGGCTGCGCCCGGGCGCCGAACTCGCCGAGGATGTGCGGGTCGGCAATTTCGTCGAGATCAAGAACGCGGTGATCGACGAAGGCGCCAAGATCAACCACCTGAGCTATATCGGCGACGCCCATGTCGGCGCCACCAGCAATATCGGCGCCGGCACCATCACCTGCAATTACGACGGGGTCATGAAACACCGCACCGAGATCGGCGCCAATGCCTTCATCGGCTCCAACACCATGCTGGTGGCACCAGTCAGGATCGGCGCCGGCGCCATGACCGGCAGCGGCTCGGTGATTACCCGCGACGTGCCCGATGATGCGCTGGCCCTGGCCCGCAGCGAGCAGGTGAACAAACCGGGGTTGAGCCGAAAATTGTTCGAATTGTTGAAGTTGAAAAAGAAAAAATTGAGTCTGGAGAATTAGAATGTGTGGTATTGTCGGGGTCCTGGGAAGCCATGAAGTCGCCCCCCTGCTCGTCGAGGCGCTGAAGCGGCTGGAATATCGCGGTTATGACAGCGCCGGGATCGCCACGGTCAACGAGGGCGTTCTGGACCGCCGGCGGGCGGTCGGCAAACTGGTCAACCTGAGCGACCTTCTGGTTCACGAGCCGCTGCGCGGCAAGTCGGGCATCGGCCACACGCGTTGGGCCACCCACGGCGCGCCCACGGTCGACAACGCGCACCCGCACCAGGCGGGGCCGGTCGCCATCGTCCACAACGGCATCATCGAAAACTTCCGCGAGCTGCGCCGCGAACTCGGCGAAAAGGGGCTCTCGTTCACCACCGAGACCGACACCGAGACCGTGGTGCTGCTGACCCAGCACTACATGCAGGAGGGCCTGCCGCCCATCGCGGCCGCCCGCCGGACCCTGTCGCGGCTCGAGGGCGCCTTTGCGCTGGCCTTCCTGTTCGAAGGCGAAGAGGATCTGATCGTCGCCGCGCGCAAGGGATCGCCGCTGGCGATCGGCCATGGAGACGGCGAAATGTACGTCGGCTCGGACGCCATCGCGCTGGCGCCGCTGACCGACCGCATCACCTATCTGGAGGAAGGCGACAGCGCCGTTCTCACCCGCAACTCGCTGGAAATCCGCAACGGCGATGGCGAGATCGCCAATCGCGAGCTCCGCACCCTGCGGCTGGATCAGGCGCGGGTCGACAAGGGCGGCCACAAGCATTTCATGGCCAAGGAAATCGCCGAGCAGCCCACGGTCATCGGCGAAGCGATCCAGCATTATCTTTCGGCCGATGGCACTGCGGTCAAATTGCCGAACGACGGGCTGGATTTCGCCACTATCGACCGGGTGACCATGGTCGCCTGTGGCACCGCCTATTATGCCTGCGTCACCGCCAAATACTGGTTCGAACAGCTCGCCGGGCTGCCGGTGGATGTCGATGTGGCCTCGGAATTCCGCTACCGCGAACCCCCGATCGGCGGCGACAGCATCGCGCTTTTCGTCAGCCAGTCGGGCGAGACCGCCGACACGCTGGCGGCGCTGCGCTATTGCCAGGGCAAGGCGCGGAAAATCGTCGCCGTGGTCAATGTGCCGGAAAGCTCGATCGCCCGCGAAAGCGACCTCGTGCTGCCCATTCTCGCCGGGACCGAGATCGGGGTTGCCTCGACCAAGGCCTTCACCTGCCAGCTGGTGGTGCTGCTGATGACCGCGCTGAAGGCCGCCGTCGACCGCGGCCGCATGACGGCGCAGGAGATGCAGGAAAAGCTCGCCGCGCTGCACACCCTGCCCGGGCTGCTCAATGTCGCGCTCGAGCGTGAGCATGGGCTGCGCGCGGTTTCGCGCAAATTGGCCGAGGCCCGCGACATCCTGTTCCTGGGCCGTGGCCTGATGTACCCCCTGGCGCTGGAAGGCGCACTCAAGCTGAAGGAAATCAGCTATATACACGCCGAAGCTTATGCTTCAGGAGAACTCAAACACGGCCCCATCGCATTGATCGACGAACATGTTCCGGTGGTGGTTCTGGCGCCGCGCGATGCCCTGTTCGACAAGACCGTCAGCAACATGCAGGAAGTCATGGCCCGCAACGGGCAGGTGCTGCTGATCACCGATGCCGAAGGCGCGGCCGAGGGCGGCGACGGGGTCTGGGACATCGTGGTCCTGCCCGAGGTCGACCCCATCTTGACGCCGATCCTCTATGCGATCCCGGCGCAGCTGCTGGCCTATCACACCGCCGTCGCCAAGGACACCGATGTCGATCAGCCGCGCAACCTCGCCAAATCGGTCACGGTGGAATAGCCCATGGCCAAGCAGTTCCCGGCGCTGGAAGAGGTGCATTCAGCCTTCATCCGTGCCCAGCACATGTTCTTTGTCGGCACAGCCGCTGCCGAGGGGCGGGTCAACATCTCGCCCAAGGGCATGGATTCGCTGCGCGTGCTGTCCCCCTCCCGCATCGTCTGGCGCAACCACACCGGCAGCGGCAACGAGACCGCGGGCCATCTGCGCGCAGTCAACCGCATGACCCTGATGTGGTGCGGCTTCGAAAAGCGGCCGCTGATCCTGCGCTGCTACGGAACCGCCCGCACCCTGCATCCGCGCGATGCCGACTGGGATGCGCTGAACGGGCTTTTCGAGGCCTCGGACGGGGCACGCCAGATCTATGAACTGGCGGTGGACATGGTGCAAAGCTCCTGCGGCTACGCGGTGCCCTTCTACGATTTCGCCGGCGAACGCGAGACCCTGAAGACATGGACCGCGGATCGCGGCGCCGAGGGCGTGCAAACCTATTGGGCCGAGCGCAACCAGCGCACCATCGACGGGCTGCCCACCGCCATCCTCGGTGAGCCGGATGACGCTTGACGAGGCGCTGGCGGCGCTGAGGGCGCTGATCGAGCCCGGTCGGGCGGCGCAGATGGCGGCCTATCACAAGCAGAAGCGGCCGGTGCTCGGCATCCCGAACCCGGCCATCAACGATCTCACCAAGGGCTGGCGGCAGGCGCTTTCGGTGCCCGACCGGGTGGCACTGGCCGAGGCGCTCTGGCAGAGCGACATCTTCGAGGCCCGGCTGGCCGCCGCCAAGCTGCTGACCCAGGCGCGGCTGCGCCCGGATGATGCCGCCTGGGCGCTGATTCAAAGCTGGGTGCCCGATTTCGACAGCTGGGCCATCGCCGATCACGTCTGCATGGCAGGGCAGAAGCGCCTTGTCACCGCGCCCGAACGCATCGACAGTGTCGAAACCTGGACCGTATCCGAGCACATGTGGACCCGGCGCGCGGCGCTGGTCATCACCCTGCCCTGGACCAAGCAGAATTTCCCGAAACCGCAGGATCTCGAGATTCGCGACCGGGTGCTCGGCTGGGCCGCGACCTATGTCGACGACCCGGATTGGTTCATTCAGAAGGCGGTTGCCTGGTGGCTGCGCGATCTGTCAAAGCACGACCCGGATCGCGCCCGCGCCTTTCTCGATGCCCATGGTGCGCAGATGAAGCCCTTTGCCCGCAAAGAGGCCGCAAAATACCTGCAATGATCCGCGTTCACTCGGCGCTGACCTCGACCTCGGCCAGTGCCGTCAACTCCAGCCCCAGCGCCTGCATCGCCTGCAACGACAGGCGCGATCCGGCCGAGGCATCGCCGGCGATCGGCAGCAGTTGCACCGCCACCGTTTGCCCGCCGTAACGCACCTGCCCCGGCCCTGCCACACCGACCAGCGGCGTCTTGAGCCACAGACCGGCCTCGGCCGGTGTGCCCAGCGAAACCACGGTCACGCCAAGGAAACCGGTCGCGCGAGGCCCAGCCCCCCGCCCCCCGTCCTGTTGCGACCCGCCGGTGTCCGGGCGCAACACGGGGCGCAGCACCGGGCGCAACACATCCGCATCGCTTTCGACATTTCGGGGCGGCGCCAGATCGGCCAGCGGTCCCGGCCAGGACATGCAGCCGCCCAGCAATGCCGCCAGGGCTACGCCCGTCATCCGCCCCGTCCAGTGCATCCGCCCTTGCCCCGCTGTTGCTTTGGAACTACCTATAGCCCCATGACGACACCCTTGATCGACCCGTTCCAGCGCGCTGTCAATTACCTGCGTGTTTCCGTCACCGACAGGTGCGATTTCCGCTGCGTCTACTGCATGTCGGAAAACATGACCTTCCTGCCCAAGAAGGAACTGCTGACTCTGGAAGAGCTGGATCGCATGTGTTCGACCTTCATCCGGCTCGGGGTGCGCAAGCTGCGCATCACCGGTGGCGAACCGCTGGTGCGGCGCGACATCATGACCTTTTTCGACTCCATGGGGCGGCATCTCGACAGCGGCGCGCTGGACGAGCTGACCCTGACCACCAACGGATCGCAGCTCGCCCGCTTCGCCGACCGCCTCTATGCCGCAGGCATGCGCCGGGTCAACATCTCGATGGACACGATCAACGAGGCCAAGTTCACCGAGATCACCCGCTGGGGCCGCCTGCCCCAGGTGATGCAGGGCATCGACGCGGCCCAGAAGGCCGGCCTCAGGGTCAAGATCAACGCCGTGGCGCTGAAGGGCTTCAACGAGGACGAGCTGATCCCGATCACCCGTTGGTGCGCCGAGCGCGACATGGACCTGACCTGGATCGAGGTCATGCCCATGGGCGAAATGGGCGAGGAAAACCGCCTCGACCAGTACTGGCCGCTGAAGGATCTGCGCGCCCGCCTGGCCGAGCATTACACCCTGACCGAGCTTGCCGAAAACTCCGGCGGCCCGGCGCGCTATGTGCGGCTCGAGGAAACCGGCCAGAAGATCGGCTTCATCACGCCGCTGACCCATAATTTCTGCGAAAGCTGCAACCGGGTGCGGCTGACCTGCACCGGCCAGCTCTTCATGTGTCTGGGCCAGGAAGACATGGCCGATCTGCGGGCGCCGCTGCGCGACAACGCCGAGGGTACCGGCCAGCTCGAGGCGGCGATCCGCGCCGCGATCGCGCTGAAACCCAAGGGCCATGATTTCGACTATTCGCGCCAGAAGGTCGATGGCCAGATGTCGCGCCACATGAGTCACACCGGCGGCTGATGACCCCCGCGCCCCTGACCCCGGTCCTGCGGCTCTACCGGATGCTCGCCACCCTCGCTGCGCCCTTGGCGCTGCGCATGGCGCGCAAACGCTTTGCCGCGCGACAGGGGCCGATGGCGCGTTTCGGCGAACGCAACGGCCATGCCTCGCAGCCCCGCCCCGGCGGAAGGCTGATCTGGATGCACACCGTCAGCGTCGGCGAATTTCTCTCGGTGCTCGACCTCCTGCACGAGCTTGACGCCCCCGACCTCAGCCTGCTGGTGACCACCACCACCTCCTCGGCCGCCGATCTCGCGGCCCGGCGCCTGCCCCAAGGGGTGATCCACCAGTTCGCGCCGCTCGACACGCCGATGGCGGTGCGCCGCTTTCTCGACCACTGGCGGCCCGACCTCGCCGCCTTCGTCGAAAGCGAGATCTGGCCCAACCAGATCGTCATGGCGGCCGAGCGCGGCATCCCGGCGGTGCTGCTCAACGCCCGGCTCTCGGCCTCCTCGCTCCGGGCCTGGGGGCGGGTACCGGCCACCGCCAGCGCCCTCTTGGGCCGCTTTGCCCGGATCATGACCCAGAGCGACGACACCCGCCGCGCCCTCGAAAGCCTCGGCGCGCCGGCGGCGATCCTCGAGACCACCGGCGACATGAAGGCCGCCGCCGCGCCGCTGCCCTTCGACGCCGCCGAGGCGGCGGCCCTGCACCACCGGATCGGCTCGCGCCCGCTCTGGGTCGCGGCCTCGACCCACGACGGCGAAGAGGGCGCGGTCAGCGCCGCCCACCGGCAGCTCTGCGCCGCCCATCCCGATGCGCTCCTGATCCTGGTGCCGCGCCACCCGGAACGGGGCGATGCCATCGAAGCCCTTTTGCGGGCCGAGGGCTGGCGGCTGGCGCGGCGCAGCGCCGGCGCGGCGCCGACAGAGGAGCAGCAGATCTACCTTGCCGACACGCTGGGGGAAACCGGCCTCTGGTATCATCTGGCACCGCTGGTCTTCGTCGCCGGCTCGCTGACCCCGGTCGGCGGCCACAACCCCTATGAGCCGGCGCATTTCGGCTGCGCCATCCTGCACGGGCCGCTCCATGCCAATTTCAAGCAGGCCTACGATACCCTTGGCCGGGAAGAGGCCTGCCTCGGGGTCGCCGACGCCAACGACCTTGGCCGGGCGCTGAGGGCGCTTCTTGACCCGGATCACCCGGAGCGCCTGCAACGGCTTCAGACCAACGCCCGCCGCTACCTGAAAAGCGCCGCCAACAACCGCGCGGCGGTGGCCCGGACCCTGATCGCGATGCTGCGCTGACAGGCGCGGCCGGCCGCTGCTTTCTCTTGCCTGAAATATCCCGGGGGAGCCCTTGAAAAGGCCCGGCTTTTCAAGGGCGGGGGCAGCGCCCCCTGCCCGGTTTTCAGAACCGGCCGCGCCGGCCCCGGTCAGGCCACCGCTCAGGCCAGCAGTCAGGCCACCAGTCAGGCCACCGGCATGCGCTGTTCGACGATTTCGGCCCACCAGCTGCACCCCGCCGGGATCGCCTCGTCGTTGAAGTCGTATTCCGGGTGGTGCACCATCGCCGTATCGCCATTGCCGACCAGAATATAGGCGCCAGGGCGCTCTTCGAGCATGAAGGCGAAATCCTCGCCCCCCATCACCAGCGGCGCCTCGGCGCAGGCGCCGCTCACCGAGCGCGCCACCTCGGCGGCAAAGGCGGTCTGTTCCGGCGTGTTCACCATCACCGGATAGCCGCGGTCATAGTCGACCGCCACCACGCCGCCGAAAGTGGCCGCAACGCCGGTGCAGACCTCCTTGATGCGGGTCTCGGCAAGATCGCGCATGGTATGGCTCATGGTGCGCACGGTGCCCCTGAGATGCACTTTCTGCGGGATCACGTTGAACGCCTTGGACGAGGTCTCGAAAGAGGTCACCGAGACCACGATCTGGTCCACCGGGTCGGCATTGCGGCTGGCCACGGTCTGCAGGGCCAGCACCGCCTGCGCCGCCATCACCGTGGTGTCGACGGTCTCATGCGGCTTGGCGGCGTGACCGCCCTTGCCCTCGAAGGTGATGTCGAAAGTGTCGGTGGCAGCAAAGAAGGCGCCGGGCCGGATGGCAAAGGATCCCACCGGCTGGCCGGGCCAGTTGTGCATGCCATAGACCTCCTGGATGCCCCAGCGCGCCATCATCCCGTCGTCGCACATTTCCTTGCCGCCGCCGCCGCCCTCTTCGGCGGGCTGGAAGATCACCACCACGGTGCCGTCGAAATTGCGGGTCTCGGCAAGGTATTTCGCCGCCCCCAGAAGCATCGCCGTATGCCCGTCATGGCCGCAGGCATGCATCGCCCCTTCGGTCTTGCTGGCATAGCCCAGCCCGGTGGCCTCGTGGATCGGCAGCGCGTCCATGTCGGCGCGCAGGCCGATCACCCGGCCCGATCCGGTGGACTTGCCCCGGATCACCGCCACCACGCCGGTGCGGCCGATCCCGGTCACCACCTCGTCGCAGCCGAAGTCTTGCAGCCGCGCGGCCACCAGAGCCGCGGTACGGTTGGTGTCGAACAGGATCTCGGGGTGGGCATGGATATCGCGGCGCCATTCGGTGATTTCCGCCTGCATTTCGGCAAATCGGTTCTTTACGGGCATTGGGTCTCGCTCCTTCATATGGGTCGGGCCGGCGCCGGGAGGGCGCGGGCTGTGCTGCGATCCGGTTACACCCGGCCGGAATCGCCTCGTCAGTGTCGGCCGCGGCAGAAAGATATCCCATCCTGCGCCGGCCTCTCCGCTCAGAAGATACATCCCGGCGGCGGCGCTTCAAGCAGGAAGAGGGGTTTCCCCGCGTTCC
>NZ_JBFJVE010000074.1:0-12905 GCF_041624275.1 Shimia sp.
GCCGCCTCGGCGCTGCTCGGGCTGCGCGCCTCGCTGATCTGGGACACCCCCGCCGGCCCCAGCATCGTCTGCGTCGCGGCGGTGATCTTCCTTGGCGCCAATCTTCTGGCGCGAGTCGCCCCAAAGGGGCGCTGAAAGGAATGCCCCCAAAGGGGCGCTGAACAGAAACAACGCCCCAGGGGGGCGTCGGGCCTGTTTTCTCTTGCCGGAAATATCCCGGGGTGAATTGGCCGCAGGCCAAGAGGGGCAGCGCCCCTCCAGCCCCCGGTCGCTCCCTGCCGCCGCCCTCAGCCCACCAGCGCCGCCTGCACCAGCGCCTTCAGTTCGGCCCGCGCCGGATAGGCGCTCGAGGGCGACAGCTGGGTGAAGAAGACCACGCTCAGGTCCTGCACCGGGTCGATCCAGAAAAACGTCGAGGCCATGCCGCCCCAGCTGAAATCGCCCACCGACCCCGGGGTGCGGGCGCGGCCGGTGTCCAGCACCACCGCGCCGCCAAGGCCAAAGCCCATGCCCTCCATCGGCTGTTCGGCAAAGCTCTGCGGCCCCATCGAGGCAATATCTCCGGGCAGGTGGTTGCGCATCATGAAATCCACCGTCGCCGGCGCCAGCAGCCGCTCCTTGCCATGGCGGCCGCGCCGGCGCAGCATCTCGGCGAAACGCATGTAGTCGTCGATGGTGCCGACCAGCCCGCCGCCGCCCGAGAACATGTCGGCGGCGAGAAACGGCGAGCCCTCCGGCGCATCGACCAGCCGCAGGCTCTCGGCGCCGCTGCGGGCCGCGTTCAGCGCCATGGCGTCGCCGGCCAGCGGCGTATAGAGCGCGGCAAAGCGCTCCAGCGCCGCCCCGGGCACCGAGAACCCGGTCTCGGACATGCCCAGCGGGCCGAGGATATGCGCCTCGAAGAAACGCGCCAGCGTCATCCCCGAGACGATCTCGACCACCCGGCCGATGATGTCGATGCCGACCGAATATTCCCAGCGGCTGCCGGGCTGAAAGGCCAGCGGCAGCGCCGCCACCCGATCGGCCATCGCCGCCAGCGGCCCCTGGTCGGCGCGGAAGATCAGGTCTTCGGCCTCCATCGCCCGCGCCAGCACGCCGGGGTTGAAGGGATAGCTCAGCCCCGAGGTATGGGTCAGCAGCTGGTGCAGGGTCGGCGCCGGGGCCGCTTCGACCTGGTCGATGCGCTCGGCGCCGGGGATCAGCGCGGTCATCTCGGCAAAGGCCGGGATGAACTCACTGACCGGCGCGTCGAGATGGAACAGGCCGCGTTCCATCAGCATCATCAGCGCCACCGTGGTCACCGGCTTGGTCATCGAGTAGATGCGCGCCAGCGTGTCGCGTTCGAACGGCAGGCCGGCCTCGCGGTCGCGCAGCCCGGCGGCGTGGAAGAACACCTCGTCGCCGCCGCGGGCGATCAGCAGGCTCGAGCCGGCGAATTTGCGCGCGTCGACATAGGATTGCATCCAGTCGCGCAGCCGCCCCAGACGCTGCGGATCAAGGCCGCGTTCTGCCGGGGGCACCTGTGTCATCCTGTTCATTGCGTCCTCCCCGCGCTCGACCCGGGCTGGGACCCGGTACTCGGCCCACATTGCCTTCCGGCGGCCCTGACGGGCAAGCTCGCAAAAATACGTAGTTTTGGGGATGCGCCGGTCTCAGTCGGGCAAAAGGTCGGAAAAATGCGAAATCAGCTTCGATTTCAGGATCTTGCCGGTGGGGGCGGCGGGCAGGTCATCGGCGATGACGATATGGGCGGGGCGTTTGTAGGGCGCCAGCCGGGCCTCGAGATGGGCCCGCAGGGCGGCCTCGGTCAGCCCGCTCCGGGGGGCCGCCTTGACAAAGGCCAGCACCTCTTCGTTGCCCGCCACGCGGCGGCCGACGACGCCGGCGACGATCACCGCCGGGTGTTCGGTCAGCGCCGCCTCGACCTCGGCCGGGTAGACGTTGAACCCCGAACGGATGATCAGCTCCTTGCTGCGGCCGACGATATGCAGCCGCCCCCGGTCATCGAAACGCCCCAGATCGCCGGTGTGAAAACTGCCGTCGGCGTCGAGCACCGCCGCGCTCTGGCCGGGGTCGCGGAAATAGCCCTTCATCACCTGCGGCCCGCGCACCAGCACCTCGCCGATACCCTGCGCCGGGTCGGCGCCGGCGGCGTCGAAATCCAGAGCCAGTTCGCTGCCGCGCATCGGCAGGCCGACGCTGACGTCGCCGTCGCCGATCGCGCTGCGGGTGGCGCAGACCCCGGCGGCGGTTTCGGTCAGCCCATAGCCGTTCTGCAAGGGCAGCCCGTAGAAGGCCTCGGCCTCGCGTTTCCACGCGGGATCAAGCGGCGCCCCCCCCGAAGAGACATAGCGCAGCAGGCCGCCGTCGTATCGCGGCATGCCCTGCGCCCGCGCATAGTGAAACAGATGGGCATGCATCTGCGGCACCGCGGGCAGCAGGGTGACGTCGCGCATCAGCGCCGCATGCAGCCGCTCGGCCGAGAACCGCGCCTCGAGCCGGATCGAGCCTTGCGCGAAACACACTGCGCAGAGCGTCACCAGCCCGAAGATATGCGACAGGGGCAGGGCAAGATAGGTCATGTCGCCGCTCTGCATGCCGCGCAGCTCGGCCGAGGCCCGCGCCGCCGCCATCAGGTTGGCATGGGTCAGCATCGCCGCCTTGGGGGTGCCGGTGGTGCCCGAAGTATAGAGCAGCAGCGCCACCTGATCCTCGGCCCGGCGCTGCGGGACATCGGGCAGGCTGCCGGCGCGCGGCGCGAGGTGCACCCGGCCGAAGCTGCCGCGGACCTCACCGGCCTGCAACGCCGTGGCATGGGCCTCGGCCGGGCCCGGCACCGAGGTCGAGAAGACCACCGCCGCCGGGTCGGCATGGGCGATGATGCGGGCCAGCTCGGCCTCGGTCATGCGGGCGTTGACGGCCACGGCGGCGGCCTCCATCATCGTCGCAGCGAAGAAGAAGGCGGCGATCTCGGGGCAGTTCTCGAGCACCAGCACCACCCGGTCGCCGGGCCGCACCCCGGCCTCTTCAAGGCAGGCGCGGGCCTCGGTCACCGCCAGCCACATCTCGCCCCAGCTCAGGGCACGCCCGTCCTCGGCAAGGATCGCCACCCGCCCGGGTGCGGCGGCCGCGGCCTTCCGGACATAGTCGTGCAGTCGTTGGGGCATGGTCTCTCCTCGGGTGTCGGGGCCTGATCGCGCGGCCGGCTCGGGGGGTCGGGAACGGGTATCGGGAATGGCTGCCAGTATGGGCCCGCGCGCGCGCCGGGCAACGAAAACGCGCCGCCGCTACGCTACGTCACCATCCGCCCCGGCCGCCCCCGCCGGCCTTGTGCCGTCGCGGGCCCTGCCGGAATCGGCGAAACCGGCGCATCGGGGCCCGAGGAACATTGAATCAATCGCCCGGACCCCGTAAGTGACAGGCAACAACGGCGCATGAGGCGACAATGGCGAATTTTCTCTATCAGAACGACCTACCGGATGATCTCGATCTTGGCCCCGTGGTGGCGATCGACTGCGAGACCATGGGGCTGAACCCGCATCGCGACCGGCTCTGCGTCATCCAGATGTCGTCGGGCGACGGCGACGCCCATCTGGTGCAGGTCGCCAAGGGCCAGACCGAGGCGCCCAACCTCTGCCGCATGCTCGAGGATCCCGAGGTGCTGAAACTGTTCCATTTCGGGCGTTTCGACATCGCCGCCATGTACCATGCCTTCGGCGCGCTGACCGCGCCGGTCTATTGCACCAAGATCGCCTCGAAGCTGATCCGCACCTATACCGACCGCCACGGGCTGAAGAACCTGCTGCAGGAGCTGCTCTCGGTCGATATTTCCAAGCAGCAGCAGATGAGCGACTGGGGCAGCGAAACCCTGAGCGAGGCCCAGCTCGATTATGCCGCCTCGGATGTGCTCTACCTGCACCGGCTGCGCGAGGAACTCGACCGTCGGCTGGCCCGCGAGGGGCGCAGCGGCCTGGCGCAATCCTGTTTCGACTTCCTGCCCACGCGGGCGCTGCTGGACCTCGAGGGCTGGCCCGAACAAGACATTTTCTCGCACTGATGACCGACACCACCTCATATCTCGACACCGCGCGCCGGGTGATCGCCATCGAGGCGCAGGCGCTGACCGAACTGGGCGCGGCGCTGGGCCCCGAGTTCGACGCCGCCGTCGACCTGATGCTCTCGGCCACCGGCCGGGTGATCGTCAGCGGCATGGGCAAGTCGGGCCATATCGCCCGCAAGATCGCCGCCACCCTGGCCAGCACCGGCACCCCGGCGCATTTCGTGCACCCGGCCGAGGCCAGCCATGGCGATCTGGGGATGATGGCGCAGGGCGACGTGGCGCTGGTGCTGTCCAATTCCGGCGAGACCCCGGAACTGGCCGATGTCATCGCCTATACGCGGCGCTTTGCGATCCCGATGATCGGGGTCGCCAGCAACGCCACATCGACCCTGATCCGCCAGTCCGACGTCGGGCTGATCCTGCCGCGCGCCGCCGAGGCCTGCGGCACCGGGGTGGTGCCGACCTCGTCGACCACCATGACGCTGGCGCTGGGCGACGCGCTGGCGGTGGCGCTGATGGAGCACCGCCGCTTCACCCCCGAACATTTCCGCGAGTTCCACCCCGGCGGCAAGCTCGGCGCCCAGCTGAGCCGGGTCCGCGACCTGATGCATGACGGCGCGGCGCTGCCGCTGGTGACCGGCGCGACGGCGATGCCCGAGGTGCTGATCGAGATCAGCCAGAAGGGTTTTGGCGTCGTCGGCGTCACCGATGCCGGGGGCGCGCTATGCGGCATCATCACCGACGGCGACCTGCGCCGCCACATGCAGGGGCTGCTCGAGCATTCGGCGGCCGAGGTGATGACCCGCGCCCCGACCACCATCGCGCCCGGCGCCCTGGCCGAAGAGGCGGTGGCGGTGATGAACGCCCGCAAGATCACCTGCCTGTTCGTGGTCGCGCCCGAGGGCGACGGCGCGCCGCTGGGCCTGCTGCATATCCACGACTGCCTGCGGGTCGGGCTCGGCTAGGGTGGCCGACGGCGGGCTGACATATTCGCGGCTGGTGGCGCTGTTGAAGGTGCTGCTGCCGCTTTGTGCGCTGGCCCTGTTGGCGACCCTGTTCCTGCTGTCGCGCAATATCGGCGGCGACCTGTCCAACGCCATTCCCTTTGCCCGCGGCGAACTGGAGCAGCGCGCCCGCGATCAGCAGATCACCGCGCCCTTCTTCTCGGGCAAGACCTCGCAGGGGCATCTGGTGCGTTTCACCGCCCGGAGCGCCCGGCCCGACCCCGAGATCGCCGGCCGCTCATCGGCCCGCGAGATGGATGCGCGGATCGACTTCGCCGATGGCTCGCACCTTGTCTTTACCGCCGATTCCGCCACCGTGGACACGCGCGACGACGCCGCGACCCTCGAGGGCGGGGTGCAGATCGAAAGCTCGAACGGCTACCTGATCCGCACCGAGGCCCTGACCACGGCGATGCGCGAGCTGCGCGCCGAAACCGCCGGCACCGTCACCGGGCGCGGCCCGGCGGGGCGTTTCGAGGCCGGGCGGATGCTGGTTTTTCCGGCCGAGACGGAAGACGAAGTCACTTTGTTTTTCACAAATGGTGTGCGACTGGTATATACGCCACCGAAGAAATAGAGGTTTCGCGTGCCAATTCTGAGAGCCTTTGCCCTGATCCTGCTGCTTGCCGCGCCGGCCGTATCGGCCGCGCAGGGTTTCGAGATCGCCTTTGGCGGTCTGCAACAGGACACCAATCAGCCGGTCGAGGTGACGGCGGATTCGCTGTCGCTGAACCAGAGCGACGGCACCGCCGTGTTCAAGGGCAACGTGATGATCGTGCAGGGCACGATGCGGATGAGCGCCCCCGAGGTGCTGGTCTATTACAACGCCGAAGCCAGCGGCATCTCGCGGCTGGTGGCCTCGGGGCGGGTGCTGCTGGTCAAGGAACAGGATGCGGCCGAATCCGACACCGCCGATTACAGCATCGAGAAGGGCACCATCGAGATGGCCGGCGACGTGCTGCTGACCCAGAAACAGAACACGCTCAATGCCGGGCGGATGGTGGTTGATCTCGGGGCCGGCACCGCGGTTCTGGACGGGCGCGTCAAGACCATTCTGCGTTCGGGGGGCAACTGATGGGGGCGGCGCCGCAGCTGACCGTGACCGAGGGCGACAGCGGGCTCAGGGTCTCGCACCTGCGCAAGAGCTATCGCAAGCGGGTCATCATCCGCGATTTCAGCATGGAGCTGAACCGCGGCGAGGTGGTCGCCCTTCTGGGGCCCAACGGCTCGGGCAAGACCACCACCTTCTATGCGGTGGCGGGGCTGGTGATGCCCGAGGGCGGCACGGTGACGATCGACGGGCGCGACGCGACGCGGCTGCCGATGTACCGCCGCGCCAAGCTGGGAATCGGCTATCTGCCGCAGGAGATGTCGATCTTTCGCGGGCTCAGCGTCGAAGACAACATCATGGCGATTCTCGACATCACCGAGAAGGACCGCCACAAGCGCCGCGAGCGGCTCGAGGAGCTGCTGAGCGAATTTTCCATCGAGCACCTGCGCCGGGTGCCGGCGCTGGCCCTGTCGGGGGGCGAACGGCGGCGGGTCGAGATCGCCCGCTGTCTGGCGGCGAATCCGAAATACCTGCTTCTGGATGAACCCTTTGCCGGCGTCGACCCGATCTCGGTCGGGGATATCCGCCACCTTGTCGCCGACCTGAAAAAGCGCGGCATCGGGGTGCTGATCACCGATCACAACGTGCGCGAGACGCTGGAAATCGTCGACCGCGCCTATATCCTGCATGACGGCAAGGTGCTGATGTCGGGCGGCCCCGAGGACGTGGTCGAGAACGAAAACGTGCGCCGGGTCTATCTGGGAGACGACTTCCGGATTTCGTGATCGCTGCGCAGAATTCCGCGCGAATTGTCGGCGAAAACTGACGCCGCTCATTGACACTCCCGGCGCTCTGTCCTCAAATATGACCATGGCATTTCAGGAACTCGCACCGATGACCCGTGCGGCCTTTGTAACAAGGCCCGGTCCCGGCCACGGTTCAGAAATGCCCAATATCAGCATTCGAAACTAGCGGTTTTCGGGTCCTCTCGGGCCCGGAGTCCAGGTTTCGACATGTCATCGAAAAGGAGACAGGATGCGCTACCAAATTACCGGAAAACAGATCGATATCGGTGATGCACTTCAGACGCACGTGAAGGCGGAACTCGGCTCGGTGGTCGGCAAATACGCCGAACGCCCGACCGACGCCAACGTCATTTTTTCCAAAAGCGCACATGAATATGTATGCGAGGCCACGGTTCACCTCTCGACCGGGCTGACCGCTCAGGCCAAGGCCCATGCCACCGAAATCTATGCGGCATTCGACGATTGCTCGCAAAAAATGGAAAAACAACTGCGGCGCTACAAGCGCAGGTTGAAAGATCATCACCGTGACCGCGTGGAACCGGTTGAACTCTTCGGCGCGTCCTCGTATATCCTCGCTTCAGAAGGGGAGACCGAAGTCGCCGAGCCCGAGTCGCTGCAGCCGATGATCATCGCCGAGATGGAATCCAAGATCCCGTCTCTGAGCGTCGGAGAGGCAGTGATGCAGATGGAACTGGCCGGGGCGCCGATTTTGGTTTTCAAGAATGAAAGCAAGGACGGGTTGAACGTGGTCTATCGCCGGGATGACGGCAATATAGGCTGGATCGATCCCCAGCACAGCTAGGCCGGGCGATTCGCCCGTGTCTGGAGAAACAGGCAGTAATGGACCTTTTACAGATCCTCAAGCCGGAGGCGGTCAAAGTGGTTTCGGCCGCCTCGAGCAAGAAACGTCTTTTCCACGCGATTGGTGAACTGGCCGAGTCGGCCTATGGGCTGGACGCGCAGCGTGTCGTCGAGGCGCTGCTCGAGCGGGAAAACCTGGGGCCGACCGGGGTCGGCCACGGGGTGGCGCTGCCGCATGCCCGGCTGAGCGGGCTGGGCTCGGTTCTCGGCGTGTTCATCCTGTTGGAAAAGCCGGTCGATTTCACCGCCGTTGACCGCCAGCCGGTGGATATCGCCTTTGCGCTCTTCGCCCCCGAAGAAGCCGGGGTCGAACATCTCAAGGCGCTGGCGCTGGTGTCGCGCACCCTGCGCGATTCGGGCCTTTGCCGAAAGCTGCGCGCCAATCACGACGCCGCCACGCTCTATTCGATCCTCACCGAGGCGCAGAACGTCCAGGCCGCCTGAGCGGTGCCGGAGCGCCCCGGCGGGCGCGGGCGGCATCAGGCCCAGTCTTCAAATCCGAAATTCAGGTAATCGCGCTGGTAGAGGCTTCTGACCCGCGCCTCGATCTCGTCGTCGTAGATCTCCGCCAGCGCATGGGGGCGGTCCTCGGGAGCGGGTTCGGGCTCGGGCGCGTTCATGATGCCGACCTGCATCGCCAGCGCCGGCAGATAGGCGGCCATCTCGTTTTCGCGCACGATCATGTCGGGCAGCGCCAGATCGCCAAAGCCCTTCAGCACCTCGGCCTGGCTGGCCCAGTGGCTGTCGACGCGCAGGCCGGTCTGCCCGGCGAGGTTGGCCTTGACGAAATCGAGGAAGGCGGCAAAGGCGGCGCGATGCGCGGCGACGTCGTATTCGGCATCGGGCCCCTGCGCCGGCAGCGGCACCTTGTAGACCCGGCGCAGGGTCTTGCGGATCTGGGCATAGCTGCCGGGGCCGTCGTCGAGAATGCGGCTGCAAAAGGCATGGTGGATACGCGCCACCGGATGGCGCACCACGGTGAAGGCGCGGTTGCCGGGATGGGCGCGGCGCCATTTGCGCAGCGCTTTCTGGTTGTGGTCGCGCGGCAGGTCGTCGGCGCGCACCCCGTCCAGCGCCGCCAGCCAGTCGAGCACCTGCGTCTCGGGGCCGGAGCGCACCGGCAGGTACATCAGCGGCGCGCGGGCGGCCACCGCATAGCTTGGCACCGCCGGGCCGCGACGCGGTTCGAAATTCGGGGTGCGGCTTAGGTTGAAACGGTCGAGCGCCGCCAGCGCCGCGCTGATGTCGTCGAAATTCTCCACCTTGTCGCCAAGCGGGCTCGGGTTCTGGCGCTTGAGGCTGGCATCCAGCGCCTCGAGCGTGGCGTCGAGCCCGAGGAACCGCGCCAGGCCGTTGGTCACCTCGAGATCCTGAAGATCCTCGTAGGCGATGTAGAAGGCGGTCTGGCCGGTGGTTTGCAGCGCCCGCATCAGCCGCAGCTGGAAGGCCTGCATCGCCTGCACGTGCTGGCGGAATTCCTCGGTGTCGAAATGCACCTTGCCGCTGTCCTTGCGCCGCCGCAGGTCGGTCAGTTTCCACTGGCCGGTGGCGCGGGCGATCTTCAGCGACACATAGCTGTCGATCGGGTTGCGGGTCAGGACGATCTTGGCGCAGCGCGGATCCTCGAGGATCGCGTCGAGCACCCGCGGGTCGTGATCGTGAAAGAAGCGGAAGCCGCCAAGCCGGTCGCGGTCGCCCTTGATCGCCGCGATCAGCCGCAGCGGGTTGCGGCTGCGTTCGGCCAGGTCGATGCCGAGAATCTCGTCGCGGTTGGGATAGCCGATGAAATGCGGGTTGAAGGCCTCGCCATGGCAGGTGACGCCGGGCAGGGCGTTGAGATTGGCCTCGAGAAAATTCGAGCCGGTGCGCATCTCGGCGAAGACGACGAAGTAGTCAAAGGCTGCGGTCATGGGGGTTTATTGCACCAAATAGGGTTTGCGGGGCGGTTTCTTCTGGCTCGGTCCACCGGGGTGAACCGGGAAATCCCCCATCAGATAGGGATGCATGCCCTGGTTCTTGAGGTTCTGCAAAAACTGGCCGAAGCCGGTCAGGTCGGACATTTTCGGCGCCTCGCTGAGGCGGCGCAGCGAATGCTGGCCCATCTCGTCGATGATGCCCTGCAGCGGTTCCATCGGCGCCTCGATGAATTCGGCCATGGTCCAGATCCGCACCCGCGCCTTGGCATGGGGCGAGCGCAGGATGTCGAGCTGGGCGTTCTCCAGTTTCTGCAGTCGCGCCGCCTCTTGCCGCAGTTCCGAGAAATTGCAGTTGGACTTGAACAGCGGCACCGCCCAGGCGCCGGAAATCACCGAGATCTGGGCGTTGGGGTCGCGGGCGAGGAACCACAGCGGCGCCTCGATGTCCTCGGGGCCGAGCTGGAAACACTGGCGTTCGCCGCGGGTGTTCCAGATCAGGTTGGTGAGAAAGGCGATCGGGTTGTAGTCGCGCTGTGCGGCACTGTCGGAAAGGGCGCCGTTGATCACCGTCTGGCCATCCGAGAACTCGGCATGGGCGGGGTGGAACAGATGCCCGTGCACCTGCGTGTTCGAGGCCTTGGCCAGCCAGGGTTCGAAGCCTTCGAAAAGGTCGGAAAAGCCCTGGAACACCGAGTAGCGCCCACAGGTGACGCCATTTTCCCAGCCGTCGTTGGGAAAGCGGCTTTGCATGAACAGGCCGGGGCGGCCGCGGGTGCGCCGTTCGACCGCCTTGCTGAAGATGCGGTCGATCTTGGCCGGGTTGGGTTCGGCCATGGTCACGCCGCCGCCGGAGTCCGACAGGAAGGCGCGGTAGAGCTTGTCGGCCTGGGGCCAGAACTTGCGGGCGACGAAACAGTCCGAGCGGCGCAGCAGCTGCAAATGATCGTCGTAGAAGATATGCGGCTTGCCCTGAAAATCGAATTTCGACAGCGTCAGCGAGCGGCTTTCGATCTGGGTCGAATAGAGCCGGGCCAGGGTCTGGAAATAGCTTTCGTCGGGAATCCACACCTTCTGGAAATAGCGGTCATAGGTCTCGCGTTCGGGGTCTTCGAGGATCGCCGACAGGGTCTGCCGGGTCAGGCACCACCATTGCGAGCCCATATGCGGGGTGATCCCCGGCGGGATGCGGCGCTTGAACCCGACAAGGCGTTGTAGGTCGACGTATTTGTCGAAGAGATAACGCTGTTTGCGCCAGGAAAACGGAAAGCGCAGGGTGAAACGCTCTTCGCTGAGGCCGCCGACGGTCCAGGGCACGTCAGCGGTGGTGGCGGATTCGATGAAATCGGTGCGCGGCCGGGCTTCGAGATATTCGATCAGCTCGCGCACCGGGCGCAGCGGCACGCAGGAGCCCGACGACAGGTAGACGTGGCGCACCTCGGCAAAGTCGCGCAGCATCATTTCCGAGGCCGACTGCGCCGCCGCCACCAGCCCCCATGTGCCCCAGTCGCAGCGGTGGCGCTTGCAGAAGCGGATGGTGCCGATGTCTTTCAGGGCCTTGGTGAAGGTGCGGTAGGCGCCGCGCCCGACCCCGGCGTCGACATGGATCACCACCGGGCAGCCGGCCGCCGACCAGTGCCGCGCCAGCTGTTCGGCGCGGTCGAAGGCGGTGTGCACCAGCATGACGATGCCGACGCTCATGCCCAGTTCCCCTTGGACATCAGACCGAGAATCTCCAGCTGCCGCCAGTTGATGTATTTCTCGCTCCATTTGCACCAAAGCTCGGGGTTGTCCTTCAGCGCCTTGGCATAGGCGACATATTCGACGCTGGCGGCATAGTGCTGCTTGCGGTGCAGCTCTTCGGCGGCCTTGGTGGTGAACGTGTCGAGAAACTTGGTGTGCAACAGCGCCCCCGAGGCCTTTTCGCCGCCCCATTCGTCATAGACCTGGTTGAGCCCGCGCGGCAGCAGCATGTGGGTCGAGCTGACATAGGCATAACGCCGGTTCCACTTGACCAGCGGGATCTTGTTCAGCGCCGGCGCCTTTTCCGGCGCCTCGGGGAAGAACACCCGCGAGCGCGGCCCGCCCTGGATCCACAGGTTGCGATAAAGCCAGTTGCGGTCCATCGTGTAGTTGCCGCTGTCGAACCAGTTGGCGATCTCCAGCGGGTTCTGCCCCGGCTGATAGGGGTGCTCGTCGATGCGCCCCTTGGGGTACATGTCCAGCAGCATGGCGCTGAACGAGCGGATCGAGGAGGCGTCGAGCCAGTCGGTCAGCGCCCGCAGCGGGCGGGTGTCGCAGAAGGGGTAGATCAGGAATTCGTCGGGATCGACGGTCAGGCTCCAGTGGTCATGGGCATAGCGGAACTGGAGCCAGGTCAGCCAGTCGACGCCGAAACGCGAGCGTTTGTAGCTCTTGCGGCTGTGCCAGAGCGAGACGTCGGACTGCTCGGCAAGGTATTCCAGCGAGCCGTCGTTGCTGTCATTGTCCACGATCAGGAAATGATTGATCCCCATGTCGCGGTAGTATTTCAGGAAATAGGGCAGCCGCACATGTTCGTTGCGCAGGGTCGAGAACAGCAGGATGTCGTCGCGCCTGATGCGCTTGGTGCGGTCGGCGATACTGTTCAGTTCGCGACGCTTGCGGATCGCGCGGACCAGCCAGCGCCGCCGTTGCAGCCTCAGCCGATATGAGGTCAGGAAGCCCAATTCGCACCCTCTTTGTTGCGCTTTCGCCGCGACAGGTCTGTCGCAGGAGTATCACGTCACGTTTAAAACGACGTTGAAATGCCCGTCCCAGTCGGGGGGGGTGAAATCCGGCCCCCGGTTCCGGCCTGCATTCCGGTCCTGCCGCGCCTGCCGCGCAAGTTCGATTATTGCCTGTTTCCATGCATAAAGGTCTGACACGCTTGCGTAAACGGGTATATCGGCCAGGACTTCGCGGAAAATCGGCAGATCGTTGCAGATCACCGGCAGCCCGGCGGCGGCGGCCTCGGCCGGGGGCAGGCCGAAGCCCTCGGCCAGCGAGGGGAACAGCGCCCCGGCGCCCTGCGCCATCAGCGCCGCCAGCGCGCTGTCGTCGAGGTCGTTGAACTCGTGCAGCACCCGCCCCCTGAGCGGGCTGGTGTCGAGGCGCCGGAACAGGTCGTCGCTGAGCCAGCCGCGCCTGCCGCAGATCACCAGATGCGGCAGCTCGGCCTCGGGCAGCTCC
>NZ_JBFJVE010000075.1:0-12830 GCF_041624275.1 Shimia sp.
CTTGGGGATACTTTCTTAAGTCTTCAGTTGTAAGCCCACGAGGCAGATCATGGTCCATCGGAGAAAACAGAACATCAATTCGTCCGTCTAGATCGAGTTTTCTGACCCGGTAGGAGGAGTAAAATGCCATCGATTCTGTGTACGCGAATACTGAAACGCCGTTTGCCTTCAGGGTATCCAATGTTTCGAGAACGGTTGGGTACAATTTCAAAGCTGCTGCACGCGCCTGCCTGTATGCTGTGATTGCTTCAGCGCATTCCTCGACAACGGTTTTTCCGCGAAATTTCGTTCTTAGGCTTGGAAGTTCTTCCAACAAAAAGGCGTATTCGCTCGTACCGTGTTGTTGATGAACTCTGCGAATTTCAGGAATTAGTACTTCACTAGATATTCCCGAGATTTCAGTCAGTTTATTGAGCATTGCCGAAAACGACTGATACCAAATATCGACCCAGTCAAACAAAGTGTTGTCCAAGTCGGTAATAAGCAGTTTTTTCACGAGCCATCCCCTCCAGCAATAGAGTGCTAATTATCTACACTAGAAGAAAAGTTCTACTAAATAGCGTAACGCGCCCGGCAGCGCCCGAGCCACCCCCCGGGAGGGCGCTCTTTAGGGCTCCGCCCGTTCGCGGCTGAATTTGTCTACCAGACAAATTCCATGACGCCGCTCACCCCGACCCAGGGTCGGGCGCTGCCCTAGGTTTCTCTGGACGCCCCCCAAAAACGCCCCGCTACTCTTCCAGCGCGTGGCTTTCCAGCACCTCGCGCGGCACCACCTCAAGCGCGTTCTGATGCGTTGCCGCCAGCCGCACCCGGGGGGCGCAGCCCTCGTCATGGGCCTGCAGGAAGCGCGTCGCGCAGAGGCACCACTGGTCGCCCGGTTGCAGCCCGGCAAAGCCCAGCTCGGGGCGCGGCGTGGACAGGTCGTTGCCGACATATTTGGAAAAGGCCAGAAACTCGGCCGTCATCACCGCGCAGACCGTGTGCTGGCCGGTGTCCTCATCGCAGGTGTTGCAATGCCCGTCGCGGAAAAACCCGGTGAGGGGCGCGCGTGAACAGGGCTCAAGCGTCGTGCCCAGCACGTTGAGCGAGGGGTCCATCTGCATGTCGCGCGATCCTTTCCGGCTGACCTGAAGCGAGACTAGACGAAATCGCCCGAGCTGCCAAACCGGCGGCTCACAGGGCTTCGGCGATGCGGCGGAACATGGCGATATTGGCGTCGGTGACGCCGCTTTCCTTGAACTTGCGGTCGGCCGAGTTCATCGCGATGACCACGCCGGCCGGGCGGTTGACATAGACATATTGCCCATAGACGCCGATGCCGAAGAACTCGCCCGGGCGGGCGTCCTTGGGCATCCACCACTGATAGCCGTATTGCAGCTCGCCCGGCGCGGTTTTGGCGCTGGGCACGGTGCTTTCGGCGACCCAGTCGGCGGGCACCACCTGCTGGCCGCCATAGCTGCCGTTTTGCAGGAACATCTGGCCGAAACGGGCATAATCGCGGGTGCGGATGTTGAGCCCGCCCAGCACAAAGGCGACCCCGGTGCCGTCGGTGATGTAATAGGGCGCCGCCTCATAGCCCAGCGGGGCGATGATCTTTTCGGCCATCAGCTCGGTCACGCTGCGCCCGGTGGCGCCACGGATCACCATGCCCAGCACATGGGTGTCGATCGAGACATATTGCCACTGCGTGCCGGGGGCGATGAAGGTCTCGGTCAGCCCGGCGGCAAAGCCGTCCATGGTGCCGCCAAGCGCGATCACCCGGCCCATGCGGTTGATGTCGGAATTGTAGTCGAGGTAATCCTCGTCGAAGGTGACGCCGCTCGACATCTGCAACACGTTGCGCAGCGTGGCGCCGTCATAGGCGGTGCCGGCCAGCGATGGCGCGTATTTGGTCACCGGATCATCGAGACTGTCGATATGGCCTTCGGCATGGACCACGCCGAACAGCGCCGAGAGATAGGATTTGGCCACCGACCAGGAGATCCGCCGGTCCTCGGGGCTGGTGCCGAGGTAATAGCTTTCATGCACTAGCGCGCCGTCCTTCAGCACCACCAGCGCAGTGACGGCGCGGGTCTCGGCCCATTGGCCCAGGTCGGCGGGCATCTCGGCCACGGGGCCGGCGGGCAGCTCTGACACCGGGCCCGCGCCGCGCGGCAGCTCGCGGGTCAGGAAGGCGGCGTTCATGGCGGAAAAGTTGCTGACGATCTTTTCTTCTGAAAACAGCGTGTTGACCGCCAGCAGACGGTGGATTTCCTCGCGTTTCCAGCCATAGACCACCACCGCGGCGACGATCAGCGCCAGCAGAAGCCGGCCCAGCCATTTGCCAAACACACGCATCACAACTCTCCCTTGTTGCGCAATAGGACACGCAGAGGGGCGGGTCTGACAAGGGTGACGTTGGGACAGGGTTCTCAGCGGAACTTGTCGGCCAGTTTCTGCAGCGGGCTGCGGTTGTCCTCGGGCGCGGGCGCGGCGTCGGTTTTGGCGGCTTGGGCGGGGTTGGCGCCGGCCGCCGCCCCGGGCCTGCCGGTCGCGGCGCGCGGCGGGTTCACCCGCAGCGCCACGGCGTTCATGAACTTGCCGCTGTCGCCCGCCGCCAGCTGCGCTGCGCCATCGGCGATGCCGCGCAGCAGATCGTCGAGCCAGCCCTGTTCGGCCTTGGCAAAATCGCGCAGCACATAGCCCGAGACCGCGTCCTTGTGGCCTGGGTGGCCGATGCCCAGCCGCACCCGGTCGTAATCAGCCCCGATATGCTGGTGGATCGAGCGCAGCCCGTTGTGGCCGGCATGGCCGCCGCCGGTCTTGACCCGGCATTTGCCGGGGGCAAGGTCCAGCTCGTCATGGAAGACGGTGACATCGGCCGGGGTCAGCTTGTAAAAGCGCATCGCCTCGCCGACCGACTGGCCCGACAGGTTCATGAAGGTCGCGGGGCAGAGCAGCAGCACCTTTTCGCGGCCCAGGAGACCTTCGCTCACCACGCCCTGAAAGCGGGATTTCCACGGGCCGAAGCCGTGGTCCTCGGCGATGCGCTCGAGCGCCATGAAGCCGATATTGTGGCGGTTGCCGGCGTATTTCGGCCCGGGGTTGCCCAGCCCTACGAAGAGTTTCATCGTCCTGTCCGAGATGGTGAAGCTTGTGACCCGATCTATAGGCGGGTCGGGCAGCAAGTTCAATCGGAGCACAGGCGGAGCTCAGGCGGAGCACAGGCGGAGCTCAGGGGGGCGGCAGGGCTGTTGGCGGGCCGATGGCGGGTGGCGGGGCATGACGGCCAACAAAAAACGCGACCCCCGGGGGCCGCGTTCTCTGAATTCGGAAAGGGGCGGAAGCTTATGCTTCGGCTGCCTCTGCCTCGGCTTCGCCGCCTTCGTCCTCGTTCTCCGACGAACGCAGGCCCGACGGGGCCGAGATGTTGGCGATCACGAAGTCGCGGTCGATGGTCGGCTTGGCGCCGGCCGGCAGTTTGACCGAGGAAATGGTGACGGTATCGCCGACCTGAAGACCGGTCAGATCGACCTCGATCTTCTCGGGGATATCGCCGGCGGTCACTTCCAGTTCGACCTCGGGGCGGACCACGGTCAGCACGCCGCCCTTCTTGATGCCGGGGGCTTCTTCTTCGTTGAGGAACTCAACGTGGATGAAGAGCTTGACCTTCGAGGTCCGGCGCAGGCGCACCAGGTCGATGTGGGTCGGCAGGTCTTTGACCACGTCGCGCTGCACCGAGCGGCAGATGACGCGCACGTCTTCCTGGCCTTCAACCTTGAGGTTGAACAGGGTCGACAGGAAGCGGCCTTACTTCAGGCGCTTGAGCAGCACGTTGAAGGGCATCTGGATTGCCAGCGGGTCGAGGTCGCCGCCATAGACGACTCCGGGAACCATACCATCGCGACGTGCCTGACGAGCGGCGCCCTTGCCTGTCCCCGTCCGGACTTCGGCGTGAAGATCAGGGATCTGTCCAGCCATTTGAATTCTCCAATATGTTAGGGCGGGATTCCTCCAAGGCTGTAACCCCGCGTGAAGCCGCGCCTATAGCGCAGAGTTGCCGGATTGGAAAGGGGGTTTTCAAGGAAACCGCCCGCCTGCGGCGGATTTGCGGGCGGCGGGGCTCAGCCGGCGCCGTCAAGGGCGCAGAGGTGGCCGCCGGCATCGCAGAGCCGCGCATAAAGCGCAAACTCTTCGGCCCGGGCGGCGCGCAGCCTGTCCGCGACCTCGGGCGAGAGCGGGGCCGCCACCGGCGGCGAGACGTTCTTGTGGCCGATCTGCAATTCCGCCTGAAGCCGCTCTTCGAGAAAGCCGCGGATCTGGGGCTGGTCTTCATAGGCAAAGAGATGATGCACCGGCACCGTGCCGTCGGCCAGCGACAGGAACTTGTACTGGCTGCCGATGCGGGCGCCGGGCGAGGGGGCGGCGCCGATGACGTCGAGCACGAATTCGTCGAAACTCTGGTCGATGGTGCTTGCGGGGCTGTCGCGCAGTTTCTTGCGACAGCGATAGCGGTACCACGACCGCAGGTGATCTTCGGGGTCGCGCATGATCGCCATGCGCTCGGGGGTGACGCCGAAGGTCTTGGCGAGGAAGGGCGCCACCTTGTTGTGGAACTTGCCGACCGTCATGTGCTTGGTACGCTTGGCAAAGGCAATGTCGGCATGGCCGCGCAATGCCAGCCCGTAGGAGGTGCTGCCGGTCTTGGGCACCGAGAACAGCGCCAGATTGGGTTTGAAGAATACCAGCATTGCCCCTCGATCGCCTGCCCGGGCGCAGTATCGCGCGCCCGGTAGGGGGTGTCAAAGGGGGCCGTCAGCTTTGCCAGCGGCCTTCGAAGTTTTCGGGGATCATCAGGATCGAGCGGTCCAGCTCGTCGATGCGCCGCCGCCCGCAGAGCGCCATCGAGATGTCCAGCTCCTTGTGGATCACCTCGAGCGCCTTGGTGACGCCGGCCTCGCCCATGGCGCCCAGCCCGTAGACGAAGGCGCGGCCGATATAGGTGCCCTTGGCGCCCAGCGCCAACGCCTTCAGCACGTCCTGACCCGAGCGGATGCCGCTGTCGAGATGCACTTCGACCTGATCGCCCACCGCGTCCATGATCGCCGGCAGGGCGCGGATCGAGCTCAGCGCGCCGTCGAGCTGGCGGCCGCCGTGGTTGGAGACGATGATCGCGTCGGCGCCGACCTTGGCCGCCATTTTCGCGTCTTCGACGTCGATGATGCCCTTGATGATCATCTTGCCGCCCCACATTTCCTTGAACTTGGCGATCTGGGCCCAGTCGAGCGACTGGTCGAAGGCCTCGGCGGTCCAGGAGGAGAGCGAGCTGGCGTCTTTCACGCCATGGGCATGGCCGACGATATTGCCGAAAAAGCGCCGCTTGGTGCCCAGCATGCCAAGGCCCCACTGCACCTTGGTCATCATGTTGGCGATGGATTTCGGGGTCAGCTTGGGCGGAGCGCTGAGGCCGTTCTTGAGATCCTTGTGGCGCTGGCCCAGCACCTGCAGATCGACGGTGATGACGATCGCCGAACAGCCCGCCGCGCGGGCGCGTTCGAACAGGCGGCGCATGAAGTCTTCGTCCTTCAGCGTGTAGACCTGAAACCAGAAGGGCTTGGTGGTGTGTTCGGCCACATCCTCGATCGAGCAGATCGACATGGTCGAGAGGGTGAAGGGAACGCCGAATTTCTCGGCCGCGCGGGCGGCCTTGATCTCGCCGTCGGCGCATTGCATGCCGGTCAGCCCGACCGGGGCCAGCGCCACCGGCATGGCCACATCCTCGCCGATCATCTGGCTGGCGGTCGAACGTCCGGTCATGTCCACCGCGACGCGCTGGCGCAGGTAGATATCCTCGAAATCCGAGGTGTTTTCGCGAAATGTCTTTTCCGTCCAGCTGCCGGATTCGGCATAATCGTAGAACATGCGCGGGGCGCGGCGTTCGTAGATGCGTTTCAGGTCTTCAATATTGGTGATTACCGGCATTTCGCAGTACTTCCTCTCGATATTGGTAAATCTTCTTTACCAATACGGCGGGTTTTTCGCAAGTGGGACATTTCGCGCAGGCGGGTGCCGGCCCCTGAAACATGCAGGAACCGGTTGAAAAGATTGGCGTTTCTGAAGAATTCAGCGCGATTGCGCGGCAAGATAGGCCCTGCTGAGGGCGGTTGCGGCGAGAATCGCCGGGAGAATCGTCAGGATCGTGGCCGCGATGCGATGCAGGATGCGCGGCGGCCAGCCCTCGAGCCCGCCCAGCAGCCAGCCGATCTGCCCCAAGAGCAGGCTGCCGGCCAGTGCCAGCGCCACCGGGCCGATCAGCAGGTCGAGAAAGGTGCGCCCGAAGGTCTTGCGCCCGCGCGCCAGGGCGCTGCGCAGCGAGGTGTCGGCGCGTTCGGCGCAGGCCGGCAGCACGGTGCCGATGGCGGCAAGGATCGCCGCCAGCGCCGGCACCACCAGCGCCACCCCGAGGATCACGAGGCGGCTTTGGGTGTCGGGGGCGCGCTGGGTCATGCCGGTGGCTGCCTCAAGCGCCATGAAGCCGCCGCTGACGACCAGCATCAGGGCGACGAAGATCGCCAGAAAGCGCAGCAGGTAGCCGATGATCGGCACCTTGCCGCCGTCCTTGCCGGTGGTGCTCAGCGGGTCGGCCCAGCCGTGCCTTTCGCCAAGCTGTACGATGCGGTGGGTATAGAGCATCGCCAGCCCGGCAAAGACCAGCGTGACGATGCCGACGGCGCTCATGATGAGTTCCAGCATGACCACGGTGACGGTCACCACCACGTAAAGCGCGATATTGCGGCGCAAAGAGGTCCAGGCGAGGGCGTACATCGGATCAGGCGCGATGGGCGCCGTCGGCCAGCGACCTGACGAAGCCCAGCACCTCGGCGGCGGGCTTGCCGGCGGCGATCTGGCCGACGATGGCCGAGCCGACCACGGCGCCATCGGCGACCGAGGCGATGGCCTGCGATTTCTCGGGCGTGTTGATGCCGAAGCCGACGATCACCGGCAGGTCGGTCGAGGCCTTGATGCGCGCCACTTCGGGGCCGACATCGCCGGCCTGGGCCTCGGCAGCGCCGGTGATGCCGGTGACCGAGACGTAATAGACAAAGCCCGAAGTGTTCTGCAGCACCTTGGGCAGGCGCCTGTCGTCGGTGGTCGGGGTGGCGAGGCGGATGAAGTTGATGCCCGCCGCCTGGGCCGGAATGCACAGTTCTTCGTCCTCTTCGGGGGGCAGGTCGACGACGATCAGCCCGTCGATGCCGGCCGCCTTGGCGTCACTCAGGAACCGGTCGACGCCGCGATTGTAGATCGGGTTGTAATAGCCCATCAACACGATCGGCGTGCTGTCGTCGCTCTTGCGGAACTCGGTGGCCAGATCCAGCGTGCGTTGCAGGGTCATGCCGGCCTCGAGCGCGCGCGGGCCGGCGAGCTGGATGGTGGGGCCGTCGGCCATCGGGTCGGTGAAGGGCAGGCCCAGCTCGATGATGTCGACGCCGGCGCCGGGCAGGCCCCGGACCAGCTCGAGCGAGGCATCATAATCCGGGTCGCCCGCCATCACATAGGCGACGAAGGCCTTTTTGCCGGCCGCGTTCAGTTCGGCGAATTTTGCGTCGATGCGAGTCATGGGGGTCCCTCGTGCTTCCTGTGTGCCGGGTGTGCCCAATTCGGCCCGGAAAATCAATGCCGCTTGGGCGCGCGGAAATGCCCGGCGGCGGCAACAGCGGCTTGCGCCGCCCCCCAACACTGCCTATTAGCGGCACGACACTGTGACAGGAGACCAGAAATGGGTTTCAAGATGGGAATCGTGGGGCTGCCCAATGTCGGCAAATCCACGCTGTTCAACGCGCTGACCAAGACCGCCGCGGCGCAGGCGGCGAATTTTCCGTTCTGCACCATCGAACCCAATGTCGGCGAGGTCGGGGTGCCCGATGCGCGGCTTGACCGGCTGGCGGCGATCGCCGGCTCCAAGCAGATCATCCCCACCCGCATGACCTTTGTCGACATCGCCGGGCTGGTCAAGGGCGCCTCGAAGGGCGAAGGTCTGGGCAACCAGTTCCTGGCCAATATCCGCGAGACCGACGCCATCGCCCATGTGCTGCGCTGTTTCGAAGACGGTGACGTGACCCATGTCGACGGCCGCGTCGACCCGGTGGCCGATGCCGAGACCAGCGAGACCGAGCTGATGCTGGCCGATCTGGAAAGCATCGAGAAACGCCGCGCCAACCTGGTGCGCAAGCTGAAGGGCAACGACAAGGAGGCCCAGCAGCAGGACCGGCTGCTGGCCGCCGCCCAGGCGATGATCGAGGACGGCAAGCCGGCGCGGCTGGTCGAGGTCGACGCCGAGGACGCCAAGGCCTGGAAGATGCTGCAGCTCTTGAGCACCAAGCCGGTGCTTTACGTCTGCAACGTCGGCGAGAGCGAAGCGGCGACCGGCAACGCCCATTCGACCCGCGTCGGTGAAATGGCCGCCGCACAGGGCAACAGCCATGTCATCATCTCGGCCCAGATCGAGGAAGAGATCAGCCAGCTCGAGGACGAGGAAGCCGAGATGTTCCTGTCGGAAATGGGGCTGGAAGAGGCCGGGCTCGACCGGCTGATCAAGGCCGGTTACGAGCTTTTGCACCTCGAGACCTATTTCACCGTCGGCCCCAAGGAGGCCCGCGCCTGGACCATCCGCAAGGGCACCGCGGCGCCGCAGGCGGCCGGGGTCATCCACGGCGATTTCGAAAAGGGTTTCATTCGCGCCGAGACCATCGCCTTTGACGATTTCATCGCCCATAACGGCGAGCAGGGCGCCAAGGAGGCGGGCAAGATGCGCGCCGAGGGCAAGGGATATACCGTTAAGGACGGCGATGTGCTGCACTTCCTGTTCAACACCTGAGATCGGCCGCGGCCCCGGCGCCGGCGGTTGACTGGCCGGCGATTTCGGTCTTTCTTCAAGGCCGGCAGAGGCCGGTTCTCCGGCAGGGCAGGCATGGTGCCTCTGACATTTGGTTGAGAGATTGTCAGAAGGCTGATTGATGGAAAAATTCCTTGCCGCCAGCATCATAAAATCGCGCGCCCAAAAGCGCTTGCGGCCGCTGGTTGAGGTGATGCCCGACCTGCGGGTCCGGTTCACCGCCGAGAATGATCTGGTCTATGACGTGGCCATCGAGAAGACCTCGGGCGGGTTTGACCTGGTGCTGGCAAACCGGGTCGCGGGGCCGTTCCGCCATCTGTTCAACACCGTGGCCGGGCGGCTGCCGGCGATGCTGTACTGGCGGATGATGGCCTCGGATGACGTCGGCCGCATCGTCACCCATATGTCGGATGGCGACCACTGGAGCGAGGGCGGCTTCCTGTTCTGCACCCAGCGGGCCGAGAAGACCGCGCTGCCCGACCTGTATTTCTTCAACGAAATGGGGTTTCAGGCCCTGCGCGACCGGGCCGGAGACGAACTGCTGCCATGGGACCAGCGCAGCACCGACATCGTCTGGCGCGGCGGGCCCAACGGCAACGGCTATTTCAACGTCTTCCCTGACCTCGCCGACCACCCGGCGACGCGCCAGCGGATCCGCCTGGCCTGGCACTGTATGGGCAGCGAGATCGACTTCGGCTTTCCCGAGCCCAAACATACCGCATACTACCCGGTGCTGAAGGCCGCCGGCATGCTGCGCGACCGGGTCGAGCACACCGCCTGGTTCGGCAAGAAATACGCCATCGACATCGACGGTTTCGCCAACAGCTGGGACAATCTGTTTCACCGGCTGCTGATGGGCTGCTGCGTGTTCAAGGTGGCCAGCGATTTCGGCTTTCGCATGTGGTATTACGACCGCCTGAAACCCTGGGAGCATTACGTGCCGGTGCGGGCCGATTTCGCCGATCTCGAAGAACGCATCGCCTGGGCGCGCGACCATGACGCCGAGGCCCGCGCGATCGCCGAGAACGGCCGCGCGCTGGCCAATGCGATGAGTTTCGAGGCCGAAGCGCGGGTCGCCGGGCAGCTGATCGACGAGAACTGGGAGCGCTACATTTGAATTTCGAGAACCAGAGAATTGTGGTCGCCGGCGGCGCCGGTTTCGTCGGCGGGCATCTGGTGCGGCGGCTGCTCGAGCAGGGGGCGCGGGTCACGGTGCTGGACAATTTCCACACCGGATCGCGCGCCACCCTGGCCGGTCTCGAGGGCGACCGGCTGAGCGTCGTCGACCATGATGTCTGCGCGCCGCTCGACATGGCCTGCGATCTGGTCATCAACCTCGCCTGTCCGGCCTCGCCCGAGCATTACCAGGCCGACCCGTTGCAGACCTGGCGGACCTCGGTCTTCGGCAGCGCCAACCTGGTCGAGATGGCGCAGCGCCACGGGGCGCGGATTGTGCAGGCCTCGACCAGCGAGGTCTATGGCGACCCCGAGCTGCACCCGCAGGCCGAGACCTATTGGGGCAATGTCAGCTGCACCGGGCCGCGCGCCTGCTATGACGAGGGCAAGCGCGCCGCCGAGACCTATCTCTTGGACATGTTCCGCGAGAAGAACGTCGATGTGCGCATCGCGCGGCTGTTCAACACCTACGGGCCGGGAATGGCGATCAACGACGGGCGGGTGGTGTCGAATTTCGTCGTCCAGGCGCTGCGCGGCGAGGCGCTGACGGTCTTCGGCGACGGCACCCAGACGCGGTCTTTCTGCTATGTTTCGGACACGGTGAACGGGCTTCTGGCGCTCGCCGCCGGGCGCGGGTTGCAGGGGCAGGTGTTCAATATCGGCAACCCCGACGAGCGCAGCGTTCTGGAGATCGCCGAGCTGGTGCGGACGCTGACCGGCAGCGCGGTGGCGATGCGGCGCGAGCCCGCCGCCATCGACGATCCGCGCCGCCGCTGCCCCGACATCAGCCGGGCGCGCCAGCGGCTGGGCTGGGCGCCCGAGACCGCGCTGCGCGACGGGCTGGAAATGACCATCGCCGATTTCCGCGGCCGGCTGGCGGCCGGCGCGACCTGAACCGCCCCGCACCGTGACCCGGCGCGGGCGGGGGCAGGGGCGACGCGCGGTCGCCCGGTCCCCCGGCAGGCCGGCTCAGAACAGCAGGTCGTTGGGATCGGTGATCCCGGTGACGCCCTCGAGCAGGACCGAACTGTCGTCGCTGAACAGCACCAGCAGCGCATCGTTGCTGAGGTCGGCATTGGTGTCGACATCGCTGAGGCTGGTGATGCTGAGACCGGATTGCAGCGACAGGATGTCGTCTCCGACCGAGAAATCGGTGATCACGTCGTCGCCGCCGCCGGGGGCAAAGACGAAGCTGTCGGCATCGGCGCCGCCGCTCATGGTGTCGTTGCCGAAACCGCCGGTCAGCTGGTCGGCCCCGTCGCCCCCCGAAAGATCGTCGGCGCCATTGCCGCCGTTCAGCGTGTCGGCGCCGCCGAGACCCGACAGCAGGTCGTCGCCGAAGGTCCCGTCAAGGGTTTCGCCAATGGCGGTGCCCGAGATCGTGGAGCCGAAGACGCCGCTGCCGTCGGGGTTGTAGCCCTGCGAGGTCACCGGGTCGATCAGGAAGTTCTGGTCGGTGAAATCCTCGACATTGGTGTTCGAGAACACCAGCGCCGTCTGGAAGCCGTCGCCATTGCCGTTGAGGTCGATCTCGAGCACCGTGTCGGCGCCGTCCTGCACCAGACGCATGTAGCCCGAGCCGAAGGGGTTCGACACCCCGTCCCAGCCGGAGATCTGGTTGTTCAGCAGGTAGTCGAGATCGACGGTGTCCTCGGTGGTGTCGAAATCGCTGATCGTGGCCTGGGCGTAGTTCAGGCTGTAGGTATAATCGAACAGGATCGTGTCGGCGCCGCTGCCAAGGGTGATGTCGACATTGACCGGCGCGGCGGCATTGTAGCCGTAGAGGTTGAGACGGATGGTGTCGTCCCCGGCGCCGGCGTCGATCACGTCCGAGGCGCCATAGCCGATGCCCTGGCTGAAGACGTCGTTGCCGTCGCCGCCGGTCATCACGTCGACGGCGAAATCATAACCGGCATAGAAATAGTCGGTTCCGGTGCCGCCGATCATGGTGTCGCCGCCGTTGCCGCCATTGAGCGTGCCGCCGCCGTCGCCGCCATCCATCAGATCGTCGCCGTCGCCGCCCTGCAGGTTGTCATAGCCGGCGCCGCCGTTCATGACGTCGTCGCCATCCTCGCCGTAGAGATAGTCGTTGCCGTCGCCGCCGAAGAGCAGGTCGTCGCCGGCCTCGCCATGGAGCTGATCGCTGCCGTTGCCGCCATCGAGCGTGTCCGGAGAGGCGCCGCCCCAGAGATAGTCATTGCCGTCAAGCCCGTTCAGCGTGTCGGCGCCGATGGTGCCGTTCAGGGTCTCGCTGGCGGCGGTGCCGTTGACCAATATGCCGGCCGGCACGGTGCCGTCGGGCGGGTAGGCGGGGTTGAAGTTGGCCTCGGAGAAATCACCAACCAGCGAATTTTCGAACACGATCAGGGTCGAGAAACTGTCGCCGCCGCCATTCATGTCGACGCTGAGGACCACGTCCGAGCCGACCTGCACCAGTTGCAGGAAACCTCCGTTCGGGTCCAGCGCGGCATCGGCGAAGGGGTTGGTCGAGCCGTCCCAGCCGCTGAACTGGTTGTTCAGCATATAGTTGAGATCGACCGTGTCCTCGGCAGTATTGAAGTCGCTGACCGTCACCTGCGCCTGAGAGACGCTGTAGGTATAGTCGAACTGGATCGTGTCGGCGCCGCTGCCCAGCGTGACGTCGACATTGACCGGCGCGGCGGCATTGTAGCCGTAGAGGTTGAGACGGATGGTGTCGTCCCCGGCGCCGGCGTCGATCACGTCCGAGGCGCCATAGCCGATGCCCTGGCTGAAGACGTCGTTGCCGTCGCCGCCGGTC
>NZ_JBFJVE010000076.1:0-12716 GCF_041624275.1 Shimia sp.
CAAGACAGGGGATGATACGGGTTTTCAGCATGGCTCGCCTCTGGTTGCCCGGCTTTCATAGAGCGTCGGGGCCGGGATTTCCAGTGCTCAGACAAGGCCGTTGAACAGGCCCAATAGCGCCGCATAGCGCAGGCTCTTGGAGAGGCTCACCAAGAGCAGGAAGCGCCCCCAGTGCATGCGCATCACCCCGGCCGCCACGGTGATGGGATCGCCGACAAGGGGCAGCCAGGCGCCGAGCACCGAATACTGCCCCCAACGGGCGAACCAGGCCTGGGCCCTTTCCAGCTGGCGTGGTTTGACCGGGAACCAGCGCCGGTCCTGAAAGCGCAGCGCGTAGCGGCCGAGCGCGTAGTTGACCAGCGAGCCGAGGATATTGCCCAAACTGGCCACAGCAAGTAGCAGCGCCAGACCATAAGTGCCCTCATTAGCGAGCAGCAAAAGCGCCGCCTCCGAGCCTCCGGGCAGCAATGTGGCGGCGGAAAAGGAGATCAGGAACAGGCCGGGCAGGGACCAGCTCATGCGCGGGCTCGGTCCGGGTGCCAGACCTGCCGCACCGCACTGCGCACGATCAAAACGTGAAACGGCATGATCGCTGTCAGGTAGAGTCGCCCCAAACGATTATTGGTATGCACCCAGGTGGCGAAATAGGCATGGGTTCCGTCTGCCAGCACCGAAATGCGGAAATTCAGGTGGCTGTCGTCAAAGCCAAGGATGATCTCCCTGTCGTTGCGCGCATCGATCGGGAAGGGGCCGATCTTGGCACCGCTTGGAACAGCGCCGCTCAGCCCCAGAGGCGCCACAAGGATGTTGCGCAGCCTGAGCAGCGCCCGGGCCCAGAACGGGAAGGCCATGGCCCGCGCCGCCACCTCATCCACAGGCAGCGGTGTCGCGCAGGCATAGCAGTCAAGAAAGTCGCCCGGCCGGACATAGTGGTGCAACAGGGCGCCTTTCGGAAGCTCCGTCTTGACGGTGCCGGACACGCTCAGGCCTTGAGCACCGCAAGCGCCTCTTTCAGGTCGATCGCCCCGTCATAGAGCGCCCGGCCCGAGATGGCGCCGTTCAGCGCCGCGCCGCAATTCTTCAGCGCCTTCAGATCGTCGATCGACGACACCCCACCCGAGGCGATCACCGGGATCGACACCGCATTGGCCAATGCGGCCGTGGCCTCGACATTGGGGCCCTGCATGGCGCCGTCACGGTTGATGTCGGTATAGATGATCGCCGCCACGCCGGCGTCTTCGAAGCTTTTCGCCAGATCGGTGACCATGACGTCGGTTTCCTCGGCCCAGCCCTTGGTCGCCACCCGGCCATTGCGCGCGTCGATGCCGACCGCCACCTTGCCGGGAAATTCCCGCGCCGCCTCGCGCACCAGATCGGGGTTTTCCACCGCCACGGTGCCCAGGATCACCCGCGCCAGCCCCCGGTCGATCCAGCGCGCGATGGTGGCCATGTCGCGGATGCCGCCGCCCAGCTGGGCCGGCACTTTGGTCTGCTTGAGGATTTCTTCCACCGGGGCGGCATTCACCGGCGCGCCGGCAAAGGCGCCGTTCAGATCCACCAGATGCAGCCATTCGCAGCCCGCCTTGACGAACTCCAGCGCCTGCGCGGCGGGGTTCTCGTTGAACACGGTCTCCTGGGCCATGTCGCCATGCACGAGGCGCACGGCATTTCCGTCTTTGAGGTCGATGGCAGGGTAGAGGATCATGGTTATACCTATGGGCAGTCTGCGTTTTGCCGTGGTGTGGCACGGGGGCTGCGGAAATGCAATGTGACCCCAAGTCAGGGTTGATCGGTGCCCGCAGCTGCCGCAGACTCGCGTCAGCAGCTTTCTGGGAGGAAATGGTGATGAAGAAGATGATCTTGGCGGCGGCGCTGATGCTGGCCGGGGCGGGCGCGGCGCTGGCCGATCCGGTGCTGGGCACCTGGAAGACCGAGGTGGATGACGGGGCCTATGCCTATGTCGAGATGGCGCCCTGCGGCGCGGCGATCTGCGGCACCATCGCCCGCACCTTCAATTCCGGCGGCGAATACCAGTCGCCCAATCTGGGCAAGTCGCTGGTGCGCAACATGAAACCGCAGGGTGACGGCTATTACAAGGGCAAGGTCTGGCGGCCCTCGAACGACAAGATCTATATCGGCAAGATGGAGCTTGAGGGCAACCGGCTGAAGCTCAAGGGCTGTGTGGCCGGCGGGCTCTTGTGTTCGGCGCAGAACTGGACCCGGGTCAACTGAGCCTGACCGGGGCCTGACCCTTTCCTGAGACTGCGACGGGCCGGTAACGGCCGGGCCCGCCGCGTCTGCGCGCGCGGAAGGGGCCGGAGCCTCCGGCGGGGATATTTTTGGCAAGAGAAAGCGGCTGGCGCGGCATCAGGGCGCGCCGGTCACGGGGTCCAGCGCAGGAAATTGCCGATCATCCGCAGCCCGACGTGCTGGCTTTTCTCGGGGTGGAACTGCATCCCCAGCATGGTGTCGCGGCCGATGATCGCCGTGACCTCGCCGCCATAGTCGACATGGGCGATCCGCTCGCCGGGCTCGGCGACGTGGAACTGGTAGGAATGGACGAAATAGGTATGATCGCCGGTCGCGACCCCCTCGAGAACCGGGTGCGGGCGTTCGATGACCAGATCGTTCCAGCCCATATGCGGCACTTTCAGCGCCCGGTCAGACGGGGTGATCCGCCTGACATCGCCCGCGACCCAGCCCAGACCGGGGGTTTCTTCATATTCGTGGCCGGTCGTCGCCATCAGCTGCATGCCGACGCAGATGCCGAGAAAGGGGCGGCCCTTCTGTTCGACCGCCTCGACCATGGCCTCATAGATGCCCTTGTGGCCGCGCAGCTCGGCCGCGCAGGCCGGAAAGGCGCCGTCGCCGGGCAGCACCAGCCGGTCGGCGCGCGCCACCACGTCGGCCTGTGAGGTCACCACGACCTCGCCGCCGTCGACCTCGCGCGCCATGCGCTGAAAGGCCTTTTCGGCCGAGTGCAGGTTGCCGCTCTCGTAATCAATGATTGCAGTCAGCATCCGGCCTACAGCGCCCCTTTGGTCGAGGGGATGGCATCGGCCTTGCGCGGGTCGGTCTCGACCGCCTCGCGCAGGGCACGGGCCACCGCCTTGAAGGTCGCCTCGGCGATGTGGTGGCTGTTGAAGCCGTGGATCCGGTCGACATGCAGGGTGATGCCGCCATGGGTGGCGAAACCCTGGAAGAATTCGCGCACCAGCTCGGTGTCGAATGTGCCGATCTTCGGGGTCGGCAGCGTGACATTCCAGATCAGATAGGGGCGCGCCGAGAGGTCGAGCGCGGCGCGGATCTGGGTGTCGTCCATCGGCAGATGGCAACTGGCGTAGCGGCGGATGCCCTTCTTGTCGCCCAGCGCCTGGCTCAGCGCCTGACCCAGCGCGATGCCCACATCCTCGACCGTGTGGTGGTCGTCGATGTGGTAATCGCCCTTGGCGCGCACCGTCATGTCGATCAGCGAATGGCGCGACAGCTGGTCCAGCATGTGATCGAAGAATCCGACGCCGGTCTGGTTGTCATAGACCCCGGTGCCGTCGAGGTTGATCTCGACGCTGATTTCGGTTTCCGCGGTCACCCGCGAGACGCTTGCCTTACGCATGGCTCAGCCTTTCCTGTCGTTCCCCACCGCTTATAGGCGCTGTGCCGCGGCGCGGAAAGTCCCAATAGCGCCACCGCGCCGGGGCCATCGCGCAAGCCCGGAGCCACCGATTCGACACGCCCGCGAGCGCCCGGGTGTCGCATTGCGTCCGATTCCCACCGTTTCCGACCGCGAGAGAAGCCGGAAATTGGCCAAAGGATGGCAGATTACAAGTGAAAAGGGAGAAAGTGCATGTCAACCAAACCACCGTTCACGGATTTGAAGATCCGCAAGGCCGGAGGCGGGTTCTACGAAGGCCATAGTGTCGAGATCGCGCTCTTGAGCAAGGGGATCATGATCGCGCTGGTGCTCTGGGCGCTGATCTGGCCGGCCAATGCGCAGGGCACGCTGGGCAGCCTCAACTGGCGCCTGCTCGAGGATTTCAACGCCTTCTACATCGTCATCGTCGGCCTGTTCGCCTTTTTCCTGCTGGTGATCGCGATCCTGCCGCAGACCGGCAAGCGGGTGATGGGCACCCCGGGTGAAAGACCGGAGTTCTCCAATTTCAGCTGGTTCTCGATGATGTTCGGCGCCGGACTCGGCGTCGGGCTGATGGTCTTTGCCACCGCCGAGCCGCTGGGGCTCTGGGGGTCGAACCCGGTGGTGCTGTCCGGCGAGGTCGCCGCCAACAGCGAGGCGGCGGTGCAGTCGGGCTATCGCTATACTTTCCTGCATTACGGCTTCCATGCCTGGGCGATCTATGTCGCCACCGGGCTGGCGCTGGCCTATTACGCCTATACCCGCGAGATGCCGCTGACCATCCGCTCGGCGCTGACGCCGCTGTTCGGCCGCCTGATGAACGGCATTCTCGGCCATGTCGTCGACGTGCTGGGCGTCGTCGCCACCATCCTCGGCGTCTCGGTGACCATCGGCTTCGGGGTGTCGCAGTTCATCGACGGTGCCTATGCGATCACCGGCATGGAATGGATGATGGACATGAGCGGCGAAGCGCCGGCACCGGGCACCGTGGGGCTGGTCGCCGGGCTGTTCGTCATCATGGGCATGTCGATCCTGTCGGCGGTGTCGGGGGTCGGGCGCGGGGTGAAATACCTGTCGAACCTCAACCTGGTGCTGTCGATCATCCTGCTTCTGACCTTCGTGGTCTTCGGCTCGTTCCTGTTTGCCATGACCACCTATGCCTCGGCGCTGGCGGATTACCTGCTGAACTTCTTCTGGCTCAGCTTCGGGGCCTACGGGCCGCAATCCGCGGCCGAATTCGCCGCCGCGCTGCCGGCCGAGGCCGCCCCCTTCGCCGAGGCCCTGAAGGGCGGGGCGACCAATGCCTGGGGCTCGTTCGACGGCTTCAAGTCGGGGCTCGAAGGCGAGGCGGCGGCGCTGTCCGACAGCGTGCTGCAGGCCGCCTATGCCGCCGGCGAAGCGCAGCGCCAGTTCGGCTGGCAGGCCGGCTGGACGACCTTCTACGGGGCCTGGTGGATCGCCTTCTCGCCCTTTGTCGGCCTGTTCCTGGCGCGGATCTCCAGGGGGCGCACGGTGCGTGAGTTCATCGTCGGCTGCGTCTTTGCCCCGGCGCTGGTCTGTTTCGCATGGATGACCATCCTCGGCGGCACCGCGATCGACCTCGAGCTTTCGGGCAGCGCCCAGGGCGCGATCATCGGCGCCTCGAACACCGCCAAGCTGTTCGTGACCCTCGAGCAGATGATCTCGGGCGGCCTCCTGTCGGCGATCACCGTCATGTGCGTGGTGCTGATCATGACCTTCCTCGTCACCTCGGCCGATTCCGGCATCCTGGTGATGAACACGATCATGTCCGGCGGCGAACAGGAGACCGGCATCAAGCACCGCATCGTCTGGGGTCTGATCCTGACCGCGGTGATCGGCACCCTGCTGATCGCCGGGCGCAGCAATGCCAATGGCGATCCGATGGAGGCGCTGAAAAGCGCGATGATCATCGGTGCCTTGCCCTTCACCATGGTGATGGGGCTGATGTGCCTGGCGCTGGCCAAGGCGCTTTATCGCGACGGCAAGCGCGACAAGATCGCCGCCGCCGCGGCAGCCGCGGCCGAATAATCCGGTCGGAAATCAGGGGCCGGGCGGGGCTGATCCCGCCCGGTGCCGCCGCGCCGCCGGCTCAGGCGGTGCGGGCGCCGTTGATCCAGACGTCGCGGATGGCGCGGTCATCGCCCATCATGATGGTCGGGAACAGGGCCTCCCAGATGTCGTCGGCCCGCGCCGCGCGCTGGGCGATGGCCGGGGTCGAGGCCAGGTCGAGCACCACGATATCGGCCTCGTGACCGGGCAGAAGATTGCCGATCCGGTACTCCATGTGCAGCGCCGCCGCCGATCCGGCGGTGCCCAGCCACAGCAGCTGCGCCGGATGCAGCGGGTTGTGGCGCAGCTGGGCGATCTCGTAGGCGGCGGCCATGGTGCGCAGCATCGAAAAGCTCGATCCGCCGCCGGTGTCCGTGGCCAGCCCGACCCGCTGCCCCTCGGCGATCAGCCCGCCCATGTCGAACAGGCCCGAGCCGATGAAACTGTTCGAGGTCGGGCAGTGGATGATGCCGGCGCCGACCTCGCGCAGCCTGGCCCTTTCGCGCGCCTCGAGGTGGATGGCATGGCCGTATAGCCCCCTTTCGCCCAGCAGGCCGAAGGCCTCGTAGGTCTCGAGGTAGTCGCGGGCCTGCGGAAACAGCGATTTCACCCAGTCGATTTCGTCAAGCTGCTCGCTGAGATGGGTCTGCATCAGGCATTCGGGGTGCTCGGCCCAGAGCGCCCCCAGCGCCGCAAGCTGGTCGGGGGTCGAGGTCGGCGAGAAGCGCGGCGTGATCGCATAGTCGAGCCGGCCGCGCCCGTGCCATTTCTCGATCAGCGCCTTGCTGTCGTCATAGGCCGACTGCGCCGTGTCGCGCAGCCCCTCGGGCGCGTTGCGGTCCATGCAGGTCTTGCCCGCCACCACCCGCTGGCCGCGCCGCTGCGCCTCGGCGAAGAAGGCCTCGACCGAGGTCGGGTGGATGGTGCAGTAGCTGACCATCGTCGTCACCCCCTGGGACCGGGTGAGGTCGAAGTAAAGCCGCGCGCATTCGGCGGCATAGCCGGGGTCGCCAAAGCGCATCTCTTCGGGGAAGGTATAGCTGTTCAGCCAGTCGATCAGCCGCTTGCCCCACGAGGCGATGATCCCGGTCTGCGGATAGTGCACATGGGCGTCGACGAAACCGGCGCAGATCAGCCCGGCGCCATAGTCGCGAATCTCGGCGTCGGGATAGGCGTCGCGCAGCGCATCCGCCTCGTCCACCGCCGCGATATGCCCGTCGCGGATCAGCACGCCGCCGCGTTCGCGGTAGTCGGCGACCTCGTCGACGGGGGCGCCGAAGGGGTTGCCGACAAAGCCCAGCGTCCGCCCCAGCAGTAGCGTTGCCCTGCTCATGATCGTCTCCTGTTTGCACGCGCTCCAACCTAGGTCAGGATAATTGCGCTGTAAATCGTCCCCTCGGGATTGAGTTCCGCCCCGGCTTTCCCCTATGGTCCGGCCAGCCAGGACAGGAGGGTGCGTTATGAGCCAACACGATGACCAGATCCCCCCCGAGGCCGATCCCGAAGAGGTCGCCTACACGCTCGACCGGCGCACCATCGCGCTGATTCTCGAGGCGGTCGAGGATCGCGACGGCGCGGCGCTGAAGGCGCTGATGGACCCCCTCCACCCGGCCGATATCGCCGACCTTCTGGAACAGGTGACGACCCACGACCGGACCGAGCTGATCCGGCTCTATGACCGCGAGTTCGACGGCGAGATCCTGTCGGAACTGGACGAAAGCCTGCGCGAAGAGGTGATCGAGCTCCTGCGCCCCGACGTGCTGGCCGAGGCGGTGCGCGAGCTGGAATCCGATGACGTGGTCGACCTTGTCGAGGATCTGGACGAGCCGCAGAAAAAGGCGATTCTCGGGCATCTGGAAGATGCCGACCGGGCGGCGGTGCAAAAGGCGCTGGCCTATCCCGAGGAATCCGCCGGCCGCCTGATGCAGCGCGAGACCGCCTGGGCGCCCGAGCACTGGAACGTCGGCCAGTGCATCGACTACCTGCGCAACGCCGAGGACCTGCCCGAGCAGTTCTATCACGTGATTCTGGTCGATCCCAAGATGCGCCCGCTTGGCAATGTCACGCTGGGACGGATCATGGGCGCGCGCCGCGAGACCCTGCTGCGCGACATCATGGAAGAGATGTTCCGGGTCATCCCCGCGACCCAGGACGAAGAAGACGTCGCCTATGCCTTCAACCAGTATCACCTGATCTCGGCGCCGGTGGTCGACGAGAACGAGCGTCTGGTCGGGGTCATCACCATCGACGACGCCATGGCGGTGCTCGACGAGGAACACGAAGAAGACATCCTGCGCCTGGCCGGGGTCAGCAGCGAAGGCTCGCTCAGCGACCGGGTGGCGGAAACCGCGCGCCAGCGCTTTCCCTGGCTCGGGGTCAACCTGGTGACCGCGATCCTGGCCTCGGTGGTGATCGCGCTTTTCGAGGACACGATCGAGAGATTCGTGGCGCTGGCGGTGCTGATGCCGATCGTCGCCTCGATGGGCGGCAATGCCGGCACCCAGTCGCTGACCGTGGCGGTGCGCGCCATCGCCACCCGCGACCTCACCGGCGCCAACCTGTGGCGGGTGATCCGCCGCGAGGTGCTGGTCGGGCTGGTCAACGGGCTGGCCTTTGCCGTCATCATGGGGGCGGTCGGCTTCCTGTGGTTCGACTCCTCCGGGCTCGGGGTGATCATCGCTGCCGCAATGATCGTCAATCTGGTCGTTGCCGGGCTAGCCGGAACCGGGGTGCCGGTCCTACTGGACAAGATGGGTGTCGACCCGGCGCTGGCCTCGGGCGCGTTTGTCACCACGGTGACCGATGTGGTGGGGTTCTTCGCCTTTCTCGGTCTCGCCTCGATGATGCTGGCCTGAGGGGAAGCGATGCAACTGAGCGAAATCAAGGCGGCGGCGCGCAAGGCCGCCTTTGCCCGCCGCAAACAGGCCTTCGAGGCCGCCGGGCCCGGGCAGTCGGCGCATCTGAGCGCGGTTCTGGCGGGCTATCGCGGCGTGCCGCTGTCGGGTTTCCTGCCGATCCGCACCGAGATCGACCCGGTGCCCGCCATGGCCGAGGCCGCCGCCCATGGCCCGGTCGGGGTGCCGGTGATCCAGGGTGCCGGGCAGGCGCTGAAATTCTCGCGCTGGGAGCCGGAGGCGCGCCTGCGCGACGGGCCCTTCGGCGCCGCGGTGCCGCTGGTGGATGACTTCTTCGAGCCGGAAATCCTGATCGTGCCGCTGGTGGCCTTCGACGCCCGCGGCGGCCGCCTTGGCTATGGTGGCGGTTTTTACGACCGCACCCTCGAGAGGCTGCGCGGCAAGCGGGCGACGCTGGCGATCGGCTTTGCCTTCGACGCCCAGGAGGCCGAGAATCTACCGCTGGAGCCCACCGACCAGCCGCTGGACATGATCGTCACCGAAAGCGGCGTACGCGGTTTCTGATCAAGCGCTTTGCCAAAGCGCTTGGCCTGCGGCGCGAGTATTTTTGGCAAGATGAAACAGGGGCGCAAAGACTTCATCTCGCCGCAAATACTCAAAGAAAATGCATCGCCTCTTGTCCGGGCGCCGCGAAGGCGATACGCCATCTCGTCATGAAAATACTGTTTCTCGGTGATGTCATGGGGCGCGCGGGGCGTGCCGCCATCAAGGAAAACCTGCCCCGGCTGCGCGAAGAATGGCGGCTCGATTTCGTCGTCGTCAACGGCGAGAATGCCTCCAACGGCATGGGGCTCAGCGGCGATCACGCCAAGGGGCTGCTGGACGCCGGCGCCGATTGCATCACGCTGGGGGATCATGCCTTCGACCAGAAGGACATGATGCAGTTCATCCAGACCGAGCCGCGCATCATCCGCCCCGAGAACTATGCCCATGGCGATGTGCCGGGGCGCGGCTACCGGGTTTTTGAGGCGCGCGGCGGACGCCGGGTGCTGGTGGCGCAGCTGCTGGGGCAGGTGTTCATGAAACGCCCCTTCGACGATCCGTTTTCGGCCGCCGACCAGATCCTGCGCAAACATCCGCGCGGCGGCATGGTGCAGGCCTCGATCATCGACATCCATTGCGAGGCGACCTCGGAAAAGATGGGCATGGGGCATTTCTGCGACGGGCGCGCCAGCCTCGTGGTCGGCACCCATACCCATGTGCCCACCGCCGATACCCAGATCCTGCCGGGCGGCACCGCTTTTCAGTCCGATGCCGGCATGTGCGGCGATTACAATTCGGTGATCGGCATGGAAAAGACCGAGCCGATGCGCCGTTTCGTCACCGGCATGCCCAAGAGCCGTTTCACCCCGGCACTGGGCGAGGCGACCCTGGCCGGGGTCTATGTCGAGACCGACGATCGCAGCGGCCAGGCCATGCGCATCGAGATGGTGCGCCGGGGCGGGCGGCTGAGCCCGGCCGGACCGGCCTGACGGCGCCGTGGCGGGGCTGCGCTTTCCGGCGGTGCTTCTCGGGCTCGGCGCCGGCTGGGGGCTGACCCAGCCGCTGACCAAGATCGCCGTCAGCGACGGCTACCTGCCGCTGGGGCTGATCTTCTGGCAGCTGGTGATCGGGGCGCTGGTGCTGGCGGTTCTGCGGCTGGCGACCGGCCGGTCGCTCGCCCTGCCGTGGCGCAGGCTGTGGTTCTTTCTCCTGATTGCGCTTCTCGGCACGGTGCTGCCCAATTCCTTTTCCTATCGCGCGGCGGCCTTCCTGCCCTCGGGGGTGATGTCGGTGGTGATCTCGCTGGTGCCGATCTGCGCCTTTCCCATCGCCCTGTTGCTGGGCACCGACCGTTTCGGCCTGCGGCGGCTTGCCGGGCTGCTTCTGGGGCTGGCCGGGGTGGTGATTCTGGCCGCCCCCGAGAGCCTGCCGGATCCGGCGATGGTGCTTTGGATCCCGGTCGCGATGGTGGCGCCGCTGTGCTATGCGCTCGAGGGCAACCTGGTGGCGCGCTGGGGCATGCAGGGGCTGGGGCCCGGCCAGGTGCTGTTCGGCGCCTCGGTGGTGGGGGCGGTGGTGGCGCTGCCGCTGGCGCTGGCCTCGGGGCAGTTCATCGACCCGCGCACCGACTGGGCGGCGCCGGAATATGCGCTGGTGGCCGCCTCGGTGATCCATGTGCTGGTCTATACCGGCTATGTCTGGCTGGTCGACCGGGCGGGATCGGTCTTTGCGGCGCAGGTCGCCTATGTGGTCACCGGGGCCGGGGTCATATGGGCGATGCTGCTGCTGGGCGAGCGCTATTCGCTGTGGATTTGGGCAGCGATGGCGCTGATCGCGCTTGGCATGGCACTGGTGCAGCCGCGCCGCGCCAATCAGCTTGCTGAGGGGCGGTGATTGCGCAAGAATACCTGCACAGACTAACTGGGACGGGCTTGCATGCTCCAATATTTCGATGTTTCGCAGACCGCGCAGGCCGTGATCGCGCTGGGCGTGGTGGTTGCCATGTTCGTCCTGTTCATGCGCGAGGCCTATCCGGCCGAGGTGGTGGCGATCACCGGCGCCTCGGTGCTGCTGGCGCTGGGGCTTCTGCCCTATGAGCAGGCGCTGGAGGTGCTGGCCAACCCGGCGCCCTGGACCATCGTCGCCATGTTCATCGTCATGGGGGCGCTGGTGCGCACCGGGGCGCTTGACTGGTTCACCCAGCTCGCCGAATCCCAGGCCGACCGCAGCCCGGCGATCGCCATCGGGGCGCTGATGGCCTTCGTCATGTTCGCCTCGGCCTTCGTCAACAACACCCCGGTGGTGGTGGTGATGATCCCGGTCTTTGTCCAGCTGGGGCGCAAGCTCAGGATCTCGGCCAGCAAGCTGTTGATTCCGCTGTCCTATGCGGCGATTCTCGGCGGCTGCCTGACGCTGATCGGAACCTCGACCAACCTGCTGGTCGACGGGGTGGCGCGGGCGCGTGGCCTGGCGGCGTTTTCGATCTTCGAAGTCACCCCGCTGGCGGTGATCCTTGCCGTCTGGGGGGCGCTCTACCTGCGTTTCATCGCCCCGCGCCTGCTGCCCGACCGCGACAGCATGGCCGACCTCCTGTCGGACAAATCGGCCAAGAAATTCTTTACCGAGGCGGTGATTCCGCCGGATTCCAACCTCATCGGCCGCGAGGTGACCTCGGTGCAGCTGTTCAAGCGCGAGGGCGTGCGGCTGGTCGACGTGATCCGCGGCGATGCCTCGCTGAGGCGCAACTTGCAGGGGGTGATGTTCGAGGTCGGCGACCGGGTGGTGCTGCGCACCAAGATGACCGAGCTTCTGAGCCTGCAGCGCGACAAGAGCCTGAAGCGGGTCGATCAGGTCTCGGCGGTCGAGACCACCACCGTCGAGGCGCTGATCACCCCCAACTGCAAGATGGTCGGCCGCCGGCTGGGCGACATGCGGCTGCGCCGCCGCTTTGGCGTCTATCCGATCGCCGCCCATCGCCGCGACAGGAACATCGGCCGCCAGCTCGACGATCTGGTGGTGCAGGCCGGCGATACGCTGCTGCTCGAGGGGGCGCCCGAGGATATCCAGCGCCTGGCGGCCGAGATGAACCTTCTGGATGTCTCCAAGCCCACCGACCGCGCCTATCGGCGCAGCCATGCGCCGGTGGCGGTGCTGGCGCTGGGCGCGGTCGTGGTATTGGCCGCGCTCGGGGTGGCGCCGCTGCTGCTGCTGGCGATCATTGCCATGGCGGCGATCTTTCTGACCCGCTGCATCGACAGCGACGAGGCCTTCGGCTTCGTCGACGGGCGGCTGCTGGCGCTGATTTTCGCCATGCTGAGCGTCGGCGCGGCGCTGGAAAGCTCGGGGGCGGTCGAGATCATCGTGCAGGGGCTGGCCCCCTTCCTCAGCGATCAGTCGCCCTTCGTGGTGATCTGGTCGCTGTATCTTCTGACCTCGATCCTGACCGAGCTGGTGTCGAACAATGCCGTGGCGGTGGTGATCACGCCGATCGCCATCGGGCTGGCCTCGGCGATGGGAATCGATCCACGCCCGCTGGTGGTGGCGGTGATGGTGGCCGCCTCGGCCTCATTCGCGACGCCGATCGGCTATCAGACCAACATGATGGTCGATGGCCCCGG
>NZ_JBFJVE010000077.1:0-12710 GCF_041624275.1 Shimia sp.
AGGGCGCGGCAAAAGCGGCTCAACGATCCGCCATTCCTCATCGCTCAGGTCATATCGTGCCATGCTCACCTCCTGCTCTTTCGCAGAAGTGAATCACGCTAATCTCGTCAGTGGAACCCCTTATTGAGTACAGACCCTAGAGAAACCCACGCCACAGCAGCACCGCCACCAGCAGCGCGAAAACCGCAATCAGGTGGAAGGCGGCCATGACGAGCGTGCTCAGCACCATGCCCTTGCGGCGCTCTTTCGGGTCGATCCGCTCCAGCGCGGCACGCAGCGCGGCCTGCGCCCCGACGATCTCCTCGGCATCCAGCATCAGCGACAGCTTGGGGTGCCCGGCCAGACGCTCAGCCTCGGCCAGAAGCCGCGCCTGGCGATGGGCCTCGCGCGGCAGGCGCCGGCCGATCTTTTTCATCGCCCTCTCGAGCGTCTCGACCTCGAACGAAAACTTCCGCCCGGCCAGCCGGCACAGGTCGCGGTTGTCTCTGCGCAGCTTGGCGGGGTCGATCACCGGCGGTCCTCCTGCGGCCAGTCTTACGCAATCGCGGGGGCGCGCTCAACAGGGCTGGCAGCGCTGCGGGCGACAGGCTATCAAGGCGCCATGTTGAACAAGATCGAATATGGCCAGTCCGGCTCCAACCCCGACCTGCTGATCGTGCACGGGCTTTACGGCTCGGCGCGCAATTGGGGGGCGATCGCCAAGCGGCTGGCGCCCGAGCGGCGCGTGGTCTCGGTGGACCAGCGCAACCACGGTCAGAGCCCGTGGCATGACAGCCATACCTACGAGGACATGGCCGGCGACCTTGCCGCCGTGATCGAGGCCGAAGGCAGGCCGATGGACGTGCTCGGCCATTCGATGGGCGGCAAGGCGGCGATGGTGCTGGCGCTAAGGCGCCCCGAGCTGGTCAACCGGCTGATCGTCGCCGACATCGCGCCGGTCACCTACAGCCACGATCAGAACCAGCATATCCGCTCGATGCGGGCGGTTGATCTCGGTGGGGTGACCAAGCGATCGCAGGCGATGGAGCAGCTGGCGGCCAGCATCGACGACCCCACCCTGCGCAGTTTCTTCACCCAGTCGCTGGACCTGGCCAGCAAGAGCTGGCGGCTCAATCTCGATGCGCTGGAAGACCAGATGCCGCATGTGCTGGGCTTTCCCGAGATCGGCGGCCGCTATGACGGGTCGACGCTGTTCCTTACCGGGGCCAAGTCCGACTATGTCACGAGCGAACACCGGCCAGCCATCCGCGCCCTGTTCCCGCATGCGCGTTTCGCCAAGATCACCGGCGCCGGCCACTGGCTGCACGCCGAGAAACCGCGCGAGTTCGTCGACACCGTGCAGGCCTGGCTGAACCGCGCCTGAGCGCCCGAAAACGGGCCGGTTTCCCGGCCCGCTCGCAGACAGGCATCGATCGTTCAGGCTGCGTAAAGCGCCCCGGTGGGGGTGGCCAGAAAGGCATCAAGCGGCACGTCTTCCTGTTTCAGGAACCCCTGCGCCGGCAGCTTGCCGTCGCGCACCATCTCGATGATCGCCACCACCGATCCGGCGGTGGTCCAGGCGATCGCGGTGCGCATCCGGCCCGCGACCTCGACCGGGCGATAGCCGCGCACGAATTCACGGCGCAGCAACTGGCCGCCGATCCGCCCTTCGGCAGCGGCATGGACATAGACGATATCCTCGTTCACCGGCGGCTTGGCATTGACCAGAATCTCGCCCGCCTCCTCGCGGCGCTCGCGCATCAGCAGTTCGTGAAAGAAGAAGTTCATCAGCTTGCCGTGCCCCGGATAGCGCATGGTCTTGTAATCGAGGTTGGCCACCCGCCCGGCATAGGTGTCGCACATGGTCCCGAGCCCGCCCGAGGTGGTGAAGGCTTCGAGCTTGACGCCGTCGATATAGATGTCTTCGAACCACTCCATGGCCGAGACCATCTTGCGGGTGCCCTCTTCGATCACCTCGCAGTCGTTGAGGTATTCGTTGACCACCCCCTCGGGCGACCAGTTGAAGGAATAGCCCATCAAGCCGGTGGGGTGCTGTGGCAGCGCGCCGACCCGCATCTTGCAGCTGCGGCAGTCGTCGAACTCTTCGATCAGCGAGGCACCGACGATGCCGATGAACCCCGGCGCAAGGCCGCATTGCGGCGCCATCAGCCCGCGCGCGGTCTTGCTCAACTCGAGAATGCGGTTGGTGGTCGGCACGTCCTCGGTGAGGTCGAAATAATGGATACCCGCGCGATGCGCGATCTCGGCCAGCCGCGCATTGAGGTGATAGGGCAGACAGGACAGCACCGCGTCCTGGGCAGCAAATTCGGCCTCCACGCCGGTGGCATCCCGCAGATCCAGCGATTTGACCTGAAACGGCAGCTTATTTTGGGGGGCCGCCAGGTCAATGCCGGTCACGTTGAAACCCGAGCCGTGCAGCAGTTCCGCCGCCAGCGTTCCGACTTTTCCAAGGCCGAGTACAGCGATGTTTTTCATGGTTTTTACGGCCCTCAGATATCGAACTTGATGCCCTGCGCCAGCGGCAGCTCGCGCGAGTAGTTGACGGTGTTGGTCTGGCGACGCATGTAACCCTTCCAGGCATCCGAGCCGCTTTCACGCCCGCCGCCGGTGTCTTTCTCGCCGCCAAAGGCGCCGCCGATCTCGGCCCCCGAAGGGCCGATGTTGACGTTGGCAATGCCGCAGTCTGAGCCGGCGGCCGAGAGGAAATACTCGGTCTCGCGCACATCCGTGGAGAAGATGCAGGACGAAAGCCCCTGCGGCACCGCGTTCTGCAGGGCGATGGCCTCGTCCAGATCACGGTATTTCACCACGTAGAGAATCGGGGCAAAGGTCTCGTGATGCATGATCGCCGATTGCGCGGGCATTTCGACGATCGCCGGGTGCACATAGGCGGCGTCGGGGTAGTCACCGGTCACGGCCCGGCCGCCGCCATGCACGGTGCCGCCCTGGCTCTTGGCCTGTTCAAGGGATGAGTCCATGGCGGCCATGGCCGCGGCGTCGATCAGCGGGCCGATCAGGGTGCCCTCCGCCAGCGGATCGCCGATGGGCAAACCCTGATAGGCCTTGATCAGGCGCGGGATCAGCGCGTCATAGATGTCTTCATGCACGATCAGGCGGCGCAGGGTGGTGCAGCGCTGGCCGGCGGTGCCGACAGCCGAGAAGACGATGGCGCGCAGGGCCATCTCGAGGTCGGCCGAGGGCGCCACGATCATGGCGTTGTTGCCACCGAGCTCGAGGATGCTGCGACCGAGACGCTCCGACATGTCGCGCGCCACCGCGCGGCCCATCGGCACCGAACCGGTGGCCGAGATGATCGCCACATCCTTGCTGGCGGTTAGCGCCGCGCCCAGGTCGCGCCCGCCGATCAGGGTCTGGATCAGCCCCGCCGGCGCGTCGCTGCCGAACTCGGCCATGACGCCGTCGCAGATCCTCTGCACCGCCAGCGCGGTGAGCGGGGTCTTTTCCGAGGGTTTCCAGATCACCGGATCACCGCAGACCAGCGCCAGCGCCGCGTTCCAGCACCAGGGCGCGACGGGGAAGTTGAAGGCGGTGATGACGCCGCAGGTGCCCATCGGGTGCCAGGTTTCGCGCATCGCGTGACCGGGGCGTTCCGAGGCGATGGTCAGCCCGTAGAGCTGGCGCGACAGGCCGACGGCAAAGTCGCAGATGTCGATCATCTCCTGCACCTCGCCCAGGCCCTCCTGATAGATCTTGCCGCATTCCAGCGTCACCAGGCGACCAAGGTTTTCCTTTTCGCGGCGCAGGGCCGCGCCCAGTAGCCGCACCAGTTCGCCCCGGCGCGGTGCCGGAACCATGCGCCAGGCCTTGAAGGCGGTTTGCGCCTTGGCGATCTGCGCCTCGGCGTCGCCTGCATCATGAATGGCAAGGCCGGCGATCCGGCTGCCGTCGATGGGGGTGAAAACCTCCAGCGGGCCGGCTTCGGTCAGCGCCGGCTCAAGCCCGCAGGCGCTGAGAATCCGCGCATGGCGCGGCAGGGTATCGGTGACGGGCATCTTGGTCTTCCTTGTTGGTCAAAGGGGCCCGGCTGGGCCGTTTGAACCACTCTCGCCCGATGACGTGTCAATCAGAACGGCATTTTTCATTGCAATTCGGGATTATTTTCACAAAATGACAGATCAATGACCAAGGGGGCCTCATGGACGATCTGGACCACAAATTGCTGCATCTTCTGACCAAGGATGCGCGGGCCTCGGTGACCGATCTGGCGGCGGCGCTGAACGTGTCGCGCGGCACGGTCCAGAACCGCATCGACAAGCTGAGGCATGCCAAGGTCATCCACCGCTTCACGGTCGAACTCGGGCAATCGGCCGAGGATCACCAGGTCAGCGCCTTTACCCTGATCCGGCTGCGCGCCGACGACACGCGGGTGGCGCTGGCCGCCCTGCGGCGGATCGCGGCGATCACCGACATTCACACGCTGAGCGGCAATTTCGACATTGTCGCCGAGCTGCGCACCGCCTCGCTGAAACGGCTGGATCAGGTGCTGGACGAGATCCGCGCCCTGCCCGACGTGGCCGAAACCCAAAGCCACATCCGGCTTTCGACCCTCGCCGGCCGCTGACTGTGGCCGTGCCGCCGCCGGTCGGTGGCGGCCTCAGCCCGGCGGCGGGCCCGACTTCTGCCGGGGGCCGGGTCGGGGGCCGGAACCGCCCGCATTTTCCGGTTCACCGAAAAAGCGGAACTGCGCCCTTCCGGCCCTTTTGCAAGCATAAAGCGCGGTGTCGGCATCGGCCATCACCGCCTCCTGGCTTGGCGGATGGCAATCCTGCGACAGGGCGATGCCGACCGAGCAGCTGATCCGGCATTCGGCGCCGTTGAACGGCACCGGTTCCTCGATGCGCGCGATGATGCGCCGCGCGATCTCGGCCAGCCTGTGGCGGTCGCTCAGGGCCTCGAAGATCAGCACGAATTCGTCCCCGCCGACGCGGGCCACGCAATCCTGTTCGCGGGTTTCCTCGACCAGCACCCGGGCCGCCTGTTGCAGCACCGCATCGCCGGCGGCATGGCCATGGGTATCGTTGACCGCCTTGAAGAAATCGAGATCGAGCTGCATCAGGGCAAAGGCGCGGCCGCTCTCGATCAGCCGCGACAGGATATGGTCGATGGCGCGGCGGTTCTTGAGCCCGGTCAGCGTGTCGGTAAAGGCCTGTTCCTCGGCCGCGATCCGGGCCCCCTGAAGGCGCAGGTTCAGCTTGCGCGAGGCCTCCATCGCGGCCGATTTCGCCTCGATCAGATAGAGCATCTCGATGGTCAGGTCGGTGACCGCGAAATCGGTGCTGGTCAGCGCGTAATCGCGCACCCCCTCCATGATCGAGATGCCGAAGGACAGGTCGAGCACCGCCCCGCCACCGGCGCCGAAGGGCATGACCACCCCTTTCAGCGCGGTGCGCGGCGCGGCGCGCTTTTTCAGGTGCAGTTTCTCGCCGCGCGCCGCCAGCAGGCTGCCCATGTCGGCGATGCCGCGCGGGCGCAGCACCTCGAAGGCGTCGAAGACCCGCGCCGGTGGCGCGCCGTCATCGGGCCAGAACTTGCGCGAGGTCGGGCCGCAATGGGTCATCTCGCCGGCCGGTCCGAGGACCACATGCATCGGGCAAAGCACATCCAGCACCGGGGTTATGTGGTCGATCCCCTGCACGCCTCAGCCCGCCCCGGCGCCCAGCTCAAAGCGGCGCCCCTCGGCAAAGGCGGCTTCGACCAGCGTGATCTCGATCGTTTCAGAGCCGCCGGCGCCGCCCTTGTGCTCCAGAAAAACCAGCGCGCCGTAATCGTCGGCGAGCGTGCGCAGGACCCCCATCATCACATGGCCGAAACCGGCGTGATCGCCCCTGCAAATCAGCGCATAGCGGTTGTCGCCATGGTCGCACAGCTCCATGCGCGGCAGCCGCAGATCATCCACCGCCAGCCGGGCGCGGTCGGGCAATTCGTCCAGCGAATGCAGGAAGGCGACGAAGCTGACCCCGCCAAAGCGCAGCAGGCGGCGCAGCGCCTCGACATTGGGATGCGACACCAGATAGGTGCCGATATCCTCGAGCACGGTTTCGCGCGGCACGCCGAGACTGCGCGACACCGCCGCCAGCACCGCCTCGGTCAGCGCATCGTCATAGTGCAGCATCGCCTCGAAGTCGCTGAACCCGAGATCGGCAAGATGGGTCACCTCGATCCAGCGTTCGCGGCCGTAGTTGTCGCGCACGTAACACTGGATTGCCCTGTTGATCAGACCATGCATGGCGCCATCCCTCGCTTCCGGGCCACTATGGTCGCGAGGGCTTAACAAAGGCCCAACATGATCAGTTTTCAGGATAGAGTTCCAGATCTCCCAGCCACAGCGACCGGCGGCTCGAGGGGGCGATGCGATAGTCGCCCGCCAGCACCCGTGCGGCATCTTCGGCCGTCAGGCGCAGCCCTCGGCCGGTGATCATGTCGCGCAGATACTCGCCGACGATCAGCCGCCCACCGACGATGTGCACCGACATCGCCTCGTAGTCGGCCCCCGTCCCCGGCAGCAGCAGGATGCCCGTCAGCATCGCGTCCTGCGGGGCGAAGGCGCCCTGCACCAGCATGCAGCCCGGCGCACGATCGCGTTCGCAGGCGGTCAGCCAATCCTCGATCCGAAAGGGCGGCAGATCGCGCAGCAGCGCCGGGGCCAGCGTTCCCTCGCCGGGCAGGCTGCGGATCAGCCCGGCCAGCGCCACGGCGCCGGGCGCGCCGGGGTCGCTCACCACCCGATCTTCGAAACTATAGCGGCTTTCGGCCTCGCCCGCCGCTGCGATCGCCGCGCGCAGCGCCGCGTGCTCATCGCCCTCGAGCGCCTGCAACCGCGCCAGCTGGCGCTTGCCGGGCCGGCCCCAGTCATGGCTCAGCTCCCAGATCGCGGTCTGTTCGACGGTGGTCGCGCCGCCGAGATAGCGCGCCACCTGGCTGCGGGCAGAAATCGCCTCGGCGTTCAGCAGCGGGCTCAGCCACAGCAGCGAGAGCGCCAGAACGATGCCCGCCATCACCAGGTTGCCGCGCCGGATTCGCGCCATCCAGTCGCCGCCGCGCAGCACCGCCAGCGCGTAGATCAGCGCATAGGCGAGAACCACCAGCGCCGCCACCAGCGCCGCCAGACGGGCGGGCGTCCAGCCATATTGCGCCACCCGCAGCCAGATCCCGTAGAGCGCCACGCCGCAGAGCACCGGCAGCAGCAACGCCAGCAGGCGGGTCGCCCATTGCATCCAGACGGCCGAGACCGCATCGGCATCGGACTTGTCCAGCGCCACGCTGATCAGGCAGATCCCGCCCAGCGCCGCGCCCATCATCGTGCCCGCCGGCGACAGCCCGCCGAACAGGGTCTTGGGGTCGCTCATCGGCAGCGCCAGCACGAAGACCACCATCACCATCAACAGCACCGGCAGCAGCAGGCGCAACAGGTGCAGCACCAGATAGGGCGAAAGATAGTCGCGCATTTCCCAGACCACGCGCAGCGCCAGCCCCAGCACCGCGCCGGTCAGCAGGAACGGCACCGGGTCGATGTCGATCAGATCCTCGATCCAGTTGACCGACACCAGCGAGAGCAGCGCATCCGACAGGAACAGAACCGCCCAGAACAGGCCGACGAACAGCCAGGCCGCAGCATAGCGCACGACGACCGACCATGAGAATTCGAAGAGGTCGAGATAGGAGACCCAGTAGTTTCTGTTCCACAGCCGCAGAGCGACGAAAGGCGTGCCGATCCACAGGATCGCCCCCCATGCGCTGAGGGCAAACCCCGAGCCGAGAAACGGCTCGATGTCGACAAAGCGGAAACTGGCCCATTCCAGAAACAGCGCCGCGATCGCCGCCAGGCCACCGGCGCCCAGCGCCGCCCGCCCGATCGACAGCGGACCGGCCATGGCCAGAAGGGCGGCAAAGAAACCGGCAACCAGCGCCGCAACCAGAAGCAGAAGATGGCTGTTGTCGACATAGGTGGGCAACAGCTCGATCAAAAGCCATATCGTCAGCCCCGCCGAAGCTCCGGTCAGCGTCATCGCCGCCCGGCCCGTCACCGTGGTCTCGTACTCAGAGGTCATCGTCACTCTCCCGCTGTGTCTGGCGCACCCCGTGCGTTCCCCTCAGAGTAGAAGAGTTTCAAACCGGCGGGTAGCCCCGGAACGACCTGCCGCCGCGTCCGGGGCGCAAACGGGTCAGAAATCGGTCGGGGCGCCGCCCTCTTCCTTGCGCCTGGCGACGAAGGCCGCCAGTTCCTCGCGGATCGCATCCTCCATCGGCGGGGCCTCGAAAGAGTCGATGATCTGCTGGTAGAGGTGGTGCGCCCGCTCCGGCGTCCAGACGCTGCCGGCGGCGTCCCAGGCCTCGTAGTTGCGCCAGTCGGAGACAAAGGGCTGGTAGAAGGCGGTGGTATAGCGGTCCTGGGTATGCTGGATGCCGAAGAAATGCCCGTCCTTGCCGACGTCGCGAATGGCCTCGAGGGCGATCTCCTCGGGGCCGGTGGCGCAGATCTCGGGCTCGAGATAGCGCTGGATCATTTGCAGCACTTCGCAATCCATGACGAATTTCTCCGGGCTCGCGATCAGCCCGCCCTCGAGCCAGCCGGCGGCGTGATAGACCATGTTGGCCCCCGATTGCACCGCCGACCACAGGCTGTTCGAGGTCTCCCACATCGCCTGACCGTCGGGCACATTGGCGGCGCAGACGCCGCTGGCGCGCAGCGGCAGGCCGTAGAACCGCGCCATCTGGCCGGTCATCTGGGTGGCGCGCATGTATTCCGGGGTACCGAAGGCCGGGGCCCCCGATTTCATGTCGACATTCGAGGTGAAGGTGCCGATCGCGCAGGCCGCGCCGGGGCGGATATACTGCGCCAGCGCCACCGCGATCAGCGCCTCGGCCAGCGATTGCGCCACCGCCCCGGCCATGGTCACCGGCGCCATTGCCCCGGCCAGGGTGAAGGGCGTTACCACCAACCCCTGGTTGCGCCGCGCCATGCGCATCCAGCCGTCCATCATCGGCTCGTCGTGTTTCAGCGGCGAGGTCGAGTTGATGTTGGTGTACATCCGCGGCGTGGCTTCGAAGTCATCATGGCTCCAGCCGCCCGAGATGCGCACCATCTCCATCGAATCCTCGACCCGCTCGGCGCCCAGGCTGTAGGTATGGGCGACCTTGTCGGTCAGGGTCAGCTTGTCATACATCACGTCCAGATGGCGGATGCTGGCATGGATGTCCTGCGGCTCCACCGGATAGCCGCCGACGAAATGGATGCAGTTGAAATACTGCGACAGCCTGAACAGGTTGGCGCACATCTCGCGGGTGCCCGGCACCTTGCGGCCCAGCGCCATGTCCCAGTAGTTGGGCGGCGAGGAGACATTGCCGAACAGGATGTGGCCATCGCCCATGGTGATCTGGCGCGCGGGGTTGCGCGGCGTCAGGGTCCAGCTCGACGGCGCCTTGGCGATCATCTCCATGATGAAATCACGCCCGGCGCGCACAGTGTCGCCACTGACCGTGCAGCCGGCCTGTTTCAGCAGCGCGCGGGCCTCGTCATTGTAGAACTCGATGCCGATCTCTTCGAGGATGCGCATCGCGCCGTCGTGGATCGCCTGCACCCCGTCCGCGCCGAGCGGCTCGGTCGGGCGGTCGCAATTGACCGGCAGCCGCCACGGCATCTGGTCGATCACCCCGGCGCCGCCGCGCCGCGCCGCATTGCCCGCGCGTCCGCCACCACGCCGCCTGCGTCCTGCTGTTTCCTTCATTGCGCTCACTCCGGTTCTCGCTGTCCGCAGGAGACACCAGTCCGCGCGGCGCAGATCGCGGCTTTGCGACAAAACCTGTCGTTTTCGTTTTTCGGCGCGACTTTTCGCGCCGCAGTTTGCCCGCCGGGCGCAGAGCGGCCGGCCACGGGGCAACCACCGCGCAGGCGCGGAGGCAGAAAATGTCCGGGTACCGGGTGCTGGCTTGTTCAGGCGTCGAGCCAGTCGGGGATATGGCCGATATGCGGGAACACCACATCGGCATAAGGCGCCAGTTCGGCCTCGGTGGCCATGCCGGTCAGCACCGCCACGGTCTGCATGCCGGCGCGCCGGCCCGCCACCAGGTCGTGGGTGCTGTCACCGACCATCGCCACCCGCTCGGGCGGCAGCGCGAAACGGTCGCAGAAAGCCAGCAGCGGGCCCGGTTCGGGCTTGGCGCCGAAGCCGCTGTCGAAACCCAGCACCAGATCGAAACGCGCGGTCACGCCGACGCTGTCGAGATGCGCGCGGGCGCCGTATTCGGTGTCATTGGTCATCACCCCGAGCTTCAGCCCCCGGCCCGCCAGCCCGTCGAGATAGGGCGCCAGCGGCACGGCCTCGCACAGCGGCGCCTCGGCGGCGGCATACATCAGGGTTTCTTCCAGCTCGTCGACATTCCGGCCGGGCAGCGCCCGCGCCAGCGCCTCGGCGGCGTCGCGGTTGGTGCCGGCGATGATCGCGCTGACGGGCAGGAACTCGCCGCGCCGGAGATCGAAATCCAGCTCGTGGGCAATGCGCTGCGCCAGGGCATCGTCGCCGGCGGCGAAATCCGGGATCACCCGTGCCGCCCAGCTGTTCCAGGTCGCGCCGAAATCGAACAGCGTGCCATCCTTGTCGAAAAGAAGTCCGTCTACCCGCATCATACCACCCCGCCCGAACATGCCGCCACAGTGCCCGCCCCGGAACGGCGATACAAGAGCGCCGGTCCTGGATGGCGGAAAATTCTCAGGTCCAGTGCCGGCCCGCCTCGCCCGCCAGGACCCGGGCGGCGGCAAGCGGGGCGGTATACTCTTCGCCCAGGCTGTCGCAGAACCGCGTGACCCAGGCGTCGTCCATAGTCAGGAACTCCAGCACCGAGGCCTGAAAGGCCGGATCGGCGGCCTGCGCCCTCAGGTCGTCGGCACTGGCCCCGGTGGCACCGAGAAACACCCCCAGCAGGTCGTCCTCGCCGATCAGCCAGCCCAGCGCCCTCAGCGCCAGGGTGCCGGCCGCATCCTCTGTCATTTGCATTTTCACTACTTTCGCAATCTTTTCTTAACCAATCCGATCACAAGGTGAACAAACTCCTCTGCAAGTATCGGATCGAGCGATGCCAGGTAAAATTCTGATCCTCGACAATGTCGCGACAAACCGGATCGTGCTCAAGGTAAAACTGTCGACGGCCTTCTTTCACGTGGTGCAGGCCGGCTCCCTGCCCGAGGCCGAGCGGCTGTTGCGCCGGGCCGCGCCGGATCTGATCGTGATCGGGACCGGCCCCGACGACCGCGCCTGCCTCGCGGCCTGCAAAAGGCTGAAGGCGGCGGCCCCCGGACCCGGCATCCCGATCCTGCTTCTGAGCGGCAGCAGCAGCCGCGACCTCCGTCTCGAGGCGCTGCGGGCCGGGGCCGATCACGTGTTTTCGGTTCCGGTCGACGAAGCCGCGCTTCTGGCCCGCATTCGCTCGCTGTTGCGGGCCAGAGACGCGCAGGACGATCTGCGCCTGCGGGGCCGGGCCCGGCGGGCGCTCGGCTTTGCCGAGACCCCGCAGGCCGGGTTCGAACCCATGGCGCAGATCGTCCTTGCCACCGGCGAGCGGGCCATCGGGCGACGCTGGCGAACGGCGCTGAAACCGCTGCTGCCCCATGCCATTGACCACATGCCCCTGTACGAAGCCCTGCGCGGGCTGGGCCGGGTCGCGGCGCCCGACGCCTTTGTCGTGGCGCTTGATGACACCTGCCCCGACGACGCCCTGCGCCTGCTGGCCGAGATCCGGGCGCGGCCGTCGACGCGCGGCGCCGGCATTCTGGTGCTGCTGCCGCAAAGCTGCGAGGCATTGCAGGTGAACGCGCTGGACCTCGGGGCCAATGACGCGATGACCGGCACCTTCGATGCCGAAGAGGTCGCGCTGCGGCTCGAGACGATCCTGCAACGCAAGCGGCTGCGCGACCGCCTGCGCCGCAACCTCGAGGAAGGGCTGGAAGCGGCGGTGACCGATCCGCTGACCGGGCTGTTCAACCGCCGCTATGCGCTGCCGCACCTGAAGCGGATCGCCGAATATTCGACCCGGGGCAACAACGACTACGCGGTGATGGTGGCCGATCTCGACCATTTCAAGACCATCAATGACCGTTTCGGCCATGCCGCGGGCGACGCGGTGCTGAAAGAGGTCGCCGAGCGGCTGCGCAACAGCCTGCGCCCGGTGGACCTGCTGGCGCGGATCGGCGGCGAGGAATTCCTGATCGTGCTGCCGGCCACCGGACGTGCCGAGGCCACGAGGGTCGCCTCGCGCCTGTGCCGCCGGGTCGGCGCGACGCCGGTGACGATCCAGAACCGCGACCTGCATATCCCGGTCACGGTCAGTATCGGCATCGCGCTGGCCAGCGACCATCTCGACGCCGCCCGCGACGGCGCCGGCGACTCGGGCACCGGGCTGCTGGAATGCGCCGACCGGGCGCTCTATGGCGCCAAGGCGACCGGGCGCAACCAGATCTCGCTCGACGGCCCGCCAGAGCTGCCGATGGGGCAGCTGTCGCGCGGCCGCTGAGCGCGGCTCAGTCGGCTTGTCGGCGCGCGGGCGCGTCGCGGTTCAGGATCTCGCGCATCCGCGCCGCATAGGCCCGGCGTTCGGCGACGGTCATCCCTGCGACCTGCCCGAGCCAGACTTCGCGCGCGATCTCGCGGTGCCGGTCCTTGCGCTCGTCGATTTGGCGGCTGGCGGCGCGCAGCGCC
>NZ_JBFJVE010000078.1:0-12679 GCF_041624275.1 Shimia sp.
CAGATCGCCGCCAAACACCAGCCCGCCCTTGTCGGATTGGCTCATATAGAAATGCCCCATGCCGAAGCTGACCACATTGTCGATCACCGGCTTCAGCCCTTCGGTGACAAAGGCCTGCAACACATGGCTCTCGATCGGCAGCCGCCGCCCGGCCATCGCCGCCAGCTGCCCCGAACGCCCGGCGACCAGAATGCCGACCTTGCCGGCACGGATCGGCCCGCGCGTGGTCTGCACGCCCTTGACCACGCCGTTTTCGATGTCGATGCCGGTGACTTCGCAGTTCTGGACCAGATCGACGCCGCGATCCGAGGCGCCGCGCGCATAGCCCCAGGCCACCGCGTCATGGCGTGCGGTGCCGCCGCGCGGATGGTAAAGCCCGCCATAGATCGGGAACCGGGTCTGTTCGAAATCGAGATAGGGCAGATGTTTGCGCACCCCTTCGCGGTCCAGGAGGATCGCATCATCGCCCTGGTTCACCATCATGTTGCCGCGCCGCGCAAAGGCATCGCGCTGCCCGTCCGAGTGGAACAGGTTGATCAGCCCGCGCTGGGAATGCATGACGTTGTAGTTCAGCTCGGCCTCAAGCCCTTCCCACAGTTTCAGAGAATGCGAATAGAATTCGGAATTGCCCTGAAGAAAGTAATTGGCGCGCACGATGGTGGTGTTGCGCCCGACGTTGCCGCCCCCGAGATAGCCCTTTTCCAGCACCGCGATATTGGTCAGCCCGTGGTTCTTGGCCAGGTAATAGGCGGTCGACAGCCCGTGGCCGCCGCCACCGATGATGATGGCGTCATACTGCGCCTTGGGCTGGGCATCGCGCCAATGCGCCTGCCAGCCGCGGTTCCCCGAGAGCCCCTCCTTGATGACCTTCCAGCCCGAAAAGCGCATGTTCACCTCCCATCAGACGGGTCAGATGAAACCCTTCCTGCGCAGAAAGTGCAATGCGCGAACCGCAGTGGTTTAGCTGTTTGCGACAGGAGTGGTCGCATCAAGGCGATGAGATGCAAAAACACCACTTGCGCCGGGCAGGTCAACCGGCCAGATGCGGCGGCGTCGCGGCCCGGCGTTCGTCAAGGCTCAGCACCCGGGGGGCGACCACCGCGCTGCCGTCGGCCTTGAAAAAGGGCGTCGTGCGCCGGCCGCGCAGCAGCGCCGCGAAATGCCGGCTGACGATGTTGAAACCGGCCAAAGCCACGCCGCGGGGCTTTGGCGCCGGCTCACCGGGCCGCGCGCCGCCGGTATTGGCGACCGAGACCAGCGGCCCCAGATGATCGCGCGCGCCGGGCGCAACCGCATGTTCCAGCACCCCGACGAAACAGAGGCGCGGCGTGCCCAGCGTGTTGAACAAAGGCGTATCGCAGCAGGCGGCGTACCAGCGCATCAGCCCCTTGGGCGACAGGCGCAGACAGGCCAGCCGGTCGCGGCCCGAAGTGATCTCGACCCGCGCCGGGATGGTCTGGAAGATCGCGCTGCCGCCGCGCGCATCCAGCAGATCGCCGGCGCCCAGCGCATGGGCCCCGGTCTGGCAGTCGCGGCAATAGCACAGCACCCGGCTGCCGGCACCGGCGCCGTGATGCAGCACCCCCCCAAGGGTGCCGCAGCGGCAGGACAGCGCGATTTCCGACAAGGTTACAGCCCCTTGGCGCGATAGCTGGCGGCGACCTTCTCGATCGCCACCAGATAGGCAGCGGTGCGCAGGTCATCGACATCGTCGCGGCTGTGCCAGACGTCGCGCATCGACTGATAGGCGATCCGCATGGTGTCATCGAGCCCCGAGCGCACCAGCTCCAGCTCATCCGCGCCGCGCAGGTATTTCTGCTTGAAATCAGGGCTCGGCGACCATTTCTTGCCCATCACCTCGGACAGGCTCTCCAGCTCGTCGACGATCAGCTGGTGGCGCGCCTCTTCCTGGCGCCGCTGCATGCGGCCGAAGCGGATGTGGCTGAGGTTCTTGACCCATTCGAAATAGGACACGGTGACACCGCCGGCATTGGCATACATGTCGGGAATGATGACGGTGCCCTTTTCGCGCAGCACCGCGTCGGCACCGGCCGTGACCGGGCCGTTGGCCGCCTCGATGATCAGCGGCGCCTTGATGCGCGCCGCGTTGGTCAGGTTGATCACCCCCTCCAGCGCCGCCGGGATCAGGATGTCACAGTCCTCTTCCAGCACCGTGGCACCGTCGCTGCTGTGCACCGCGTCCGGGAAACCGGCGACCCCGCCATGTTTGACGATCCAGGCCCGCACCGCATCGACATCCAGCCCCTTTTCGTTGAAAAGCGCGCCGTCCCACTCGATGATGCCGGTGATCCTGGCGCCGTCTTCTTCGCTGAGGAACTTGGCGGCGTGATAGCCGACGTTGCCCAGCCCCTGAACGATGATCCGCTTGCCATCCAGCGTGCCGGTCAGACCGGCCTTCTCCATGTCGCGCTTGTCGCGGAAGAACTCGCGCAGCGCATATTGCACGCCCCGTCCCGTGGCCTCGACACGGCCGGAAATCCCCCCTGCATTCAATGGCTTGCCGGTGACGCAGGCAATGGCATTTATCTCGGTGGTGTTCATGCGCGCATATTGGTCGGCGATCCAGGCCATCTCGCGTTCACCGGTGCCCATGTCGGGCGCCGGCACGTTCTGGCTGGGGTGGATCAGGTCGCGCTTGGCCAGCTCATAGGCGAAACGCCGGGTGATCAGCTCAAGCTCGTATTCCTCGTATTTGCGCGGGTCGATGCGCAGCCCCCCCTTGGAGCCTCCGAAGGGCGCCTCGACCAGGGCGCATTTGTAGGTCATCAGCGCCGCCAGCGCCTCGACCTCGTCCTGGTTGACGCCGATCGCGTAGCGGATGCCGCCCTTGACCGGTTCCTTGTGCTCGGAATGCACCGAGCGATAGCCGGTAAAGGTCTGGATCTGCCCCCGCAGCCGCACCCCGAAGCGCACCGTGTAGGTCGCGTTGCAGACCCGGATCTTTTCCTCCAGCCCCGGCGGCAGATCCATCAGCGCCACCGCGCGGTTGAACATCAGGTCCACGCTTTCTCTGAAACTCGGCTCTTTCGAAATGCTCATCTTTCACCTCCTGCAAAACGGAATTGCGACTCAACGCCGCAGCCCCGGCCTCAAGCGCAGCCTAAGCCGGTTCCGTCGCAGGTGGCGAGAGGGTATTTCGGCTTTCCGCTGAAATACCGGGCAATTTGCGAAAATCGAAACAATCGGCAGACCCCGGCCAGATCGTCCACCCGCAGGCATCAATCCCGGCGGTATCAAACAACCGCACCAGTTCCGCCGCAGTTCTGCCCCATTTGGCGCGCAGAAAGCCTGTGGCGCAATGGGCGCGGCCTCAGGTCGTGCTGGCGCGAGCGCCGCGAGCAATTGGTGACAGAATGCGTCTTCACAGGAGACATCCGCAGACCGGGATTCCGCAGCGCGCCTCGCGTGCCTGCGCGGGCTGGCTGCGGCGCTTTGCCCGCGACGAAGACGGGGTTCTGGTCGGTTTTGCGGTCTTTCTGTTCATCATGATCCTGATGATCGGCGGCGTCGGCATCGACGTGATCCGCTCCGAGATGAAGCGCACCCGCCTGCAGCACACGCTGGACCGCGCCATTCTCGCTGCCGCCGACCTCAACCAAGAGCGCGACCCCCAGGCCGTGGTCGAGGATTATTTCGCCAAGTCCGGCATGACCGACTACCTGGCCAGCGTCACGGTCGACGACGGGTTGAACTACCGCGTCGTCGAGGCCAGCGCCTCGATGGACATCAAGACGCATTTCATCAAGGTCTTTGGCATCGACAAGGTCGCGGTGCCGGCCTCGGGCCGCGCCGAAGAGCGGATCGGAAACCTCGAGATCTCGCTGGTGCTCGACGTCTCGGGCTCGATGAACTCCAATTCGCGGCTGACCAACCTCAAGATCGCCGCCAAGGATTTCATCGAGACCATGGCCGACAACTCCGAGGAAGGCGCGCTGTCGGTCTCGATCATCCCCTATGCCACCCAGGTGTCGATCCCCGAGACCCTGTTCGACACGCTCAACGCCTCGGTCACCGGCGATGTGGACGTCGAGACCGCCCTTGACGGCGGCACCTCGGACAAGGCCGCCAGCCAGCAGGGCTATTCGCATTGCATCCATTTCGACGATGACGATTTTGCCACCACCGCGCTCGATCCCGCAGACCGCTGGACCCAGGCCCTGCATTTCAGCCCCTGGAGCTATTATGACGGGCGCGACAACGACCCCAAGGAACTGGTCCAGTCTCCGGTCTGCCGCGCCGACAGCGCCAGCGAGGCGATGGTTCTTCAGGGCGACGTGGCGACGCTGAAATCCTATATCGACGGGCTTTACGCCACCGGCAACACCTCGATCGACCTCGGCATGAAATGGGGCGCCGCGCTGCTGGATTCCTCGACCCGGGCCTCGATCGGCTACATGATCGAACAGGGCGCGGTCTCCTCCGATTTCACCGGGCGCCCCTATGGCAAGGACGGCGGCGAGACCTCGCTCAAGGTCATCGTGCTGATGACCGACGGGCAGAACACCTCGCAATACTACGTCAACGACGGCTACCGCAGCGGCGATTCCGACATCTGGTGGAACGACCAGGAAGAGGTCTATTCGGTCTATGCCGGCACCGACCGCTACGACAAGAACGGCAACGGCGCCTATGACGACGACCTTTACTACTGGCCGGATACGAACCAATGGGCCGACCACCCCTATGGCAACGGCGAGATCACCACGACCGAGTGGGTCGAACATGTCGAAGAGTACTGCAAGCGGTACAACCGCAAAGGAAACTGCAAGAAATGGGGCACCAAGAAGACCTATGAAGAGGTCATCACCACGGTCTCGGAAGACGGCGAGGCCGTGCAGCTGCAATACCCGGACCTCTGGGCCTATACCTCGTTGAAATGGAACGTCGAAGAGAACTACGAACCCTGGATGGATGACAGCCAGGCCTGGTCCGACTGGTATTATGCCGTGCGCCGCTATGTCAGCTCCTCGATCAAGAACAGCCGCACCAAGGCGATCTGCGACGCCGCCAAGGCCGAGGACATCATCGTCTTCACCATCGGTTTCGAGGCGCCTTCGTCCGGGCAGGCGATCCTGCAGGACTGCGCCAGTTCCGACAACCATTACTTCGACGTCGACGGGCTGGAAATCAAGGACGCCTTCGCCGCCATCGCCTCGTCCATCGCTCAGCTGAAGTTGACCCAATGACGCGCTTCCTGAAACGATTCCGCAAGGAGGATGCCGGCCATGCCTCGATCGAATTCGCGATCATGTTCCCGGTGTTCTTCTTCATCCTCCTGTCCTCGATCGAACTGGGGGTGATGACGGTGCGCTCGGCGCTGCTGGAGCGGGCGCTGGACGTGGTGGTGCGCGAGATCCGCCTGACCACAGGCAGCGCGCCCTCGCACCAGAAGCTGCGGGAAATGCTGTGCAGCGAAACCAACGTGGTGCCCGACTGTCTCAACAACCTGGCGCTCGAGATGTATCTGGTCGACCCCCGCGCCTGGGCCGGCATCCCGGCCAAGGCGACCTGCACCAATCGCGCCGAAGAGGTCGACCCGGTGGTCTCTTTCTCGCATGGCATGGACAACGAATTGATGATCCTGCGCGCCTGCGCCAAGTTCACCCCGATGTTCACCGATCTCGGGATCAGCGCGCTGTTGCAGCGCGACGGCGCCGGCGACAGCGCCATCGTGGCGAAATCGGCCTTTGTCCAGGAACCGAGGTAACGGGCATGATTGGAAAACTGAAAACCTTCCTGCGCCGTTTTTCAGGTGACACCGGCGGATCGGTGGCGGTCGAGGCGGCGGTGATCCTGCCGGTGCTGTTGTGGGCGATGGTGGCCATGTGGGTGTTCTTCGACGCCTACCGGACACGGTCGACCACCGAGAAGGCGGCCTTCACGATCTCGGACATGCTGTCGCGCGAGACCAATGCCATCGACGATGCCTATCTCGACGGCGCCAAGAACCTGCTGGACCTGCTGGCGCGGTCGGATTCGGCCTCGGGGCTGCGGGTCACGGTGATCAGCTATTCCGGCGCCAACAAGAGCCATGCGCTGGAATGGTCCAAGACCCGTGGCAACATGCAGGCGATGGACGGCTCGGCGATGAACCAGATCGTCGGCGACCTGCCCACCATGTCCGACGGCGAGACCATGATCCTGGTCGAGACCCTTTCGACCTATGAGCCCGCACTCAAGGTCGGGCTCGGCGACCAGGTGATCAAGACCTTCGTCTTCACCCGGCCGCGTTTCGCGCCTCAGCTGGTCTGGGAATCCTGAGCCGCGCGTTCGGCGATCATCGCTTCGAGCATCTGCGCCATGACCTTGGTTTCCGCCCCCGGCGTGACGCCGCCGATGCCGACCCGGCGCCCGAGGCGCCACCACAGCCCCGGCAGCCAGCGCCGCCCGACCGGGGTCTTGAGCCGGACCAGGAACCCGTTTGAGGGTTTCATCGCGAACATGCCGCGCTCGATCCGCGTGATCTGGTCGAGGGCGGCGATCACCTCGCCCCCGTTGTCGCGCAGCCCCTCGGCGGTCAGCTCGACCACCCGTTCGGTGGCGCGGCGGGTCTTCTCGGCCACCCAGAGCGCCGCCGCGCCCAGCACGATGAGAAACAGCTGCCAGTGCAGCGCGCCCGAGGGCATGGTGAGGCCCAGATAAAGCAGGATCGCGCCAAGCAGGCTCAGCACCCCCACCCCCAGCCAGCGGCGCGGCCCCGAGGCGCGCACGGTCGCCAGAATGTCATTGCTCATGTTGGTCCCTTTCCTTGGCCCAGCCCTAGCGCATTCGGCGGGTCGGGCTCAAGGGCCCACGGACGTGCGGCGGCCCCGAAGCGCGGTTTCACTAGGGCTGTGTTCAGAAGGGCATCGGATGCTGCCGGTGGGCGGCATCGATGTCGGCCAGCACCTCGTCGCCGAGCCGCAGCTCGAGCCCCGCAAGCACATGCTCGAGCTGCGCCAGCCGCGTGGCGCCGAAGATCGAACTGCCGGTGAACGGCCGCTGCACGGTGAAGGCCAGCGCCATATGCACCGGATCGAGACCGTGCCGGGCGGCAATCTCGAGATAGGCGGCGACGGCCCCGAAGACCCGCGGCGTGACCCGCCCGCCAAGGTTGTCGACGATGGATCTGCGCGACCCCTCGGGCAGCGCCCCGCCCTGGTACTTGCCGGTCAGCAGACCGGCGGCCAGCGGCGAAAAGGCCAGCAGCCCGACATCCTCGTTGACGGCAAGCTCGGCCAGATCGGTGTCGAAAAGGCGGCACAGCAGCGAGTATTCGTTCTGGATCGAGGCCACGCGCGGCCCGCCGCCCGCTTCGGCCAGCCGCAGCCACTGCGCCGTGCCCCAGGCGCTTTCGTTGCTGAGACCGAAGGCGCGGATGCGGCCCCTGTCGACTTCGCGCTGAAGCGCGTCCAGCGCCTCCTGCATATGGGCCAGCGTCTCGGCGCGGTTCTGCGCCGAGGGGTCGTAGCGCCAGTTCTGGCGGAACATGTAGGAGCCGCGATTGGGCCAGTGGAACTGGTAGAGATCGATGTAATCGGTTTTGAGGCGGCGCAGCGAGCCTTCGACCGCCTCGGCGATGGTCGCGGCCGAGATCGGCGCCCCGTCGCGGGCGCCCTTGTAGCCGGCGCCGGAATGTTTGGTGGCCAGAACCACCGCGTCGCGGCGACCGGAGCTTTCGAACCAGCGGCCGATGATCTCTTCGGTGCGGCCGGTGGTCTTGGGGCTCAGCGGGTTGACCGGGTACATTTCGGCGGTGTCGACGAAATTGATCCCCGCCGCCAGCGCCATGTCGATCTGGGCATGGGCCTCGGCTTCGGGGGTCTGGGTGCCGAAGGTCATGCTGCCGAGGCAGAACTGTGAGACCTTGATGCCGCTGCGGCCGAGCGGGTTCATTTTCATCTGTCGCTCCTGTGTGTTTCGGGCCGGGCCGGGGCGCTGCCCCGCGTCGTCTTTTGGGCAAAAGCCGACGCCCCCCGGGATATTTCAGGCAAGAGAAAAAGGGCCGTTCAGCGCCGGCTGCGGGCGTGGAAGATGAAGCCGAGCAGGTTGAGCAGGATCTGGGCGGCGAGGATCGAGGTGCCGCCGGTCGGGTCGTAGTCGGGCGCCACCTCGACCAGGTCGATGCCCACCACCTCGTGGCGTTCGGCCAGCGCCTGCATCATCTCGAGCACCTCGTAATAGAGAAAGCCGCCGTGGCTGGGCGTGCCGGTGCCCGGCGCGATCGAGGGGCAGAAACCGTCGATGTCGATGGTGACATAGACCCGGGCGCCCTGCGGGATGCGGTCGATGACGCCGGCGGGGCCCAGTTTGCGCGCCTGGCGCACCGAGAGGATGTCGCTGCCCATGGCGCGGGCGGCGTCATAGCCGTCCTTGGCGGTCGAAGAGACATTGCGGATGCCGACCTGGGTCAGCCCGCTGACATGGGGTTTCTCGGCGGCGCGGCGCATCGGGTTGCCATGGCCGAAGCGCACCCCGTGGCGTTCGTCGACGAAATCGAGATGGGCGTCGATCTGCAGGATGTGGATCTCGCCCTGATCGTCGAAGGCGTTGATACAGGGGATGTTCACCGAATGGTCGCCGCCGATCACCACCGGCAGCGCCCCGGCCCGAAGGATGGCGCGCACCCCGGCCTCGATATTGGCGTGGCTTTTCAGGGTGTCGGTATGGACGATATCGGCATCGCCGATGTCGACGATGCGCACCTCGGCCGGCAGGTAGGTGGCGTCGTCCTCGTGATCATAGGCGCCGGCGTGGCCGAAGCTGAACAGGGTCGAGGCCTCGCGCACGCCGCGCGGGCCGAAACGCGCCCCCGAGCGCCACTGGGTGCCGAAATCGAAGGGCGCGCCAAGCACCGCGACATCGGCCTCGATGCTGCCCCAATCGGCGACATAGGCGCGCTTGGCGAAAGTGGAAATCCCGACGAATGGCAGGTTCAGCCTGCCGCTTTCATATCCGTGACCCGACATTGCTCCCCCCTGCTCCCCCCTGGTCTTCAGGCCGCAGCCTGAGCGGTTTTCGGCGCCGGGGCAAGAGGGAATTGCGGCCGGGACGGGTCTGCGCCAATTGAGAACAAAATGCGAACATGCTAGGCTGGCCGCATGACGACTCGGCTTTTGACACGCGCGCCCCGGCGCGAGCGCCCCGCGCTTGAACTGGCCCCGGGCCTCGGCCTGCCCCGGGCCCGGCTGCACGAGGCCTGTGGCGATGCCCGCGCCACCTTTGCCCTGTGGCTGGCGATGCAGACCACAGGCCCGGTGTTCTGGATTGCCCCCGCCTGGAACAGGGCGCGGCTGAACCCCGACGGCATGCGGGGCTTCGTCGACCCGGGCCGCTTCATCTTCGTGACCCCGCAACGGCCCGAGGATGTGCTGTGGTGCATGGAGGAGGTGCTGCGCGCGGGCGCGGTGGCGCTGGCGGTGGCGGATCTTCCCGCCCCCCCCGGCCTGACGGCGGTGCGGCGCATGCATCTGGCGGCCGAAACCGGGGCCCGCGAGGGTGGCGCGACGCCGACCGGCCTGCTGCTCACCCCCGGCAACGGCGGCGCGCCCGGGATCGAGACCCGCTGGCGCATGGATGGCGCGCACCAGCGGGAAGGCTGGCGGCTCTGCCGGCTGCGCGCTCGCACCGCGCCGCCGCGGGCCTGGCATGTCGGCGGCCTGCCCGGCCCGGCGCGTCTGACGGCGGCAGAGGCAGAGGCGGAGGCGGAGCGCGACCGGCGCTCGGCCTGATCCCGCGCCGGACAGGCCCCCTGCCCCCGGGCGCCGCCACCGCCCCGCATCATCCGGCACCATCCGGCGCCATCCGGCGCGAAACGGCAGGATGGGGCAAAAACGACGCCGCCCTGTCGAAAACCCGCAAGCCCTGCGCGCCGCACGCCGCATGCTGGCGGATTATGCGCATGATGATTTCCTTTTCGGCCCTGTTCCTGTCGGTGGTGCTCTTGCAGCTCTCCTCGGGGGGCGTCGGGCCGCTGGACGTGCTCTCGGGCATCGCCCTCGGGTTCAGCACCGCCGAGATCGGGCTGCTCGGATCGGCCCATTTTCTCGGTTTCTTCATCGGCTGCTGGTGGGCGCCGCGCCTGATGGGCAGCGTCGGCCATTCGCGCGCCTTCGCCGCCTTTACCGCCGCCGGGGCGATCGGGCTCATTGCCCATTTCCTGTGGCTTGACCCGCTGGCCTGGGCGGCGATGCGGATCGCCTCGGGGCTCTGCGTCGCCGGCTGCTACACCATCGTCGAGGCCTGGCTGCAATCGCGGGTCACCAACGAGACCCGCGGCCGGGCGATGGGCGTCTACCGCATCGTCGACCTCGGGGCCTCGCTGGCGGCGCAGCTGGTCATCGGCGTGCTGGAACCGGCCTCCTACGTGTCCTACAACCTGCTGGCGATCATCTGCTGCGCGGCGCTGCTGCCGCTGACGCTGACCCGCTCGGCCCAGCCCGAGACCCCCTCGGCGCCGCGCCTGCGCCCGATGCTGGCGGTGCGGCGCTCGCCGCTGGCCGCCGCCGGGGTCATCGTCGCCGCCCTCAGTTCGGCCAGCTTCCGCATGGTGGGGCCGATCTATGGCGCCGAGGTCGGGCTGGCGGCGCCCCAGATCGCCTGGTTCCTGGCCGCCTTCGTGCTGGGCGGCGCCCTGGCGCAATACCCCGTCGGCTGGCTGGCCGACAAGTTCGACCGCCGCTGGGTGCTGATCTGGCTCTCGGCCGCGGCCGTGGTCTCCTGCGGGGTGACCATCTGGCTGGGCAGTTCGAGCTATGCCATCATCCTGCTCAATGCCGGGCTGTTCGGGCTCACCGCCTTTCCGATCTATTCCGTCGCCGCCGCCCATGCCAATGACTTTGCCACCTCGGCAGAGCGGGTCGAGCTTTCGGCGGCGCTGATGTTCTTCTATGCCCTCGGCGCCATTGCCGCGCCCCTGTTCGCCTCGGGGCTGATCGACCGTTTCGGCCCCCCGGCCCTGTTCGTGATGATCGCCGCCGGGCATGGCATCCTGATCCTCTTCGGCCTCGGCCGCATGCGGGTGCGCCACTCGGGCGGCAACCGCACCCGCTATGTCTATGCGCCGCGCACCTCCTTCCTCATCGGCCGTCTCACCGGGCGCCAGCGCGAAAGGCGCCCGCCGCCGCCGGAAGGGGGTGCTTAACCCTCTGGCACTGAAGCGCGCTTTGGGCTAGACGAGGCGCGACACGAGACCAGAGGACAAACCATGGCGCGCCATCTCATCACTTCGGCCATTCCCTACATCAACGGCATCAAGCATCTGGGCAACCTCGTCGGCAGCCAGCTTCCCGCCGATCTCTTCGCCCGCTACCAGCGCGCGCGCGGCCACGAGGTGCTGTTCCTCTGTTCCACCGACGAGCACGGCACCCCGGCCGAACTGGCCGCCGCCAAGGCCGGCAAGCCGGTGGCCGAATACTGCGCCGAGATGCACGCCGTCCAGTCGCGGATCGCCGAGGGCTTCCGCCTGTCCTTCGACCATTTCGGGCGCTCTTCCAGCCCGCAGAACCACGCCCTGACCCAGCATTTCGCCGGCCGCCTCGACGCCGCCGGCCTGATCCGCGAGGTCAGCGAAAAGCAGATGTATTCGCCCACCGACGGCCGTTTCCTGCCCGACCGCTATATCGAGGGCACCTGCCCCAACTGCGGCTTTGACTCGGCGCGCGGCGACCAATGCGACAATTGCACCAAGCAGCTTGACCCCACCGACCTGATCGAACCGCATTCGACCATCTCCGGCGCCACCGACCTTCAGGAGCGCGAGACCAAGCACCTGTTCCTGCGCCAGAGCCAGATGCGCGACAAGCTTCAGGCCTGGATCGACAGCAAGGCCGACTGGCCGGTGCTGACCACCTCGATCGCCAACAAATGGCTGAATGACGGCGACGGGCTGCAAGACCGCGGCATCACCCGCGATCTCGACTGGGGGGTGCCGGTGATGAAGGGCGATGCGCCCTGGCCGGGCATGGAGGGCAAGGTGTTCTACGTCTGGTTCGACGCGCCGATCGAATATATCGCCTGCGCCCAGGAATGGGTCGATGCCGGCAAGGGCGACGACTGGCAGCGCTGGTGGCGCACCGACAAGGGCGCCGAGGACGTCACCTATACCCAGTTCATGGGCAAGGACAACGTGCCCTTCCACACCCTGTCCTTCCCGGCGACGATCCTGGGCTCCGGCGAGCCCTGGAAGCTGGTCGATTACATCAAGTCCTTCAACTATCTGAACTATGACGGCGGCCAGTTCTCGACCTCGCGCGGGCGCGGCGTGTTCATGGATCAGGCGCTGGAGATCCTGCCCGCCGACTACTGGCGCTGGTGGCTGCTGAGCCACGCGCCCGAAAGCAGCGACAGCGAGTTCACCTGGGAGAACTTCCAGCAATCGGTGAACAAGGATCTGGCCGACGTGCTGGGCAATTTCGTCAGCCGGGTGACCAAGTTCTGCCGCTCGAAATTCGGCGAGGCGGTGCCGGAGGGCGGCGAGACGGGCCCGCGCGAGGCGCAGCTGGTGGCGGAGCTGACGCAGCGCATCAGCGCCTACGAGGCCGAGATGGAGGCGATCAACGTCCGCAAGGCGTCTCAGGAGCTGCGGGCGATCTGGGTGGCGGGCAATGAATACCTGCAAACTGCGGCGCCCTGGTCGACCTTCAAGACCGACCCCGAGACCGCCGCCATGCAGATCCGC
>NZ_JBFJVE010000079.1:0-12603 GCF_041624275.1 Shimia sp.
CATGCGGCACTTGCTGAGGCAGGCTTCCTTGACCGGCGAGAACTGATAGCCACCGGCCACCGCCAGCAGCACCGCCGACAGAAGGCCCGAGCGGCTGTCACCGAAGTCACTGACCAGCTCGTGACGAAACAGGAGCATCTGCAAGGCCGCTGCCAGAACCGAGAACCCCAGCCAGACCGCCAGGTAACCGGCGACGAGCCGGGCGAAACGGGTGCCGGGCGCCGAATGCGCCAGATCGTCGTAGGTGGCAAAGGCCGGCAGCGCCGTCGGCGCCATCATCGCCGCCGACATCAGGCCCCACATCATCAGGACGCGCAGGAACCCGGCCGCATCCGGGGTCACGGTGCACAGGGCGACCCAGAAATCCGCGCCATAGAGCTTGCCGGCGACGCGCAGGTCGGCCGGCAGCGCCATCAGGTAGAGCAGCGCCCACGCCCCCAGGATCGCCGCGAACAGCGCAATCCAGTGCAATCCGGTCATGGCTCTGATACGGCTGGCGAACACGAGGGGCGATCCTTTGCGACTCACTTCTTGAAATCAAAATGTCAGACAATTAAACTCCGATCAAACACTAAATGTAAGACAAATGAAAATTGACCCGAAATCCAAGGCCGATCTCTCTGCTCAAATCGCGAAATCGATCCGCGACGCGATCATCGAAGGTCAGATGAATGTCGATGACCGGCTGCCTTCCGAGGCCGAGCTGGCCGACCAGTTCGACGTCTCGCGGCCGACCGTGCGCGAGGCGCTGAAGCGGCTGGCGGCACAGAACCTGATCCGCACCCAGCGCGGCGCGACGGGGGGGGCCTTCGTGCGCCGCCTGAGTTATCAGGACGCCTATGCCAACCACATCACCACCTCGACGCTGCTGCTGTCGATGAACGCGGTCGATTTCGAAACCGCCTGCGAGGCGCGCTATGCGCTTGAGCGGGCCTGCGCGCCGCTGTCCGCGGAACGGCGCACCCCCGACCATCTGGCGACGATGCGTGCCGAGATCCACCGCCAGGCCCAGCCCGGTCTGTCGGACGAGAGCTTCTGCGACAGCGACGTCGCCTTTCACCGGGCGCTGGTCGACGGGGCCGGCAACCCGGTGCTGTCCTATCAGCTGGCCGGCGCGGTCGAGGCGATGCAGCCGCTGATGAACATGATCACCTTCACCGCGCGCAACCGCGAGGTGATCGTCGGCCTGCACACCTGCATCGCCGACGCGATCGAGGCCGGCACGGCGCAGGCGGCCGATCAGGCGCTGGCGGAACTGACCGCCTATACGCTGAAACTCGGCGATCAGGCGATGGCCGAACGCGCCGCCAAATCCGGCTGAGCCGGGGAACGGGCGCGCGATGACGGTTCTGCATATCCTGTGCGGCAAGATCGCCTCGGGGAAATCCTCTTTCGCCGCCCGGCTGGGGCAGGCGCCGGGCACGGTCGTGCTTGGAGAAGACGCGCTTTTGTCCGGGCTCTACGGGCCGCAGATGCAGACCCTGCCGGATTACATGCGCTATTCGGCCCGCCTGCGCGCGGCCATCGAAGGCCATGTCGTGGCCCTGTTGCGCAACGGATGCTCGGTGGTGCTGGATTTTGCCGCCAACACGCCCGATACCCGCGCCTGGATGCGCTCGATTATCGATGCGGCCGACTGCGATCACGCGCTGCATTTTCTCGACGTCCCGGACGAGGTCTGCCGGGCGCGGCTGAAGGCCCGCAACGCCGCCGGCACGCATCCGTTTCAGGTCGACGACGAGCAGTTCGACTGGATCACCGCGCATTTCGTGACCCCGACTGTGGAAGAGGGTTTCGAAATTCGGACATACCCTTTTGAAAACCGGTCTTGAGGGTGTGACTGCCTTACCCGGGCATGGCGTCGGCATGCGTTCGGGATCATTGCAGGATTTCGGCGCGGCGCGGTCGTCGGCCATTGATCCCGAACGGATTCCGACCTATATCTTTCCTGTCCCCTCGGGGACTATGGACATAAATGCGCTCGTAATAAGCGGATCGGACCCGGGGGCGGTACCCGGCGTCTCCACCAACATCCTTCATTTGGGGATCATGGGGACGAAACAGGATCGACGAACGTCTAAAGGGGTTAGCTTTGTCTCGGCTGTCTGCCACCGTTATCGGCGAAAACTGTACAATTGCAAATGACAATCGTGCTCCGGCAATGGCTGTTGCAGCGTAAGCTGTAAAAGTCGCCGAAACTTAAGTCCAGTCGCCTAGCCGCGTCTGGCGGGGTTCGCAGGCACCTGGCAACAGAAGCCTGCACTTCCCCCCCATCCCGAAATCCTCCTGCACTGCCATCGGACCAAGACGCGGCGGCCTGCGGGGTCGCCTTTTGCTGCTTGGCGATTCTGTCCGGGCGGGCTATCACGGGCGCCGATCCCGCACCGTCTTCCCGCCCCTTCCCGCCCCTTCCTGCCCTCTGGACCCGCGCCGATGCAGCCCATCCTGCCCGCCCCTTCGCTTGGTGATCTCTTCGGGGTTTTCGGCCGCATCGGCCTCTTGTCATTCGGCGGGCCCGCCGCCCAGATCAGCCTGATGCACCGCGAGCTGGTCGAGAAACGCCAGTGGCTGGACGAAGAGCAGTTCCTCGGCGCCCTGTCCTTCTGCATGATGCTGCCCGGTCCCGAGGCGATGCAGCTGGCCACCTATGCCGGCTGGCGGCTGCGCGGCACGCCCGGTGGCCTCATTGCCGGGCTGCTTTTCGTCCTGCCCGGCGCCGCCGTCATCGCCCTGCTCGGCGCCGTCTATATCGGCTTCGGAGACCTGCCGGGCGTGCGGGCCGGTTTTCTCGGGGTTCAGGCGGCCATCGTCGCGGTGGTGATCCAGGCCCTGCTGCGCCTGTCGCGCAGGGTGTTGCGCAACCGCCGCGCGGCCCTGGTGGCGCTGGGCGCCTTTGCCGGCCTGTTCAGCGGCCTGTTGCCCTTTCCGGTGGTGGTGATCGCTGCCGGATGCCTTGGTTTCGCCCTCGGTCGCGACCCGGCCACGAAACGCGACGCCGGCCCGCTGCCGGGCTGGCGCCGGACCCTGCCGGTGGTGCTGGGATGGGCGGCGCTTTGGGCGGCGCCGCTGGTTCTTCTGGCCCTGCTTGACGCCGGCTTCCTGCTGACGCTGGGGCTGTTCTTCTCGAAACTGGCCATCGTCGGCTTCGGCGGAGCCTATGCGGTGCTGGCCTATATGGTGCAGGCGGTGGTCACCGAGCATCAATGGCTGACCACGCACCAGATGATGGACGCACTGGGGCTGGCCGAAACCACCCCCGGGCCGCTGATCCTCGTGACCCAGTTCGTCGGCCAGATCGCCGGCCATGGCGCCGGCGGGGCGGGCATGGCCGCGCTGGCCGGGCTGATCACGCTGTGGTGCACCTTCGTGCCCTGTTTTCTGTGGATCTTCACCGGCGCGCCCTATGTCGAGGCGGTGCTGCGCCACCCCCGGCTGACCGGCGCCCTGGCGTTGATCTCGGCCGCCATCGTCGGCGTGATCGCCAGCCTCGGCCTGTGGTTCGCCCTGCATGTGCTGTTCGGCGAAACCCGCTCGGGCCCCTGGGGCACGCTGCCGGTCTTCGACAGTTTCGAGCCTGCCCAAGCAGCGCTGGTGCTGCTCGGTGCTGCTCTGCTGTTTCTGCTGCGCTTGCCCCTGGTCGCGACCCTTGCCGCCACCGCCCTGTCCGCCATCCTCTGGGCCGCTTTCTGAGGCAGAAAATTCCGCCGGCATCTTTTCTCTCGCGCCGAATCCACTATTGTTGAATCAGATGACCCATGGGTGAGAAAATGCCTCGGACGATCGAATACGGAAACCTGATGCACCGCGCCATGCGCAACCTGATTCAGGAAGTGCTGAGCGATGTCGAAGCCCACGGGCTGCCGGGGGAACACCATTTTTTCATCACCTTCGACACCCACCACCCCGAGGTGGAGATCGCCGATTGGCTGATGGAACGCTATCCCGGTGAAATGACCGTGGTCATGCAGCACTGGTACGAGAACCTGAAGGTCGGCGATACCGGCTTCGAGGTGACGCTGAACTTCGGCGACGCCCCCGAACGGCTGCGCGTGCCCTATGATGCGATCAAGACCTTCGTCGACCCTTCGGTCGAGTTCGGCCTGCGGTTCGAGACCCAGAATGACGCGGATGACGACGAGGACGACGAGCCCGAGGTCACCCTGGCCGAGGTCGACCCCGAGGACGCCCCCAAGAAGGACGCCGAGATCGTCAGCCTCGACAGTTTCCGGCGCTGATCCTGCTGCCCGTGCCCCCGGCATGAGGCAAGACCCCCCGCCGATCCGGCAAATTGCCAACCACGCCGGCGCGGGGCCGCGATACAATGTCCGGAATGCGGTATTCAATTGTATACTATATTGAACTTTTCGCAGAAATGGGTATGACACTCGAGACTTTTGACACGGAGTTTCGTCATGACCCAGACCCGCACCGAAACCGACAGCTTTGGCCCGCTGGAAGTCCCTTCCGACAAGTACTGGGGCGCCCAGACCCAGCGTTCGATCATGAACTTCCCGATCGGCTGGGAAAAACAGCCCATCGCCATCGTGCGCGCGCTTGGCGTCATCAAACAGGCCTGCGCCATGGCCAACAAGGCCTCGGGCAAGCTCGACGCCAGGATCGGTGACGCGGTGATCCAGGCGGCCTCGGAAGTGGTCGCCGGCAAGTTCGACGACAACTTCCCGCTGGTTGTCTGGCAGACCGGCTCGGGCACCCAGTCGAACATGAACTCCAACGAGGTGATCGCCAACCGCGCCATCGAGATCCTCGGCGGCACCATCGGCTCCAAGGATCCGGTGCACCCGAACGATCACTGCAACATGGGCCAGTCCTCGAACGACACCTTCCCCACCGCCATGCATATCGCCGCCGCGATGACCGTGCGCGACGTGCTGCTGCCCGGCCTGACCAAGCTGGCCGAAGGGCTCGAGGCCAAGTCGGAAGAGTTCAAGGACATCATCAAGATCGGCCGCACCCACACCCAGGACGCGACCCCGCTGACCCTGGGCCAGGAATTCGGCGGCTACGCCCACCAGATCCGCCAGGGCATCGCCCGCGTCGAGGCCGCCCTGCCCGGCATCTACGAACTGGCCCAGGGCGGCACCGCCGTCGGCACCGGCCTCAACACCTCGAACGGCTGGGGCGAGACTGTCGCCGCCAACATGGCCGAGATCACCGGCCTGCCCTTCGTCACCGCCCCCAACAAGTTCGAGGCGCTGGCCGCCCATGACGCCATGGTCTTCATGTCGGGCGCCCTGGCCACGGTGGCCGGCTCGATGTACAAGATCGCCAATGACATCCGCTTCCTCGGTTCCGGTCCGCGCTCGGGTCTGGGCGAGCTGATCCTACCGGAAAACGAACCCGGATCCTCGATCATGCCGGGCAAGGTCAACCCGACCCAGGCCGAGGCCATGACCCAGGTCGCCGCCCATGTCATGGGCAACAACGCCGCCATGACCTTCGCCGGCTCGCAGGGCCATTTCGAGCTCAACGTCTACAACCCGATGATGTCCTACAACCTGCTGCAATCGATGCAGCTTCTGGGCGACGTCGCCGACAGCTTCACCGAGCGCATGCTCCTCGGCATCAAAGCCAACGAGCCGCGCATCGACAAGCTGATGAAGGAAAGCCTGATGCTGGTCACCGCACTGGCGCCGACCATCGGTTACGACAATGCCACCAAGGTCGCCAAGACCGCGCATAAGAACGGCACCACGCTGAAGGAAGAGGCGATCGCGCTCGGCTTCGTCGACGAGGCCACTTTCGACGCCGTGGTGCGCCCCGAACAGATGATCGGCCCCAAGGACTGATGGCAGAGCCGGTCAATCTCAACCGGTTCAGAAAACAAAAAGCGCGGGCCGAAAAACAGGCCCGCGCCGATCAGAACGCGGTCAAGTTCGGCCGCAGCAAGGCCGAGAAAACCCGCGACAGGGCCCAGGCCGACAAGGCCGCCCGCCACCTTGACGGCCACCGGCGGGACAGCGGCGGCGAGAACGGGCGCGACAAGGGGCGCGACGACAAGTGAATGCGCGCCCGATCAAACGCTCGCTGACCCTCAGGGGCCACCGCACCAGCGTCTCTCTCGAAGATGATTTCTGGCAGGCTTTCCGCGAGATCGCCGAGGAAAAGGCCAAGCCGATCAACGCGTTGGCCGCCGAAATTGATGCGACACGCGATCTCGACACCGGCCTGGCCACCGCGATCAGGCTCTACGTGCTGGCCCATTACAGAACCCGCGCTTCATCTCTTTGAAAATACTCGCGCCGCAGGCCTGAAATCAGCTGCGGGCAGCGCCGCCGTCACACCGTTTCCGAGGCCACCAGCCGGATCCGCTCGATCATCGCCCGCAGCCCGTTCGAGCGCTGCGACGACAGGTGTTCGTTCAGCCCCAGCCGTTCCATCTCGGCCCGTGCGTCCACCGCCAGCACCTCGGCCACCGGCAGGCCGCTATAAAGCCTGCGCAACACCGCGATCAGCCCGCGCACGATCATCGCGTCGCTGTCGCCGTCAAAGCTGAACCGCCCCTCTTCGATCCGCGGGTGCAGCCAGACCTGGCTGGCACAGCCGTCGACCTTGGTCGCCGGCACCTTCAGCGCCTCGTCCAGCGGCGCCATGTCCTTGCCCAGTTCGATCACGAAACGATAGCGGTCTTCCCAGTCCTCGATGAACTCGAAATCCTCGACGATCTCTTCGAATGCGGCCTGCGCCATGGTCCGGCTCTCCCGATAGTGTCTCAGCTGCCCGATCCTGCGGGCGCGGTTTCCGCCCTTTGCTTTAGGACGGCAGCGCCCAAAGGTCCAGCCCGCCTTGGCGCTTTTCAAAACCGGCGCAATCCGCTAACTCATAGCAAAAGCCAAGAGAGCGAGCCCATGCGACACACGCCCCTTCTGTTCCTGATTGCCGTCCTCGGACTGAGCGCCTGCAATTCGGGCTGGAACCCGATGAACTGGTTCGGCCGCTCGACAGAGGTGGCCGTGGCCGCCGAGGACGAGGTCAACCCGCTGATCCCGGTCAGCAACAACATCCTGGCCCGCCCCGAGGCGCAATATGCCGGCACCCCGGTCGCCATTATCACCGAGCTCAAGGTCGAGCGGGTTGCCAACGGGGCCCTGATCCGGGCCGCGGGCGTGGCCGACATGCAGGGCGCCTTTGACGTGAGACTGGTGCCGCGCAACGACGGCAAGCCGGTCTCGGGCGTGCTGACCTTCGATCTGAAGGCGCTGCAGCCGCGCCATGTGCCGCGCGGCGGCTCCGAGAAATCGCGCCAGATCGTCGTCGCCCATCGCATGACCGACCAGCAGTTGCAGGGGGTGCGCACGATCCGGGTCGCGGCGCGCGACAACGCCCGCCAGTCGCGCCGCTGAGGTTTCGCCCCCTTGTCGGGGGCTACAGCTTGACCACGCGCACCGATTTGCCCTTGGCCGCAAGCGCAATCTCGCCCTTGCACAGGCGCAGTGCATCCTCTCCGAAAACCTCGCGGCGCCAGCCGCTCAGCGCCGCCACGTCGCGCTCACCGGCGGCGATGGCATCGAGATCCGAGGCCGGCGCAATGAGTTTCGAGGCCACGCCGGCGCTTTCGGTCTTGGCCTTCAGAAGCACCCGCAGCAGGTCGGCCAGGGCCGGGTTGACCTGCAGCTTGTCGCGGCCGTCCTCGACGCGGGGCATCTCGTCGGGCGGGCAGTCCAGCCCCAGCTGCACCGCTTTCAGGATGCCCTCGGCGATCTCGCCCTTGCGGGCCTCGCGCAGCAGCAGCCGCGAGCGTCCGAGATCCTGCAAAGACTGCGGCTTGGTCGAGGCCAGCTCGATCAGTGCATCATCCTTGTACACCCGGTTGCGGGGAATGTTACGGCTCTGGGCATAGCCCTCGCGGAACCGCGCCAGCTCGCGCACCACGGCAAGGAATTTCGGCGAGGTGGTGCGGGTCTTGAGCCGCCGCCAGGCCTCGGAGGGCTTGATGACATAGGTCTCGGGGTTGGTCAGGATCTGCAGCTCTTCCTGAACCCAGTGCAGACGGCCGCTTTCCTCGATCTTGCGCGCCAGGAATTCATAGACCTGACGCAGATGGGTGACGTCGGCCAGCGCGTATTTCTGCTGCGCCTCGGTCAGCGGGCGGCGCGACCAGTCGGTGAACCGGCTCGACTTGTCGATGCCCTGCTTGGCGATCTTGCGCACCAGCGTCTCGTAGCCGGCCTGTTCGCCGAAACCGCAGACCATGGCCGCCACCTGGGTGTCGAACAGCGGCTCGGGGAACACCTCTGCCTCGATGAAGAAGATCTCGAGATCCTGACGCGCGGCATGGAACACCTTGACCACGCCGGGGTCGCGGAACAGCTCGTACAGCGGCTCGAGCGACATCTCGCCGGCCAGCGGGTCGACCAGAACCGCGTCATCGCCGTCGTGATCCGGCACCGCCATCTGGATCAGGCAAAGCTTGGAATAATAGGTGCGTTCACGCAGGAACTCGGTGTCGATGGTGACATAGGGTTTGCTGCGCGCCAGCGCGCAGAACGCGGCAAGCTCTTCGGTGGTGGTCAGGGTTTTCATCTGATCGGAATCTTTGCTTAACATCTTCTGCTCGTTCCCGGGCTTACGCGCAAATCGGCTGAAATGCAAATCGCCGCCCGGGGCGGCGATCAGAGGTCGACGCGCCGCAGGTCGCCGGCGGCAAAGCGGCGCAGGACGGCGGGGTAAAGCCGGTGCTCCTGTTCCAGCACCCGCGCCGCGAGACTGCCCGGCGTATCCCCGTCCAGCACCGGCACGCGGGCCTGCCCGAGGATCGGCCCGTCGTCCAGCGCCGGCGTCACCTGATGCACCGTGCAGCCATGTTCGCCATCCCCGGCCTCGAGGGCACGGGCGTGGGTGTGCAGCCCCTTGTATTTCGGCAGCAGGGATGGGTGGATGTTCAGCATCCGCCCCTCCCAGGGGGCCACGAACCCCTCGGTCAGCACCCGCATGAACCCGGCCAGACAGATGATGTCGGGCTGCACCACCGCGAGCGCGGCCTGCAACGCGGCCTCGAAGGCCGGCCGGTCGCCCGCGAAGGGGCGGTGATCGACGACCGCCGTCGAAACCCCGAGATCGGCGGCCTTTTTCAGACCGCCCGCACCGGCGTCATTGGACAGAACCAGAACCGGTTCCGCCGGATGGTCGCCAGATTGCATATCTTCCAGCAGGCGGAGCATGTTCGAGCCACCGCCGGATATGAAAATCGCGACCCGTTTCTTCACAGCAGGCTGCCCGAATAGCGCACCCCTTCGCCAGCACAGACACGGCCGACACGGTAGACGGTTTCGCCTTGGTCACGCAGCAGCGCCTCCAGCGCATCGGCTTCGTCGCCCGACACCGCCAGAATCATGCCGAGGCCGCTGTTGAAGGTCTTCAGCATCTCGGCCTGATCCATGTTGCCGGTTGCCGCCAGCCACTGGAACACCGCCGGAAGCTGCCATGCGTCGAGGTCGATCTCGGCGCCCAGCCCCTCGGGCAGAACCCGCGGCAGGTTCTCGGTCAGGCCGCCGCCGGTGATATGGGCCAGCGCATGCACGCCCCCCGCCCGCACCGCCGCCAGCGCCTGCTTGACGTAAAGCCGGGTCGGTGCCAGCAGCGCCGCACCCAGCGTGCCCTCGCCCCAGGGGCATTCATCGTCCCAGCCAAGGCCCGAGACCTCGACCAGCTTGCGCACCAGGCTGTAGCCGTTGGAATGCACCCCGTTCGAGGCCAGACCCAGCAGGACATCACCTTCGACGACACCGGCGGGCAGGTCGGCGCCACGCTCCATCGCACCGACCGAGAAACCGGCAAGGTCGAAATCTCCGGCTTCGTACATGCCCGGCATTTCCGCCGTCTCGCCGCCGATCAGCGCACAGCCCGACTGGGCGCAGCCCTCTGCGATGCCCTCGATGATGCGCGCCGCCTGATCCGTGTCGAGCTTGCCGGTGGCGAAATAGTCGAGAAAGAACAGCGGCTCGGCGCCCTGGCACACCAGATCGTTGACGCACATCGCCACCAGGTCGATGCCGACGCCGTCGACATTGCCGGTGTCGATGGCGATGCGCAGCTTGGTGCCCACACCATCGGTGGCGGCGACCAGGATCGGGTCTCTGTAGCCGGCATCCTTGAGGTCGAACAGGGCGCCGAAGCCGCCGAGGCCCGCCATCACGCCCGGGCGCGCCGTCCGCTTGGCCGCCGGTTTGATCCGATCCACCAACGCGTTGCCCGCGTCGATATCCACTCCTGCATCCGCATAGGTGATGCCGTTCTTGCCGTCGCTCATCTTGGTCTCCGTTTCAGGATTTGCGAAGGCACTAGACCATCCCGGCAAGGGAAACAATGGTTAGCCGTGACGCGGGGGGGCCTCGCGGTCGGAATTCGCGCCCCGATCCGCGCTTTGCCGCCGCATCCAGTCATCAAGCGCCGCAATCTGCGCCGCATCGAGGCGCAGCCCCAGTTTCGAGCGCCGCCAGACCACGTCCTCGGCGCGCCGCGCGAATTCGCGAGTCATCAGCCAGACCACCTCGCGTTGGCAAAGCGTGGCGCCGAAGTCGCGCCCCAGATCATCGCGTTCGACCGCTTCGCCCAGAACCGCTTCGGCCTCGGTGCCATAGGCGCGCACCAGCCGCCGCGCCCATGACGCATCGAGAAAGCGGTATTTCCCGAGCAGATGCCGGGTCAGCGCCGGCGCCCCGTCGACCGGGAAATCGCCACCGGGCAGCGCCGCGCCGGCGGTCCAGGGCCCCGGCAGGCCGGGAACGAAGGGCGCGATCCGGTCCAGCGCCGCCTCGGCCAGACGGCGATAGGTGGTGATCTTGCCGCCGAAGACGCTGAGCACCGGCGCCCCGCCCGCCGTATCCAGCCCCAGCACGTAGTCACGGGTGGCGGCGGTGGCCGAGGCGGCGCCGTCATCGTAAAGCGGGCGCAGGCCGGAAAAGCGCCAGACGATATCCTGCCTGCGGACCGGCACCCTGAAATAGCGCGAGGCGCAGTGGCAGAGATAATCGGCCTCGGCCTCGGAACAGACCGGCGCCGGATCGGGCGCCGCCTGATCGACGTCGGTGGTGCCGATCAGGGTGAAGTCGCCCTCGTAGGGGATGGCGAAGACGATGCGCCCGTCGGCCCCCTGAAAGAAATAGGCCCGGTCATGATCGAACAGCTTGCGGGTGACGATATGGCTGCCCCGCACCAGCCGCAGCCCGTCGGCGCTGTCGATCCCGGCAACCCCCCGGATCACCTCGGCGGCCCAGGGCCCGGCAGCGTTGATCAGCATCCGGGCTCGGGTCTGGCGCAGCGCCCCGGTTTCGGTGCAGCGCGTCGTCACCCGCCAGCCCGTGGCGTCGCGCTCGGCCCGCTCGACCCGGGTCCGGGTCAGGATCCGCGCGCCCCGCGCCGCCGCATCGCGGGCATTGAGCGCCACCAGCCGGCTGTCATCGACCCAGCAGTCGGAATATTCGTAGGCCCGGCGAAAGCGGTTGTCGAGCGGCGCACCGGCCGCGTCCGAGCCAAGGTCGATCGTCGTCGTTCCGGGCAGGATGCCGCGCCGCCCCAGATGATCGTAGAGAAACAGCCCGGCGCGGATCATCCAGCCCGGACGGCGCCCGCCGAGCCAGGGCATGAACCCCGAAATCAGCCGCGATGCCGGGCTGTCGGCCGCAAAGCGCATCTCGCCGTCAAGGGGCAGCACGAAGCGCATCGGCCAGCTGATATGGGGCATGGCGCGCAACAGCCTCTCGCGTTCGGCCAGCGCCTCGCGCACCAGCCGGAACTCGAAAAATTCCAGATAGCGCAGCCCGCCGTGAAACAGCTTGGTCGAGGCCGAAGAGGTGGCCGAGGCGAGGTCGTTCATCTCGGCCAGTTCAACAGTCAGGCCGCGCCCGGCCGCATCGCGCGCGATGCCGCAGCCATTGACGCCGCCGCCGATCACGAACAGGTCGACGGCCGCGCGTTCGGGGAATGTATCGGCAGGATGTGACAAGGGAGACCCCTCCGCAGCGTTCTTCTTCCAAGATCATGCGCATCCGTGAATTGTCAACTCGAATGTTCGTTTATTTTCGTTATCGATATTGCCGATAGGAAGAAAGGCCCCTCCTTCCCGCGCAGGCCACCGCCCTGCCCCTTTTCCGGCCCGCGTTTGCCTGGCCCTATAAGCGGTTGAAAGCGCGCAAATATGGGATGTTCTGGCATACCCCGACTCTCGCCCCTTGCCAACCAATGGCCGGTTCCCATAATGGTCAATAACGAAAAGGAACGAAGCCATGTCGCAGAATTTCCGGCACCCCGACATCCTCGAGATCGCGCGCCAGACCGGCAGGGTGACGGTCGAGGGGCTGGCCGCGCATTTCGACGTCACGGTCCAGACCATTCGCCGCGACCTGAAAGATTTGGCCAACGCGGGCAAGTTGGAACGGGTGCATGGCGGTGCGGTTCTGCCCTCGGGCGTGGCCAATATCGTCTATGAAGAGCGCCGGCGCCTGAACGAGACGGCAAAGAAGCGCATCGCGCAGGCCTGCGCCGGGACGATTCCCGACGGCGCCTCGGTGTTTCTCAACATCGGCACCACCACCGAGGCCGTGGCCCGCGCCCTGCTCGGTCACAGGCGGCTGATGGTGGTGACCA
>NZ_JBFJVE010000080.1:0-12519 GCF_041624275.1 Shimia sp.
CAGCGCCGCCACCTCGGCCATCTTGCGCAGAGGCGCCTCCAGCGCCCCCGCCCCGGCAATGGTAAGCCGCGCCCCGGGCAGGGCGGCGGCGATCGCCGGCCAGGCCTCGAGCAGAACCCGCACCCCCTTGCGCTCTTCCAGCCGGCCCATGAACAGCAGATGTGGCCCCGGCGGCCGCGCCTGCCGGGCGGCGCGCCAGCGCGCAAGGTCGATCACCGGCGGCAGGATGGCAGGCAAGGGGTCGACGCCCAGCGCCCGCCACTGGGCGCGCGGCGCCTCGGAGGGGACGACGATGGCGTCAAGCCGCTTGTGGAAATAGCGGGCGGCAAAGCGGATATAGGCGCGGAAGGGATCGAACCCGCCGCCCTCCGGCAATGTGGCATGGAAGGTCGCCACCGAAGGCAGCCGCAGCCCGCGCCAGATCTGCCAGGCCAGCATCGGCGTCCATGGGGTGTGCAGATGCACCATCTCGGCGCCCCAGGACCGCAGGTCGCGCAGACAGGCCTTGCGCTCGGCGCGCCCCGCGCGGCTGACCTCGAAGGCGGTGCCGTGCAGCGCCATGTTGCGGCAGCGCCCGGGCGTCAGCACGCCCTCATCGGCGGCCGCGCCCGGCGGCGCCACGATCCGCACCTCGTGCCCCTGCCCGCGCAGCCAGTGCGACAGGTCCCGGACATGGGTCTGGACACCGCCGGGCCGGTCCATGGCATAGGGGCTGATCTGAACGATTTTCATGCCGATACGCGCCTCATCTCTGACGCCCGGGAATCTCCGGCCATCCGTTCATGTGCAGTTGCAGCCCGGCGCCCAGGCCCAGGGCGAAGAGCAGCGGCCAGGTGGTGGCCGCCAGCGGCGACAGGGCGCCATAATCGCCCAGCGTCCAGAAGGACTTGACCGACACCACCGTGACATAGCCCAGCGTGCCCAGCGCCAGCAGCCGCCACCAGGCGAACAGGCGGCCGTTGCGCCCCGCCTGCGCGAGGCTGGCGCCAAGGAACATGAACAGCCCCGGCAGGAACAGTGCCGTCACCCGGCGCATCAGCGAGGTCTGCGCCTCGGGCCAGCGGTCGGCGCCCCTGACCGAGACGATCTCGAGCAGATCCCCGGTTGCCAGGTAATAGCCATAGATGCCGTGATAGCGCAGGTGGGCCGGGGACAGCGGCAGGCGTATCGTCAGGCTGTCATGGGTCTGCGGCCGCATCACGCCGCCCGTCCCCTGCTCCCAGATCACCGCCTTGCGCAGCTCCCAAATCTGCGCTTCGCCGGTGGGCCGCGCCTGCTCGGCCGACAGGATGCGCCGCAGCCCGCCGGTGCCGACCCCCTCGAACACCCGGATGTCGCGCAGGTCGGGCGCCGGGCCACGGATCACCCGGGCCTCGATGGCGCGGTCGCCGTCGACGAACCAGCGGCGGCCGTGATCGCCGTGGTGAAACCGCGCCGCATAGGCCCCGACCCCGAGGTCGATCTGGCTCAGCACCGCCGCCGGACGCCACCAGGCCTCGAGTGCAAGCTGCACCGAGCCCACCACCAGCCCGGCGCCGAAAATCGCCGCCATGAACAGGCCGGGCCGGGCGCCGGCCGCCCCGAGGATGACCGGCTCCAGCCGCTGGTGGCGCAGCAGCTCGGCGATGAAGCCGCCGACCAGACCGGCCATGGGCAGCAGGCGCCCGACGATGTCCGAGGTCCGGTACAGCAGGTATTCGGCCATCAGCGGCATCAGCGCCAGCGCCTCGTCGGCGGCCTTGGCGCGCAGCTCGTCCAGGTATTTGCCAAGATCGATGGCAATCGCCACCGTCCACAGAACGAACATCGCAAAGGCCACCGCCTTGAGATGGGTCAGGGCAATGTGGCGGGCCGCAATACCTGTAAAGCCGCGCAGGTTCATGGTGCCCCCCGCAGCGGTTTCATGATCGCTTCGCCGCGCCATGCCACGAACCCCAGCGCCGGGGCGATATAGGCGGCAACCGCCGCCGGGATCAGCAGCGCGGCGGGCAGGCTCTGCACCGCGTCGGCGATCCACATCCGCCCGAGCACGTCGTAGAACAGCAGCGCCACCACCGCCCCCGGCAGCGCCAGGAACCGGGTCAGGCCGCGGCCGCCGAGCAGAATCGCCGCCAGCGCCAGCAGCGCCGCCGTCGGCACCAGCAGGGCCCGCGCCCCCACCGCACCGAGGCGGCGCGGCTCGGCCGAGGACAGGGACAGCAGCCGTTCCGCCCCCCGCAGCGCGAGGTCGGGCTTGCCGGTGACCTCGGACAGGTCGAAGTCCATCCCGCCGTCGGAGACCCGGAACACGCTGACCGGCTGCGGCGCGGTGGCGGAGAAGGCGCCGCTATAGGCCTGCAAGTCGTGCAGGATCACCCGGTGCCCGCCGGCCTCGTCCGTGCGCCGCACCGTCCAGTCGCGCGACTGGCCGATACGCCAGCTGCCCTCCTTGCCGGGCTGATAGACGAAAAGCCGGCCGCGCTCCTGGGTCTCGGAGGTCGGCGGCGAGGCGATGAAGGTGGTGTCGAGAATGGTCTGGCGGGCATTGCGCGGCCCGGGGCGGGTGATCTGGCGCACGACATAGTCCGATTGCAGCCGCGCCCCGGCGAGACGCTCGGCGTATTGCGCCCGTGGCATCACGTAGCCCGACACCGCCACCGAGATCAGCGCCCCGGCAATGCCGACCCCGAAGGCGAACCCCAGCACCCGGGTCCAGCGCACCCCGCTGGTCGCGAGGATCACCAGCTCGCCCCGGTTGCGCGCCTCCTGCACTGCGAAAAACACCGCGATCAGCACCCCCAGCGCCAGCGCCAGATCGACGATCTCGGGGGCCTTCAGCAGCATCAGCCAGATCACGTCGAGACCGCCGCCGTCAAAGCGCAGCGCCTGTTCCAGCAGGTTGGTAAAGCTCTCGGCCATGAAGATCGCCACCACCAGCAGCAGCAGCAGGCCCAGCCGCGCGACGACGGGCAGAACGAGCAGTCTTGTGACGGGGCCGGGATGGATCATGGGGCAAGTCTCTCCAAGCCGGCCGGGCGTGGCAAGGGCGATGGGGTCACAAGAGGCCCCGCAGCAGGATCAGAACCGCGATCGCGGCGCCGGCGGAAATCCAGGAATCGAACACATCCAGCGCACCGCCCTGCCGTTTCAGCACCACCGGGAAATCCTTGACCCCGGCGCGGCGCTTTAACCGCGAGGCGCCGAGATCCCCGGCGACACCGAACAGCCCGCTCAGCAGCGCCAGCAGCACCGCGCCGGGCACCGACAGCCCGGCCGCGGCGGCGATGCCGGCGGCAATCGCCATCAGGCAGACCGCGCCGCCGATCAGCCCCTCGACGGTCTTGCGCGGGCTGAGAACCGGAAAGGCGGGCCGCCGCCCGACCAGCTTGCCGATGGCATAGGCGCCGCTGTCGAACAGTTCGACCAGCACATAGATCGCCAGCATCAGCGGGCGCAGTTCGGGGTCCAGCACCGCATGGGCCAGAACCGCCAGCGGCAGCAGCGGGTAAAGCAGCAGCTGGGCCAGCGTGCCCGGCACCCCATCGGTCCGGCCCGGGCGCAGCAGCTGGCGCGCGAAAAGCAGCAGCCACAGCCCGGCGCATGCCGGCGCCGCCAGCGGCTGCCCCATGGCCAGGGCCGCAAGAATGGCCGCGCCCGCCCCGACCGCGAGGCCGCGCTGCCGGCCAAGCAGCACCGCGCCGGCTTCGTAACCAGCGCGCGCCGCCAGCAGCGCCATGAAGGCCAGCAGCGTTGCGGTGCCAAACCAGAACACGGCCAGGATCGTGCCGGCCACGACCAGCATGCTCAGCATGGCGGCGAAAATTTCCCGCGCCGCCGCGCGTTTGGACGGCACCAGGAACAGCGCCAGCACCAGCGCCGCGCCGGCGACCAGCAACAGCCCGGTGACCCGGACGATCCCGGCCACCGTCAGCGCGCTCATCGGCCGACCCTGCGGATGATGCGCCGCTGATGCCAGCGCAACAGGGGCGCGATCAGGCTGGTCAGCCGGTTGAGCAGTTTCATCTGCACCCCCGAGGCGACGACGAAGCGGCCCTGCTCCATGCCCTGCAAGAGATCGCGCGCCACCGCATCGGCGCTCCACAGCCCTCCGCCTTCGGTGATCGCCTGCGTGGCCGGGGGCTTGGTCAGTTTCTCGGCCGCGAGCTGCGGCGTATCGGTGTCGGGCGGATAGGCCAGCGTGACCTGAATGCCGGCCGGCGCCAGTTCCACATTCAGCACCTCGGCCAGCCCGCGCAGGGCGAACTTCGACGGCGCATAGGCGCTGTAGCCGTAGATGCCGAAAAACGCCGCGCCCGAGGCGATCAGCCCGATCCTGCCGCCACCGGCCTCGGTCATCGGCCCGGTCAGGGCATGCACGAAGTTGAGGGCGCCAAAATAGTTGACCTCCATCTGCAACTGGTGCTGGTCGAGGGTCTGTTCGGCGAACAGGCCGGGAATGGCAATCCCGGCGCAGGCAATGGCGACGCCGGGCGCGCCCAGCAGTTCCATCGCCTCCTGCAGGGCGCGATTCAGGGCGTCGCGGTGGCGCACATCGACGGCAAAGATCTCGACCCGGGCCGAGGCGCAGCCTTCGAGGATCGACTGCCGGGCGGCCTCGAGCCGGGCGGCATCACGGGCAAACAGCGCCACCGGGTGACCCCTTGCCGCCAGCTGTCTGGCGGCGGCAAGGCCAATTCCGCTGGAACCGCCGGTGACAAAGGCCGCCCTCATCGCCGTCACTGCCCGTTGGCGAACTCGAGCAGGAGATCGTGGGCATCGGTGTCCTCGACCTGTTCCGGCGGGTGCTTGAACAGGAAGGCACAGGCGGCATTGACCGGCCCGCCAAGGCCGCGGTCGCGGGCGATCCGGGCACAGCGGATCGCGGTCATCGCCTCGGCGGCGGCATTGGGGCTGTCCTCGACATCCAGCCGCACCTCGATATGGGTGCGCGCGCCGCCGAACAGGCGCCCCTCGAGCCGCACATAGGCGACCTTGCGATCGCCCAGCCATGGCACGTAGTCCGACGGTCCGATGCGGATGTCCTTGTCGTCCAGCCGCTGTTCCATCGCCGATTGCACCGCCTCGGTCTTGGATTCGCGCTTCAGCAGCAGCCGGTCCTGTTCGGACATGTTGAGAAAATCGGTATTGCCGCCGACGTTCAGCTGATAGGTGCGGTCGATCTCGACGCCGCGCATATCGGCCAGGTTGGCCAGGGTCCGGTGCACGATGGTGGCGCCGAACTGGGCCTTGAAGTCATCGCCGATGCAGGGCAGGCCGGCGGCTTGGAACTTCGCCGCCCAGACCGGGTTCGAGGCAATGAAGACCGGAATGCCATTGACCAGCGCCACCCCCGCGTCGAGCGCGCATTGGGCATAGAACTCGACCGCCTTCTGCGAGCCCACCGGCAGGAAGAGGATCATCACCTCGGCACCGCAGTCGCGCAGCAGGGCGACGATCTCTTCCCGGCTCAGCGCCGGCGCGTCCGACAGGCGGAAACTGCGATCCTCGGGTTTCGACAGCATATGGGCCGAAACCCCGTCGAGGTCGGGCCCGCGATGCACCAGCCCGGTCTGTTCGCCAAGATCGGTGTGGAACCGCTCGGTGCAGTTGGGGGCGGCGAAAGCGGCATCGCCCAGGGTCTTGCCGACCTTGCGTGCATCGACGTCGAAACCGGCGACGATCTCGACATCGGCCGGGGTATATCCGCCCAGCTCGGGAAAGCTCACGCCGACGGCCCGATCGCCGAGGGCCCGGCAATAGGACACGCCCTGGATCAGCGAACTGGCGCAATTGCCGACGCCGACGATCACGGTGCGGATGGTCTTGGTCGTGTTTTTGGTCATTCTTGGATGTCCCCACCGGAAACGGATATCAAATGTGTCACATGGTTTTCTGAAACCGGATCATAGGTATACAGACGCAACTGTACTACTCGGGGAACAAGCCCGCCGCCGTCAAGGTCCAGAAAACCGTAAATCAGTTTATAGTCGCGATTGTTGATACGCGCCCACAGCGCCGATTGAAAGGGGCCCGTTTGGCGCATTTCGACGGTCAGCGCCGACAGCGGCGCAAAGGTCACCTGCCAGCGTTCGCCGCCGTTCACGGCCCTTGTCTTCACGCCATAGGCGAACATCCGTTCGACCAGTTTCAGCGGCTTGGCCTGGTTCTGTTCCTCGTAGCGCCGCCAATAGGCGGCGACCGGGCGCCGCGCCAGCCGGCCCTCGGCATCATAGCGCGCGGCATAGACCACCGTGTTGCGGTTCATCGACCGCTGGAGAAAGAACACCATATGCGGATCATCGGGGCGCGGCCAGTCAGGGCGTGCCAGCGGCAGCGCCTTGCTGACCCTGGTTTCGGACAGCGCCAGACCGGGGCCCGCCTGGCCGCCGGCGGGCATCGCCAAAAGGCAGATCGACAGCAGAACTGCCAGCAACCGTTTCACACCCCACACCGGCCGGAACCCCCTATTCCGCGCTGATCCTGTCTTCGTCCCGGCGACAGAGCGCCAGCGCCTCGGACACCCGCCGGATCACCCGGTCCAGATCGGCCGTGCTGTGTGATGCCGAAATGAAGAAACGGATGCGCGGCGCATCCTTGGGAATGTCGACATGCACGACCGGCGGCGCGTAGATGCCGGATTCCATCAGCGCCTCGGCAACGAAGATGCATTCGGCCGGGGTCTCGAACAGGATCGGCACCACCGCCTCTCCCACCGCGTCGCCGGTGTTGAGCCCGGCAGCCTGGGCCGCCTTGACGAAATACTGCGAATTGCCGCGCAGCCGGGTCACCCGCCAGGGTTCCTCGCAGAGCTTGTCCAGCGCGGCATGGGCGCTGGCGATGGTGGCCGGAGGCAGCCCGACCGAGAACACGAAACCCGGCAGGGTGAAGCGCAGCCATTCGATCACCTCGGCCTCGGCGGCGATGAAACCGCCGGAGGAAGCAAAGCTTTTCGAGAGCGTGCCCACGGTCAGTTCGACCCGCTTGGGATCGACGTCGAAATGTTCGCACAGCCCGCGCCCGGTCTGCCCCAGAACGCCGTAGGAATGGGCTTCGTCGAGCAGCAGCCAGGCGTCGTGCTTTTCCTTGATGTCCAGCAGGCGCGGCAGGTCGGTCAGATCGCCATCCATGGAAAACAGCCCGTCGGTGGCAATCAGCACCCGCGCATAGTCGCCGCGATGGGCATCGAGAAAGCGGTCAAGCTCGGCCAGGTCGTTGTGCGGATAGGTCCTGAAGTCGAAACGCCCCGACTTGCAGCCCATGATGATCGAATTGTGCGACAGCTCGTCGGCGATCACCAGATCCTTGCTGCCCAGCACATGGCCGATCAGCGAAAAATTGGTCAGATAGCCCGAGATGATGGTCAGTACCCCGCCGACCCCGAGAAACTCGGCCATGGCGTTTTCAAATGCGCGGTGGGCGCTGCGCTCGCCGCCGACAAGACGCGAGCCGCCGACGCCGGTGCCATGGCGGTCGATCGCCTGTTTGGCCGCTTCGGTGGTCTGCGGGTCATGCATCAGCCCGAGATAGTCGTAATGCGACATGCTGAGATAGCCCTCGGGCCATTGGGCCGAGGCCTCTTCGAGCGTGTCGGTGGGCACGAAATAGGGATGGCCATTCTCGATCAGGGCCTTGCCGCTGAGGCGAAACCTCCGTTCGGCGTAGGTCAGGAAACTGGAACTGTCAGAAGGCATCGCTTCCCCCGGAAAACAGCGGCAAAAACACGCAAATTCAAATCTCTGTGCCATCAATACAGCAGCAATTCGGCCTCTGCGAACGTATTCTGGAACTGGGGGCCATCTTAACCGGCAATGGCCGGGGAATACTAGGAATTTTGGCGCGCGCGCAGCACCCGGAGACGGCAGGGCGCGGCCGGCCGCCCCGGCGGGGGGCGCAGGACAATAGCGGGGCGGGCCCTATTGGGCAGCGGGCAGCTTGAATTCGGCGGCTTCCGCGCGACTCAGCATCGCGCCCTGTTTTCTCTGCAACAGGATCTCGCGCGCCTTGGCATAGATGTCGTCCTGCCAGAAGATCAGGCAGCCATTGCAGCCTTTGCCACAACAGCCTTGGGTGCCGACGCGGTTGGTCTTGAAACGGCGGGTATTGGTATCGGCCTCGATCGCCTCGACCAGCGCGTCGCGGCGGCGGCGATAGGCGGTCTCGTTCGCCGTGTCCTTCACTTCCATCGCCAGCGCGGTCTTGTCCAGTTGCAGGCGCTTCCACTGCTCCTCGGTCAGGGCGCGTTCCTTGCGCAGCACCGTGAAGGGCGGAAAGTTGCTGCGCAGATCGTCGATGTCCTCGTGCTCGAACAGCGAAAACGGCAGCCGAATCACCGTTTTGGTCGAGCCATGGATCACCTCTTTGCGCTCGCCCGTCGCAGCGATCTCATAGTCATAGCCGCGCAGCAGAATCGTGTTGCGCGCCACCGGCGAGACGATCTCGATCACGTCTCCGGGCTCCAGCTTGTTCTTCACCTCGACGAAAAAGGCGTCATCCTTCACCTCGGTGACGAAACCGGCATATTCCCAATGGGCAATCGCCTGAGTCTGCTCATAGCCATGCGCCAGGTTGGTCAGCCGCCCCTTGTGGAAGGCCAGCGTATAGCCACGGTTGCCCACGGTCTCCAGCTCGCCCATGTAGTCAGCGGCATCCCAGTTTTCCGGATCGGCGTAATAGTCGTCAATCGCCATGCGATAGGCGCGCGCGACGATGGCGGCGTAATACTCGGACTTGCCGCGCCCTTCGACCTTGAGACTGTCGACACCAATGCGCAGGTAATCATCGAGCTTGGGCATCAGGCAAAGATCCTTGGAGTTCAGGATATAGCTGCCGCGCTCGTCCTCCTGAATGGGCAGGAACTCGCCGGGGCGCACGCCCTCTTCCAGCAGGAACTCGAACATATGTGCATTGTCGTCATCGACGATCAGTTCCTGCACCGTGCCGTCCTTGAGCCGCAGGTGAAACTTGTAGTTCCAGCGGCAGGAATTGGCGCAGTTGCCCTGGTTGGCGCCGCGCTCGGCCATGAAGTTCGACAAGAGGCAGCGCCCGGAATAGGTCATGCACATGGCGCCATGCACGAAAGCCTCGAGCTTCACCTCCGGGCATTCGGCGCGAATCTCTTCCAGTTCGGGGAAGGACACCTCGCGCGCCAGCACCACCAGGTCGGCGCCCTGACCTTGCCAGAACTTCACCGTCAGCCAAGAGGCGATATTGGCCTGGGTCGAGACATGCAGCGGAATCTCCGGCGCCCGTTCTCGCACGAACTGGAACACGCCCGGATCCGAGATGATCAGCCCGTCCGGCTTCACCCGGCGCACCGTCTCAAGGTATTCATCCAGCTTGGGAATATCCTTGTTGTGCGAGAACAGGTTCAGCGTCAGGTAAGCCCGCCGCCCATGGGCGTGGCAGAACTCGACCCCCTCGATCACCTCTTCCAGCGAAAACTCGGACTTGGTGCGCAAAGACAGGTCGGGCGTGCCCAGATAGACCGCATCGGCACCATAAAGCACTGCCATCTTCAGCTTGCGCAGATTGCCGGCGGGCATCAGCAGTTCGGAACGGTGATCGGTCATGGTCGCATTTCCTGCCAGAGAGAGGCCCTGTTTACAGCACTTCCGGCCGACGGGCAAAGCGCCGCGTTCCGGCATGTCGACAGAAGGTCTGTCGCGTCTGTCTCTCGGGTCGGGAGGAAGTTTGGTGGAGCCTAGGAGGATCGAACTCCTGACCTCTACAATGCCATTGTAGCGCTCTCCCAGCTGAGCTAAGGCCCCACACCAATTAGCCTTTCGGCTTGTTCGCGCTATTTAGGCGCTTGCCGGGGCGGGATCAAGCGAAAAATCCAGCCCCGGCGAGAATTTTTTTGGGTCAGTTGTCGTCGTCGTCCGAAGCCACATCCGCGATGTCGTCCAGCGAGACCTCGTCGTCTTCGTCGTCGTCCAGAACGTCGTCATCGAGGTCGATATCGACCGCGTCTTCATCATCCAGCAGATCATCGCCATCATCCGCAGAAGCGGCCTTGGCCTTCAGCGTTGCGGCGTCTTCCGCATCGGCGGCGATCATCCGGCTCTTGCCGTTTTCCACCTCGACCGTCTCGCCGGTATAGGGGCTGACGATCGGGTTCCTGTTCAGGTCGTAGAAGCGTTTGCCAGTGGTCGGGCACATGCGCTTGACGCCCCATTCTTCCTTGGGCATTCGAAATCCCCTTCAAATTCTCATGAGTCTTGTCGACGGTTCGGGCCAACTGCCATAAGAGATGCTGCGTGTCAAAGGGTATCACACCTCATCACCGTCAGGAGCGCGCATGACGCAACATATCCTTCCCGGCGCCCCGCCGATTCCGGTGGTTTTCCGCCAATCCGCAAGGGCACGCCGCCTGTCGCTGCGCGTCTCGCGGCTGGACGGGCGGGTCACGCTGACCCTGCCGCGCGGCCTGCCCGAAGGCGAGGGGCTGGCCTTCCTGCATGAAAAGGAAGCCTGGCTGCGCGGGCAGCTCGAACGGCGCCCGGCGCCGGTACGCGTCGGGCTGGACGCCGAGATCATGGTCGAGGGGCGCCCGCTGCGGATCGGTCCCGGCACGGGGCGCAGCGTCAGCGTTTGCGGCGGCACCCTTGCCGTGCCCGGCGCCCCCGACCGGGTGCCGGCCCGGGTGCAGGGGTTTCTCAAAGAGATCGCCCGCGAGCGGCTGACCGCCGCCTCTGACCGCTATGCCGCCCGGCTCGGGCGGGGCTATGCCCGGATCACCCTGCGCGACACCCGTTCGCGCTGGGGGTCCTGCTCTTCGGCCGGGGCGCTCATGTATTCCTGGCGGCTGGTCATGGCACCGGCATCGGTGCTCGAATATGTCGCCGCCCACGAGGTCGCCCATCTCGCCGAGATGAATCACTCCCCCGCCTTCTGGGCCTGCCTCGAATCCCTGCACGGCCCCTACCGGTTGCAACGCGACTGGCTGCGGATGCATGGCGAAAACCTGCATCGCTACCGCTTTGGCGATTGACCTCGCCCCCGCCTGTGATCACAAATAGGCATGCTCACACAACACCGCCCTTCCGACCATGCCAGCTCGGCCCATGACCGGGTCTACAGGCAATTGCGCAGCCGAATCATGCATGGCGAGGTGGCGCCGGGTCAGGCGATGACACTGCGCGGCATCGGCAAGGAATTCGAGGTTTCGATGACCCCGGCCCGCGAAGCGGTGCGGCGGCTGGTCGCCGAGGGGGCGCTGTTCCTGTCCTCGTCGGGCCGGGTCTCGACCCCCGAGCTGACCGGCGACCGGATCGAAGAACTGGCAGCCCTGCGCGCCCTGCTCGAGGTCGAGCTGGCCAGCCGCGCCCTGCCCCGCGCCCACATGGCGCTGATCGACCGGCTGCAGGCGATCAACGGCAATGTCACCCAGGCGGTCGAATCGCGCGACGCGGTGGCCTATATCCGCAGCAACCTCGAATTTCACCGCACCCTCTACCTGCGCGCCCAGGCGCCGGCGATGCTGGCCATGGCCGAAACCGTCTGGTTGCAGCTCGGCCCGACCATGCGCGCGCTTTACGGCCGGTTCCGCAAGAGCGAGCCGCCGCATTTCCACCGGCTGATGATCGCCGCCCTCAAGGCCGGCGACGAACCCGGCCTGCGGCTTGCGGTGCGTTCGGACGTGACCCAGGGCCTGCGGATGCTGGCAGGCTGACGACGTCAGGATCTGTTTTTTCGGGAGAATGGTGCGGCCGAGAAGACTCGAACTTCCACGGGAGTTACCCCACAGCGACCTCAACGCTGCGCGTCTACCAATTCCGCCACGGCCGCACGCCTGTAGCTTGGTGAGGCGGTCTATAGCGACTCGCCCGCATGATGCCAAGCGGGAAAACGCACCCTGTCGACGAATTTCCCCACCGCCTGCGCCGCCGGTCCGGCTGGGTGGTTTTGCGCCTTCGGGCAACAAATACCGGCCGCAGGGCTGGACATGGCCCCCCGCCCGCGCCTACCTCGGAGAAACAGCAAGCTGATGGGCATATCATGGTCGAATGGATCGTTCACGACGGGTACCTGGATTACGACGAGGCCGTGGGTTTCATGGAGGCCCGCGCCGAAGCCATCGCCAAGGGCGCGGCCGGGGAATGCATCTGGCTGGTGGAACACCCGCCGCTTTACACCGCCGGCACCAGCGCCAAGATCGAAGACCTCACCGATCCCGACCGTTTCCCGGTCTATCCCAGCAAGCGCGGCGGACAATATACCTATCACGGGCCGGGGCAGCGCGTGGCCTATGTCATGCTGAACGTCGGCCAGCGCGGCCATGACGTGCGCAGGTTCGTCCACCAGCTCGAACAATGGGTGATCGCCACCCTGGCCGAGTTCAACCTGACCGGCGAGATTCGCGAGGGCCGGGTCGGCGTCTGGGTGACGCGCGATGACAAACCGCTGACCGCGACCGGGCAGAAACCCGAGGACAAGATCGCCGCCATCGGCATCCGCCTGCGCAAATGGGTCAGCTTCCACGGCATCTCGATCAATGTCGAACCCGACCTCGAGCATTTCACCGGCATCGTGCCCTGCGGC
>NZ_JBFJVE010000081.1:0-12506 GCF_041624275.1 Shimia sp.
AGGTTTATCTTGGCGGGAATGCCGTGATCCTTGATCAGCTTGACCAGGCGATGGGCGTCCTCGTCACTGTCATTCACGCCCTGCAGCATCACGTATTCGAAGGTGATGCGCTCGGAGTTCGACACCTTGGGGTAGCTGGCCAGCGCCTCGAGCAGCGTTTCCATGTTCCAGCGCTTGTTGATCGGCACCAGCACGTCGCGCACCTCGTCGGTGGTGGCGTGGAAGGAAATCGCCAGCTGGCAGCCGATCTCCTCGGCGGTGCGGGCAATCTCGGGCACCACGCCCGAGGTCGACAGGGTGATGCGCCGGCGCGAGAGCTGGATGCCCTCGGGGTCCATGGCGATCTTCATCGCGTCGCGCACGTTGTCGAAATTGTACAGCGGCTCGCCCATGCCCATCAGCACGATGTTGCTGAGCAGCCGGGTTTCGTCCTTGGGTGCGCCGCGTTCGGGCCATTCGCCAAGATCGTCGCGCGCCATCATCACCTGGCCGATGATCTCGGCGGCGGTGAGGTTGCGCACCAGCTTCTGGGTGCCGGTGTGGCAGAAGGAGCAGGTCAGGGTGCAGCCCACCTGCGACGAGATGCAGAGCGTGCCGCGCCCCTCTTCGGGGATATAGACCACCTCGACCTCGTGGCCGCCGGCGATGCGCACCAGATATTTGCGGGTGCCGTCCTCGCTCAGCTGCCGGGTGACGACCTCGGGGATCTCGATGCTGAACTTGGCGTCCAGCTCGGCGCGATAGGCCTTGGCGAGGTTGGTCATCTGGTGAAAATCGCGCACCCCCCACTGGTAGATCCACTGCCAGATCTGGTTGACCCGCATCTTGGCCTGTTTCTCGGGCGTGCCGTTTTCGATCAGCAGCGCCCGCATCGCCTCGCGGGTCAGGCCGACAAGGTTCTGCTTGCCGCCTTCGGGCAGCCTGCGGGGAATGGTTTTCACGTCCTGCGTGACGGGGGCGCTGGCGGTCATGGTCTCGGGGTCCCGGAAAGGAAATCAAGCGGGTGCTTTATAGCATCTTGCCGCGAAAGCAAATAGGCCCGGCTGTGGCCGCGCGGTTCAGGCCACGGTTTTCAGGCTCAGGGCCACCGGCACTTCATCGCCTTTCAGGCAGCGACGCGCGGTGGCGCCTTGGCCGGCCAGCGCCATCAGGTCGGGGAACATGCGGAACAGTTCGTCGCGTGCCTCGGTGTCGAACTGGTCGAGCCTCGCCTCGCCGGGATGGAAGCTTTCGGTCAGCATGCCGTCGGAAAGGATGATCTGGTGGCTGTCCAGCAGCAGGTGGAAATATTCGGGTTCGGGCACGTAAGAGACCTGGCGGATGCCCTTCCAGCCGACCAGATGCCGGGCCGGGATCAGCACTTCGCGCTCGGCGAAATGCATTTCGAAGGCGGCGTCGGCCATCCAGATCCGCTGATTGGGTGAGACATAGAGGTCTCGGGCGGGCATGTTGCGGCCCATCGCGCCGCGCGGAATGCGCACCGGCGCATTGTCTGCCATCCCGTGCCCGCGTGCATCGACACGGACCGATCCGATCCAGCGCAGTGGCACGAAGCCGCCATCGCGGACCACCACCATGTCGCCCGGCCGCAGATCTTCCACGGCGATCTCGCCGCGTTTGGTCGCGATCAGCGTACCGGCCAGAAAGCAGGGGATGAACCCCCCTTGGCCTTGGTCGTGACGGGTGGTTTCGGTTGTAGCGGGCGTTGTCATCAGCGGACTCCACAACAGGGCCCTGACCGGACTGGCCGGTCAGTTTCCCCCGATGTGGCAGTGTGACGAAGTTGCGATTGAGACTCTGGCAGGAGTCGCGGCGGTCCGCCCCGAGGGGCGGCGTGTCAGGTCACTGGCAGCGTTTCTCGGCGTCTTCCACCGCGGCGGTGAAGCCGAGCAGCGAGAAGGTGTCCTCGGTCTTGGTCTTGCGGGTCGATTCCGCGCTCAGCACCGCTTTCGATCCGCGTTTCATCGCGGTGACGATCTTGGCGTCCTCGGCGGTCGAGGCCGGCCAGGCCCATTCGCCCTCGGTGAACAGCTCGAAGCTGGTGCCGTCGATGTCGAGCGTCACCGTCGAGCCGCTGGCAAAGGGATAGCCGCCGGTGAAACCGACCTGTCCCTTGACCCCGACCTCGGGGCGGTGGAACACCATCAGCAGAATGTCGCTGCGGCGCACCGCGACCACGCGGCCTTCCTTGGTGTTGACGCTTTCCTTGGCGGTGCTGACGGCCCAGCATTCCTTGGGCGATTCAGCGACGCAGACGCTCCAGTCGGTGATCTGGTTCGAACAGGGGCTCGAGGCCTGTTCCTGGGCGCTGGCGCCCTGCGCCCAGAGCGCCATGACCGCGCCGCCAATGGCGCCAATCGCATACCGACTCGTCCCGAGTGATCCCATATCACCAGCCTCCAAGCTGTGCTTTTGCCTCTGCCGTCCGGATCCCTGGCGTTGTCGCCTTTTTTCGATCCGAACATTTTATTCTCGATGCAAACACATTAGCCTGATTTGGCCGACCGGGAAAAGACCCGTTGGCACGTTTTTGCCCAAACTCGAGAGGTCCAGGATGGCAAGCCCCGTTCCAATGGTTGAAATCTGGCGCGGTCCGTTTCTGGAAAGCGTGCATAACGGGCATGCGGTGATCTGCGATGCAACCGGGCAGATCGTCGAGGCCTGGGGCGACCCCGAGGCCATCGTGCTGCCGCGCAGCTCGGCGAAGATGCTGCAGGCGCTGCCGCTGATCGAAAGCGGGGCGGCGGATGCCGCCGGGCTGAGCGATGCGCAGCTGGCGCTGGCCTGCGCCTCGCATAACGGCGCCGAGATCCATTCGGTCCGGGTCAAGCAGTGGCTTGCCGATCTGGGGCTGAGCGACGATGATTTCTGCTGCGGCCCGCAGGAGCCCGACGACATCCCGGCGCGCAACGCGCTGATCCGCGCCAATCAGGCGCCCTGCCGGCATCACAACAACTGTTCTGGCAAGCATTCGGGCTTTCTGACGCTGAACCGTCATCTCGGCGGCGATGCGCGTTACGTCGCCATCGACCACCCGGTGCAGAAGGCGGTGAAGGCGGCCTTCGAGGAGGTCACGCAGGAGGACAGCGCCGGCTATGGCATCGACGGCTGTTCGGCGCCGAATTTCGCCTGTTCGGTGCTGGGGATGGCGCGGGCGATGGCGTTTTTCGCCGCCGCCGACCCCGAGGGCGACCGCCGCCAGAGCGCCGCCGCGCGGCTGCACCGTGCCATGGCGGCCTGGCCCGAACTGGTGGCCGGCGAAGGGCGCGCCTGCACCAACCTGATGCGGGCCATGGACCACAAGGTCGCGGTGAAGACCGGCGCCGAGGGGTATTTCGTGGCCATCATCCCGGCGCTGAAGATGGGCGTGGCGCTGAAGATCGCCGATGGCACCGCGCGCGGTGCGGAATGCGCCATCGCCGCGATTCTGATCCGGCTGGGGGTGCTGGACGCGGCCCATCCCGAGGCGCGCAAATACGTCAACGCGCCGATCCTGAACCGCGCCGGAGAGGTCACCGGGGTAATGAAACCGGCCGAGGGGTTTGTCTAGCCGCTCTCGCGGTCACATCTCCATTGCTTCGGCAACCTCGATCGTGCCCGCGCCACCCTCGAGGATCGGGCAGCCCTTGGCCATCTCGCAGGCGGCGTCGATGTCGGGCGCGTTGACCAGCGTATAGCCCGAGACCGGGTTGGCGCCGCCGTTGTCGGCAACGCCGTCGACCGAGACGGTTTTCGACATGCCGGCGGGGTTGCCGCCGTCGATCACCGCCTCGCCCATGCCCTGCATCCAGGCCATCCAGGCCGCCATGACCTTTTCGCCCTCTTCCGGGGTCTCGGGGCGTCCGCCTCCGTGGTAGATATACATGAATTTCGGCATGGTTCTTCCTCCTGTTGCATTGATTTATGGGCCGAGCAGGGCGCCGAGCTTGTTCAGCGACGACGTCCAGCCGGTTTCGTGGTTGGCGCTGATCTCGTCATCGCCCAATGCGCGGTGGTCGATCACCAGCCGCGCGCCGCGCGGGGTTTCCTCGATGGTGAATGTGACATGGCTTTCGGCGCCGCGCCTGTCGGTGTCATCGTGCCAGGCCCATGTGAAGCCCACCGATTTCGGCGGTGTCACATGGGTGACCTCGCCCGACACTTTATAGCGCTGGCCGTCGCCGTTGCGCATGACCGAGAACCACGGGCCGGTGGTGGTGAAATCGAGGGTTTCTTCGGGCACGTCCATGCCTTCGGGGCCCCACCAGCGCAGCAGATCGGCCCGCGAAGTCACCGCCGCAAACAGCCGTTCGGGCGATACCGCGAATTCCCTTTCCAGTCTCAGATCCGTCATTGTGCGTCCTCCGCCAGAAACGTGTCGAGCCGGTCCAGCCCGGCCTGCCAGAAGGCGCGGTGGTCCAGTGTCCAGCGGGCGATGGCCTGAATGGATTGCGGCCGCACCGCGTAATAGCGTTTGTTGCCCTCGGCCCGCTGCGAGATCAGCCCCGCCTCGCGCAGCACCCTGAGGTGACGCGAGATCGCCGGGCCGCTGATCGCGGCATGTTCCACCAGCGCGCCGGCGGGCAATTCGCCGTCCGCCATCAGGCGCTCGACGATGCGCAGCCGCGTGTCATCGGCCAGTGCCGCAAAAGCTGTGCTGAGTTGGGTCATGCCATCTATTTAACCAGAACGTTAAATAGATGGCAAGAAGAGTCTGGACCCTAGCGGGATTCAGGCAAAGTCGGACCTGGCATAGCCCTGCACATAGAGCAGCGCTGTCAGATCGCCGAAGTTGATGCGAATCTCGCATTGGGCCGCCACCGAGGGTTTGGCATGCAGCGCCACCCCGGCCCCGGCCAGTTGCAGCATGCCCAGATCGTTGGCGCCATCACCGACGGCCATCACCTGGTCATGCGTCAGGCCGAGCCGCTCGGTGATTTCCTTCAGCGCCTGCACCTTGGCCTCGCGGCCCAGAATCGGGCGGCCGACGTCGCCGTTCAGCTTGCCGGCTTCGGTCAGCAGCCTGTTGGCGCGGTTTTCGTCAAAGCCCAGCTCGCCCGCCACCTTGGCGGTAAAGGCGGTGAAGCCGCCCGACACCAGCGCGGCATAGGCGCCATCGGCCTTCATGGTGGCCAGAAGCGCCGGCCCGCCCGGCATCAGGGTGATGCGGTCGCGCAGCACCTTGTCGATCACCGATTCATCAAGCCCCTTGAGCAGACCCACCCGTTCGGTCAGCGCGCCCTCGAAATCCAGTTCGCCGTTCATGGCGCGGGCGGTGATGTCCTTGACGCGCTCGCCGACCCCGGCCTCGTCGGCCAGCTCGTCGATGCATTCCTGCTGGATCATGGTCGAATCCATATCGGCCAGAAGCATCTTCTTGCGACGGCCTTCGGCGGGCTGAATGACAAGATCGACGCCCAGCTTTTGCAGATCTTCCCAGACCTGCCATTGGTTGTCGGGTTTCACTTCGATCGCAAACTCCGCGGCCTCGTCCGGTGCCAGCCAAAGGGCGTCACCGCCACCCCAGGCATTGCGCAGCGAGTCGACCAGCGCAGCGTCCAGAGAGGGTTTGGCAGGCGACGTGAGAAGGGTGACATAGAACATGGGAAGTTTCCGATAGTGGTCGTGCGAGGTCGCATTTGGTATTTCAAACGGCGCTATAGACGCATTTTCCCTATTGTGAAACCTCAAACACCCCTCTATGTCCGGCCGTGGGACACCTCTCCCCAACGAGAGGCACTTATCTGTAAGGATAGCATCAATGGCTACTCAGCAACCGGCAGCGCGGCCGGCCAACCCGCGTTTCTCCTCTGGCCCCTGCGCCAAACCCCCCACATTCGATGTCACCAAACTCGCCGACGCCGCGCTTGGCCGCTCGCACCGTGCCGCCATCGGCAAGGACAAGCTGAAGGCCGCGATCGAAGGCACGCGCGAAGTTCTGGGCATCCCCGCAGATTACAAGATCGGCATCGTGCCCGCCTCGGACACCGGCGCCGTCGAAATGGCCCTGTGGTCGCTTCTGGGCGAGCGCAAGGTCGAGATGCTGGCCTGGGAAAGCTTTGGTTCGGGCTGGGTCACCGATGTGGTGAAACAGCTGAAGATCGAGGCCGAGGTGAAAACCGCCGACTACGGCCAGATCGTCGACCTGGCCTCGGTCGATTTCAACAACGACGTGGTCTTTACCTGGAACGGCACCACCGCCGGCGTGCGGGTGCCCAATGGCGACTGGATCGCCGATGACCGCAGCGGGCTGACCATCTGCGACGCCACCTCGGCGGCCTTCGCCATGGACCTGCCCTGGGACAAGCTGGATGTGACCACCTTCTCCTGGCAGAAGGTTCTGGGCGGCGAAGCGGCGCATGGCATGCTGATCCTCAGCCCGCGCGCGGTCGAACGTCTGGAAAGCTACACCCCGGCCTGGCCGCTGCCGAAGATCTTCCGCCTGACCAAGGGCGGCAAGCTGATCGAGGGCATCTTTACCGGCGCCACCATCAACACCCCGTCGATGCTGGCGGTCGAGGATTACCTTTTCGCGCTGGACTGGGCCCGCTCGGTCGGTGGCCTCAAGGGGCTGATCGGTCGCGCCGACGCCAATGCGCAGGCGGTGTTCAACTTCTGCGCCGACAACGGCTGGATCGCCAATCTCGCCGAAGACGATGCGACCCGCTCGAACACCTCGGTCTGCCTCAAGTTCACCGATGACCGGATCCAGGACGGCGCCGCCTTTGCCAAGGCCGTGGCCAAACGTCTGGAAGCCGAGAATATCGCGCTGGACATCGGCGCCTATCGCGATGCGCCCGCCGGTCTGCGGATCTGGTGCGGCGGCACGGTCGAGACCTCGGATATCGAGGCCATGCTGCCCTGGCTGGCATGGGCCTTCGAGGCCGAGATCGCCGCACAAGCATAACGTTCGGTGCGTCCAAGGACGCACCCTACCCCATCCCCGTAGGGTGCGTGATCTCACGCACCACACCCGACATTCCAAAAGGACCAAACCCATGGCTCCCAAAGTACTCGTATCCGACAAGCTCAGCGAAACCGCCGTCCAGATCTTCCGTGATCGCGGCATCGAGGTCGACTTCATGCCCGACCTCGGCAAGGACAAGGACAAGCTGGCCGAGGTGATCGGCCAATATGACGGTCTCGCCATCCGCTCGGCCACCAAGGCCACCGCCAAGCTGCTGGAAAAGGCCGACAATCTGAAGGTCATCGGCCGCGCCGGCATCGGCACCGACAACGTCGACAAGGAAGCGGCCTCGAAAAAGGGCGTGATCGTGATGAACACGCCCTTCGGCAACATGATCACCACCGCCGAACATGCCATCGCGATGATGTTCGCCGTGGCGCGCCAGATCCCCGAAGCCAGCGCCTCGACCCATGCCGGCAAATGGGAAAAGTCGAAATTCATGGGCGTCGAGCTGACCAACAAGACCCTCGGCGTGATCGGCGCCGGCAATATCGGCGGCATCGTCTGCGACCGCGCCCGCGGCCTGAAGATGAAGGTCATCGCCTATGATCCCTTCCTCAGCGCGGAAAAAGCCAACAAGATGGGCGTCGAGAAGGTCGAGCTCGACGATCTGCTGGCGCGCGCCGATTTCATCACCCTGCACGTGCCCTTCACCGAGGCCACGGCCAATATCCTCAGCCGCGAAAACCTTGAAAAGACCAAGAAGGGCGTGCGCATCATCAACTGTGCCCGTGGTGGCCTGGTCGATGAAGAGGCGCTGGCCGATCTGCTGAAATCCGGCCATGTCGCCGGCGCTGCCTTCGACGTGTTCAAAGAAGAGCCCGCCAAGGAGAACGTGCTGTTCAACCTGCCCAACGTGGTCTGCACCCCGCACCTCGGCGCGGCGACCACCGAAGCCCAGGAAAACGTCGCCCTGCAGGTGGCTGACCAGATGGCGAACTACCTGCTGACCGGCGCGGTGGAGAACGCCCTCAACATGCCGTCCGTGACCGCCGAAGAAGCCAAGATCATGGGCCCCTGGATCAAGCTTGCCGACCACCTTGGCGCCTTTGCCGGCCAGCTGACCGACGAGCCGATCAAGGCGATCAACATCCTTTATGACGGTGTCGCCGCCGACATGAACCTCGAGGCGCTGAACTGCGCGGTCATCGCCGGCATCATGAAGCGGGTGAACCCCGACGTGAACATGGTCTCGGCCCCGGTCGTCGCCAAGGAGCGCGGCATCAAGATCTCGACCACCAACCAGGACAAGTCGGGCGCCTTCGACGGCTATGTCAAGGTCACCGTGGTCACCGATGACCGCGAACGCTCGGTCGCCGGCACCGTGTTCTCGGACGGCAAGCCGCGCTTCATCCAGATCAAGGGCATCAACATCGACGCCGAGGTCGGGGCGCATATGCTCTACACCACCAACGAGGACGTGCCCGGCATCATCGGCACCCTGGGCCAGACCATGGGCGAGAACGGCGTCAACATCGCCAACTTCACCCTCGGTCGCGCCGATGTCGGCGGTGAGGCGATCGCCCTCCTGTACGTCGACGAGGCGGTGCCGGCCGAGGCCCGCGCCAAACTGGCCGAGACCGGTATGTTCCGCCAGATCAAGCCGCTGCAGTTCGACGTCAACTGATCCCGAAAGGGGCCAAAAACGACACCGATCGGGTCGCCGCAAAGCAAGTTGCGGCGGCCTTTTCTTTTTCTAATCGCGGGAAACAGGGTTTCAGCCGGGAGACGCCGACATGAGCGCCGCGATTCGTTCCTTTCTTGCCGAGATGGCCGCCGCCTTCGCCGCCGAAAACCGGCCCGAGGCCGCGGAGACCGCCGAAATTCTCGAAGGCGCCAGTTTCACGGCCCGTTGCAGCCTTGCGGAACAGGATAGCCAGGCCATCCGCGCCCTGCTGTTTGCCTCGCCGCATCCCTGCGCCGCGCCGATGGCCGCCGCACATGGCGCCCTGCCCTGGGGGGTCAACCCGGTCGCCCGCATGGTGCGCCCCGAGCATGACGACATCTACGCCGTTTGCGATCTCATGGGCCCCGATTCCCCGGTCCGCTCGGACCACCTGCGCGCCGGGCTTTACTATCAGCGCCCCAACCGCCGCTATGCCCTGCATTCGCACGCGGCCGAGGAAACCTATGTCATCATCGCCGGAAGCGCCCTCTGGACGGCGGGAGACAGCCGAAAACTGCTCGGCCCCGGCGATGCGGTGCACCATTCGACCTATATGCCGCATGCCTGCCAGACCGGCCCCGACGGGGTGATCGCCCTCTGGCGCTGGAACGGCGACATCGGAACCGACAGCTACCGCATTCACGACGGCCACGACGCCTTCGCCGCCTAGGGTCCTGACTCCAGCGTAGCGCTACACATCCTTCACAATGCAGCGATTTGCTTTGCCCATTGCCGACCGCCTCTTTACAAGTCGCGGCAAGCGCATTCGCAAATCCAGAAGCCCGAAGGACCGCAGACGTGACCGCCCCCATCTACGCCGTCGGAGACATCCACGGCCATCTCGACATGCTCGACGCCGCCATCCAGCGGATCACCGATGACGGCGGCCCCGAGGCACAGATCGTCTTTCTCGGCGATCTCGTCGATCGCGGGCCGGACAGCGCCGGGGTGATCGAACGCCTGCGCGCCGGGGTCGCGGCGGGGCGCAACTGGACCGTGCTGCGCGGCAACCACGACCGGATGTATTCCTATTTCCTCGAAGAGCACCCGCGCCCCGACCCGCAGATCCTGCTCGGCATGGACTGGTTCAGCGACCGGATCGGCGGCCGCAGCACGCTGGCCTCCTACGGGATCGAGACCGGCGACGACACGCGCTATTTCCACATCCACGCCCGCGCCCGCGCGGTGATTCCGCAAGCCCATGTCCGCTTCATGGCCGGCCTGCCCGGCCATCACCTGGCGCAGGGGCTGCTCTTCGTCCATGCCGGCATTCGCCCCGGTGTCGCCCTCGAGCGGCAGACCGAGGACGACATGTGCTGGATCCGCCGCGAGTTTCTGGACTATCGCGACCCCCACCCCTGGCTGGTGGTGCACGGCCACACGCCGGGGCAACGGGCCGCGCACAGGGGCAACCGGGTCAACCTCGACAGCGGCGCCGGATACGGCCGCCCGCTGACCGCCGCCGTCTTCGAGGATGACCGGGTCTGGACCCTCGGCGCCCGGGGCCGGGAACCGCTCCTGCCCGAGACGCAGGATTAACCCGGCTTTAACCAAAGCCCCGAAATGGCCGCATTTCCGCCAAGTCCCGGCACCTTTTGCCGCGCAGCCTTTCACGATGGGGGCGTGACAGGTTTAGGAAACACCATGCAAACGACACGCCAAACACAGACCGCGCACCGGGTATCCGGGGCTTTTTCCAAATTCGTCGCCGACGAGACCCAGCGTACCCCGGGCGTCGTCCGCCTGGTTCGCGGCTTCGAGGAGTCGACCCTGTTCCGGGACTTTTCCTACTGAGACTTCAAAAGGGCAGCCGCCGTGATCGCCGCTGCCCTTTTGCTCATCCGCCGCCCTGTTTTCTCTTGCCGCAAGTATCCCGGGGTGAATTGGCCGCAGGCCAAGAGGGGCAGCGCCCCTGCCCCACCCAAGATGCCCTCACCGCCAGTTCAGCACCACCTTGCCCGAGGCGCCGGATTTCATCGCCGCGAAGCCGGCCTCGAAATCCTCGACGTCGAAGCGATGGGTGATGACCCGGCTGACATCAAGCCCGTTTTGCAGCATGGCGATCATCTTGTACCAGGTCTCGAACATCTCGCGCCCATAGACCCCCTTGATGGTGATGGCCTTGAAGACGATGCGCGACCAATCCACCGGCGATTTGCCGGGCGGAATGCCCAGAAGCGCGATCTTGCCGCCCATCACCAGCGCCTCGACCATCTGGTCGAGCGCCACCTGCGCGCCGGACATCTCGAGGCCGACGTCGAAACCCTGGCTCATGCCCAGTTCGTGAATGACATCGCGCAGGTCTTCTTTGGTCACATCCACGGGGCGCAGGCTGGGCACGACATGTTCGGCCAGCTTCAGACGATCCGGGTTCACATCGGTGATCACCACGTTGCGCGCCCCGGCATGGCGCGCCACCGCCGCCGCCATGATGCCGATCGGCCCGGCGCCGGTGATCAGCACGTCTTCACCCAGAAGATCAAAGCTCAGCGCGGTGTGCACCGCGTTGCCCAAAGGGTCGAGAATGGCGCCGATCTCGTCGGGGATGTCATCGGGCAAGGGCACCACGTTGAAGGCCGGCAGGCGCAGATATTCGGCAAAGGCGCCCTGCTCGTTGACTCCGATGCCACGGGTGCCGGGATCGAGGTGGAACTTGCCGGCACGGCTCTGGCGGCTGTCGTGTTCGATCAGATGGCCCTCGCCCGAACAGCGCTGGCCGATCTTCAGCCCGGTCACGTCCCGGCCCAGCTCGACGATCTCGCCGGCAAACTCATGGCCGGTGATCATCGGCACCGGCACCGTGGCGCTGGCCCAGTCATCCCAGTTCCAGATGTGAATATCGGTGCCGCAGATGCCGGTTTTGTTGATCTTGATCAGCACGTCATCCGGGCCGATTTCCGGCACCGGGGCGTGGGTCATCCACAGCCCCTCGCGGGCATGCAGCTTTGACAGCGCCTTCATTTCATTCGTGGTCATTCAATCACCCCACATGCCTTGCCAGCCACTTCAAAGGCTTTCAGCGCCCGGTCCAATTGCTCGCGCGTTAAGGCTGCGTTCATCTGCGTGCGGATGCGCGCCTGACCGCGCGGCACAACCGGGAAGAAGAAGCCCGAGACATAGACCCCCTCTTCAAAAAGCCGTGCGGCCATGTCCTGCGCCAACTGCGCCTCGCCCAGCATGACGGGCACGATGGGGTGTTCACCGGGCAGCAGGTCAAAGCCCAACTTCTCCAGCCCCGCGCGCCAGTATTTCGTATTCTCGAAAAGGCGTGCACGCAGATCATCGCCGTCTTCGACCAGTTCCAGCGCCCGGATGCCGGCGCGCACGATCGAAGACGGCAAGGAGTTGGAAAACAGATAGGGCCGCGCGCGCTGGCGCAGCAGGTCGATCACAGGCTGCGGCCCTGCGATATAGCCGCCGATGGCCCCACCAAGCGCCTTGCCCAACGTGCCGGTCACGATGTCGACCTTAACCCCGTGATGCGCGGGCGTGCCTGCACCTTTTGGCCCCATGAAGCCGGTGGAATGGCAATCATCGACCATCACCAGCGCCTCATATTTCTCGGCCAGTGCGGTGATCTCAGGCAGGTTCGCCAGATAGCCGTCCATGGAGAAGACCCCGTCGGTGGCGATCATGATGAACCGCGCGCCATCCTCGCGGGCCTGTTTCAGCTTGGCCTCGAGATCTTCCATGTCGCTGTTGGCATAGCGGTAGCGCTTGGCCTTGCAGAGCCGAATGCCGTCAATGATCGACGCATGGTTCAGCGCGTCAGAGATTACCGCATCCTCTGGCCCTAATAGCGGCTCGAACAGCCCGCCGTTGGCGTCGAAACAGGCGGCGAAGAGGATCGAATCGTCCTTGCCGAGGAACCCGGCGATCCGCGCCTCGAGCGCG
>NZ_JBFJVE010000082.1:0-12443 GCF_041624275.1 Shimia sp.
ATTACGAAAGCAGCGCCGCCGGCATCGCCCAGGTCGAGGCCGATCTGGGCCCGATCGACGTCGTCGTCGCCAATGCCGGGATCACCCGCGACGCACCATTCCACAAGATGACCCCCGAGCAGTGGAAAGACGTGATCGACACCAACCTGACCGGCGTGTTCAACACCGTGCATCCGGTCTGGCCGGGCATGCGCGAACGCAAGTTCGGCCGCGTCATCGTGATCTCGTCGGTCAACGGCCAGAAGGGCCAGTTCGCTCAGGTCAACTATGCCGCCACCAAGGCCGGCGACCTTGGCATCGTGAAGTCGCTGGCCCAGGAAGGCGCCCGCGCCGGCATCACCGCCAACGCGGTCTGCCCCGGATATATCGCCACCGAAATGGTCATGGCCGTGCCCGAGAAAGTGCGCGAGTCGATCATCGCCGGCATCCCCGCCGGCCGTCTGGGCGAGCCCGAGGAAATCGCCCGCTGCGTGGCTTTCCTGGCCTCGGACGACGCCGGCTTTGTCAACGGATCGACGATCTCGGCCAACGGTGCGCAGTTCTTCTCCTGATTGCCATCAGCCATCGACATCAAGGGCCGCCCTTCGGGGCGGCCTTTTCTTTCGCGAGGGGTGCAGAGCTGCCGCTCGCCCCCGGAAACAGGGTCGCCTCCAAAGCGGAAACGACCCTGTTTCGCCCCGTAAGTGCCCGGACCTCAGGCGCAGCGGGACGGTTCCGTAAGTGCCCTGCGGCGCAGCGGAACATGGAGGCACGAAACAAGCCACCTCAGAAGGCTGACAAAGGCCTCGCTGCGCGCAAGATGCGCGCGGTAAAAGGCTTGCTGCATGCGGGCATTGTGTGCGGCTTCGATCATTTCGCTGTCTCCTGAGACAAGTTTTCCTGATGTGGCACCAATGTGATCCATAAGAAAAATTCTTACAAACGAGACTTTTCAAGCACTCGATTAAGTTTTACTTAAGTGAAATGACTGACCGACTGCCTCCGCTGACTGCGCTGCGCGCCTTCGAGGCCGCCGCCCGACACCTGTCCTTTTCCCGTGCCGCCGACGAGTTGCACGTGACGCCGGCGGCGCTGTCGTTCCAGATCAAGTCGCTCGAGGAACACCTCGGGACGGCGCTTTTCATCCGCCTCAACCGCGCGGTCGAACTGACCGAGGCCGGGCGCGGCCTTGCCCCCGGCCTGACCGAAGGGTTCCGCGCCCTCAATACCGCATGGCAGGCGGCCCGCAGGCAGGCGGACGACAGCACGCTGGTGGTCACCGCCGGCCCGGCCTTCACCGCCAAGTGGCTGGCGCCACGCTTCTACGAATTTGCCCGCGCCCACCCCGAGATCGACCTGCGGTTCACCGCCACCCTGAAGTCTCTGGATTTCGGGCGCGACGAGGTCGACGTCGCGATCCGTTTCGGCATCGACAAGCAGGAGCCGGGCTTGTGGTCGCTGCCGCTGGTCGGCGAATGGGTCGCCCCGGTCATGACCCCCGAGCTGGCAGCCCGCTACCCGACCCCGCAATCACTGGCCGAGGCGACGCTGATCCATGACGGGAGCATCGATTTCCTGTCACCGCGCAGCGACTGGGCCGCCTGGTTCCGCATGATGGAGCTCGATATCGACGCCACTCACGGGCCGCGTTTCACCGGCGCCGACCACGCGGTGGACGCCGCCCTTGCCGGTGCCGGCGTGGTGCTGGGCCGCCGCGCGCTGGTGGTCAAGGACATCCACGAGGGGCGTCTGGTGATGCCGTTCAGACGCGCCATCGGATTGCAGGCGCGGTTTCGCTTCGTCTGCCAGCAGGGGGCCGAGACCAAGCCCCAGATCGTGGCCTTCAGGCAGTGGATTCTGGACGAGATCGCCAAGACGTCGCATATCTCTGACGACCTGGAGATCACCCCGATCGAGGATATTCCCCAATGACCCGGACCCGCGCCACGGCGATCGGTTTTCTGGCCGTGCTGCTCTGGGCCCTGCTGGCATTGTTCACGGTCGGCTCGGCACCGACCCCGCCCCTGCTGCTGAACACCATCTGCTTCGCTATCGGCGGCACGATCGGCCTGATCTGGACCGCCCGCACCGGTGGTTTCGCCCGCCTGCGCCGGGTCGACTGGAAGGTCTATGCCTTCGGCACCTGCGGCCTGTTCGGCTATCATGCGCTGTATTTCAGCGCCCTGCGCCTTGCACCGGCCGCCGAGGCCGGGCTGATCGCCTATCTCTGGCCGCTGCTGATCGTGCTGCTGTCGGGGCTCTTGCCCGGCGAGAGGCTGCGCCGGGGTCACCTTGCCGGGGCGCTCTGCGGCTTTCTCGGGGCGGCGCTGATCATCCGGGGCGGCGGCAACGGCTTTGATACCGAGGCCCTGCCCGGCTATCTGCTGGCGCTGGCCTGCGCCCTGACCTGGTCGGGTTATTCGGTCGGCTCCAGACGGCTTGGCGCGGTGCCGACCGAAACCGTGGCGGTGTTCTGCATCGCCTCGGCGCTTCTGTCGGGGGCGCTGCACCTGATGCTCGAGCCGACGGTCTGGCCCGCCGGCGCGCTGGGCTGGGGATCGGCCCTGGCGCTGGGGCTGGGCCCGGTCGGACTGGCCTTCTATGTCTGGGATATCGGGGTGAAACAGGGCGACATTCAGCTTTTGGGCACGGCGTCCTATGCCGCCCCGCTGCTGTCCACGCTGGTTCTCGTGGGCTTCGGCGTCGCCGAGCCAAGCTGGATGCTGGCCGCCGCCACCCTGTTGATCACCGGCGGCGCGACACTTGCCGCGCGCGCCAGCATGAAGGCCTGATCAGACCGACAGTCGTTCGATTTCTTCCTTGAGCTTAAGCTTTTGTTTCTTCATTTCGACGATGTCGAAATCGCTGGAACCCGGGGCACGTTGCTCGGCTTCGACCTGTTCCGAGAGGGTTTCGTGTTTCCGTTTCAGTTCTTGCAGATGCGAGCTCACGCTCATGGCAGTCCTCCTCTCAAAATGACATTCAACCCTTGCAGTGCACCACAAAAAAACCGGTGTGTCACGCTGCAACAGTTCCAATTTAGGTATTGATCGGAATCTTGCCAGTCACCGGGCGCGGTTTCCGGCGCCGCAGACCGGATTGCGGCCGTCGACGCGACCCGGCGCCCGTCGGCGGGCCAAAGGACGTCATCCGGGGAATTCCAGCGCCGCCCCGTGGCGCAGGACTGCGCTGATCCGGTCGCCATAGCTGTCGCCGTCGCCTTCATGGCGCGCCCCGACATGCATCGTCACCGGCGCGTGCAGGCGGAACGCCGCCCGCCCGCCCTTGCGGGCCCGCAGCAAGACCAGCTTGGCCGCGCGCCCCTGCCGGGGTTGCAGCGGCAGGACTTCGATCGCGCCCAGATGCGCCGCCATGCAGGCCAGAAGCTCGGGCAGGCGCTCGGCGCGATGGATGAAGGTCGCATGCCCCCCCGGCGCCAGCCGGCGCGACGCGACCGATACCCATGTCGCCAGCGGCGTCGCCTCGCCCATGGCGATCTCGCGGCCGGCATCTGTCGCCGCGGTCGAGGTGCTGCGGTCGAAATAGGGCGGATTGGCGATCACGTGGTCAAAGCGCCGCTGGCGCAGATCGGCGGGCAGCGCCGCAAGATCGGCGCAATGGACCTGCATCGGCTGACGATTGAGATCGGCGTTGCATTCTGCCAGCGCCGCATAGTCGGATTGCAGCTCGACCGCCACCAGATCAAGACCCGGCACCCGGTGGCCGAGACAGAGGATCGCGGTGCCGACGCCACAGCCCAGCTCGAGAACCGACTGGCCCGGGCGCGCCGCCACCGCGGCCGCCAGCAGCACCGGGTCAACCCCGGCGCGATAGCCCCGCGCCGGCTGGCGGATGGTCAGGCGCCCGCCGAGATAGGCGTTCTGCGTCAGCGCCGCGCCGCCGGTCATGGGCTGCATGCGATGCCATTGTCGCGCATCGCCCGCTGCGCGCTTTCGATCTGATCCGAGCGCACCATCAGGCGACGCGGAAAGATTCCGATCGAGCCTTCGAGAATGCTCATATTTACGTCCATTTCAAAGCAGTCTATACCCTCCCCCTGAAGAAGGGCGGAGGCAAAGGCGATGATCGTCGGATCGTTGCTGCGCAGAAGTTCTTTCATGGGGAAGATGTAAGGGCAGGTCCTAGGCAATGTCGAGGCCTGTGACAGGAGTGTGATGGGTCTGGACCACGCCGCAACCAAACCGCATGAAGCGTTGAGTGACGTTCTGGCCGCCGAAATGGCCGCCGTGAACACGCTTATTCAGGAGCGCATGGCGAGCAAGCACGCCCCGCGTATCCCCGAGGTGACCGCCCATCTGGTCAATGCCGGCGGCAAGCGTCTGCGACCGATGCTGACCCTGGCCGCGGCGCGGCTCTGCGGCTATGACGGGCCCTATCACGTGCATCTGGCCGCCACGGTGGAATTCATTCACACCGCCACATTGCTGCATGATGATGTGGTCGATGAAAGCGCCCAGCGGCGCGGACGGCCAACCGCCAACCTGCTCTGGGACAACAAATCCTCGGTTCTGGTCGGCGATTACCTGTTCTCGCGCTCTTTCCAGCTGATGACCGAAACCGGGTCGATCGATGTGCTGCGGATCCTGTCCAATGCCTCGGCCACCATTGCCGAGGGCGAGGTGTTGCAGCTGACCGCGGCGCAGGATCTGCGCACCGACGAGGCCATCTATCTTCAGGTCGTGCGCGGCAAGACGGCGGCGCTGTTTTCAGCCGCCACCGAGGTTGGCGGGGTGATTGCCGATGCCGATCCGGCGCATGTGCAGGCGCTGTTCGACTATGGCGATGCGCTGGGGATTGCGTTCCAGATCGTCGACGACCTGCTGGATTACCAGGGCGACAGCAGCAAGACCGGCAAGAATGTCGGCGATGATTTCCGCGAGCGCAAGCTGACCCTGCCGGTGATCAAGGCGGTGGCCAGGGCCGACGAGGCCGAGCGGGCGTTTTGGGTCAAGACCATCGAAAAAGGTCGCCAGGATGACGGTGATCTGGAGCATGCGCTGGACCTGCTGCACAAGCACGGCACGCTGGAAGCGACACGTCAGGATGCGCTGGCCTGGGCCGCCAAGGCCAAGCTGGCCATCGAGACCCTGCCCGAGCACGAGATCCGCAGCATGTTGAGCGACCTGGCGGATTACGTGGTGGCGCGGGTCACCTGACACCGCGGCCGGGTCCGGGAAGGACGGGGACCGGGAAGGACGGGGGCCAGCCCCCGCTTGGCCGGCTGACGGCCGGCCAATTCACCCCCGGGATACTTCCGGCAAGAGAAAGATCAGGCCAGCACCGGGCCGGCGGCGCACCACCACTGGCCGTGCGAGGCGGCGCTCAGCGCCCGGCGCGCCGCCTCGGCCGCGCGCCCGTCGGGCGGAAACAGGCCGAAACAGGTGGCCCCGGACCCCGACATGCCGACATTGAGGCTGCCACTGGCCCGCAGCGCCGCCAGCACCTCGCCGATCACCGGCTGCTGGTGCAGGGCCGGCGGCATCAGGTCGTTGCGCTGCGCCTGCAGCCAGGCGGTGAAATCGCCAAGCCCGGCCCAGCGCGGCAGCGATTCCGCCATGGCCGGGTTGGTTTTTCGCGTCAGGGCGCGGAACACGCCCGGTGTCGAGACCGCCACCCGCGGATTGACGAGGAGGATCTCCATCTCGGGCAGGCCGTCGATGCGGCTCAGGGTCTCGCCGATGCCCTGCATCCGCTGGGCGCCGGGCGCCATGCAGACCGGGATGTCGGCCCCCAGCGACAGGCAGCGCCCCGGCGCGGGCAGCGGGGCCTGCCAGTGCCGCGCCAGCGCCCGCAGGGTGGCGGCGGCATCGCTGGATCCGCCGCCGATGCCGGACGAGACCGGCAGCCGTTTGGTCAGGGTGATCCGCGCGCCCCGGGGATCGTCGAACAGCCGCGCCGCGCGCAGCACCAGATTGTCGGCATTGCCCGGGCCCGCATCGAGACCGGCGGCCTCGGGGCCGGTGACCGCGAGCGACAGTTTGTCGGCGGGCGCCACCGCGACCGTGTCACCGATCTCGGCAAAGACGACCAGCGAATCCAGCAGGTGATAACCGTCGTCGCGCTGGCCGGTCACATGCAGGGTCAGGTTGATCTTGGCCGGGGCGAAGACCTCAACCGTCATTGGCGACCTTCAGCGGCGCTTCGCCGGCTTCCTCGAGCACCTGATCCAGCCCGACCTCCAGCTTGCGGCGGATACGCTCGGGCTTGGCCTCTTCCGCCGAGTCCGCATCGACGAAAGACAGGGCACGGCGCCACTGGAACCTGGCCTCGAGATGGCGCCCCACGGCCCAGTAGACATCGCCGAGGTGGTCGTTGACCACCGGGTCGACCGGCATCAGCTCGGCGGCGCGTTCCATGTGGGCGACCGCCTCGCCGTAGCGCCCGAGGCGGTAGAGAACCCAGCCCAGCGAGTCGACGATATAGCCCGAATCCGGGCGCGCCGCGACGGCGCGTTCGATCATCTCGAGCGCCTCGTCCAGCTTGACCTGTTTTTCGACCAGCGAATAGCCGAGATAGTTCAGCACCTGCGGCTGTTCCGGGTTGAGATCGAGCGCGTGGCGGAAATCGGCCTCGGACTGTTCCCAGCTGCCGAGCCTTTCGTGGCTGATGCCGCGCGCATAATAGAGGAACCAGCGGCCGGAATCCTGCGGCTGCGACAGTGACAGGGCCCGGTCATAGGCCTCGACGGCGGCGGCGAAATCGCGCTGCTGGCGATGAAGATCCCCCAGGGCGGAATGCACCACCGGCAGATCACCGTGGCGGCGCGCCAGCTGTTCCAGCACCTCGACCGCGGCCTCGGGCCTGCCGGCGCGGCGCAGCGCTTCGGCGCGGCCCAGTTCGGCGGCGTGATAGGACGGGTGTTCGGCCGACACCTTGCGATAGGTTTCCACCGACAATTCGTGCCGCCCGAGATCCTCGAGCAGTTCGGCCGACAGCAACAGGGCCTCGAAATGGTCGGGGCGCAGGTATTCGGCCACCCGCGTGTAGAGCAGGACATAGTCGGGCGAGGCTTCGTTGCGCAGCGCGTTGGCCAGCGAAAAGAACACTTCCGCGGCGCCGTCGGCGGCACTGCGGATATGGGTGAAGGGCAGTTTCTCGCCGGCTTCGAGCCGCGCCTTGAGCGCCGCGAGATCGGGATCGAGATCACCCTGGAACACGTCCTGGATCAGCGCCGCCGCCTCGTCGTTGCGCGCCAGCTGGGACAGGATCTCGACCAGCGCCAGAATGCCCCTTCGGGTGCTCTGGATGGCGCCGTTGCCATCGTCGGAATAGATCGCCTCGGCGCCTTCGTAATCGCCGACCGAGGCCAGGGCCAGCGCCCGGTGATAGGCTGCGAACCCGCCGAGTCCGGGCTCTTCGGCGACCGCGTCAAAGGCCTCGAGCGCGCGCGTGATATCGCCTGTTCCCATATGGGCCCAGCCCGACAGCAGCCCGTCGACCAGCGGCCCGACGCCCTGACCGCTCTCGATGGCCTGCACCAGCCCGCGAAAATCGCCCTGATCGACCATTCCGGCGGCCACCACCATATTGGCAAGCTGGCTCTGCAAGCCATCGGCGACGATCTTGCGCGCCACCGGAAGCGCCGCGTCGAGCCGCCCCAGCGACAGCTGCGCCAGAACCGCGCTTTCCAGAAGCTGCGGGTTCGAAGGGTCCTGGGCCAGCGCGTGGCTGTAGTAGCGCGCCGACTTGGCGAAATCACTGTCGTAGGTGGCCTGGCGCGCCGCGAGATAGCTGCCCGCGAGGCTCTCCGCGGCGGCGGGCAGCGCGGCTGCGGCAAGCAGGAGGGACAAGGTCAGGTTGCGAAACAGTGACGTGGCCAAGCGTGGCTCCCCCTAACAGTTGTACCCCACGAACCTAGTGCCGCAGGGAGTGAACGGCAATGGCAGAAGCGGGTTGCGCGGAAAACAAAAGGGCCGCGCGATCGGCGGCCCCTGTCTGGTGATGCTATGGCGGGCTCACATGTTGGGATAGTTCGGCCCGTCGCCGCCCTGGGGCGTGACCCAGGTGATGTTCTGGCTGGGGTCCTTGATATCGCAGGTTTTGCAATGCACGCAGTTCTGGAAGTTGATCTGGAACCGCGGGCCGTCCTCGCCTTCAAGCACCTCATAGACCCCGGCCGGGCAATAGCGTTGCGCCGGTTCGGCGTATTTCGGCAGGTTGACGGCGATCGGCAGCGACTCGTCGGCCAGACGCAGGTGGCAGGGCTGGCTTTCCTCGTGGTTGGTCATCGCGAAGCTGACATTGGTCAGCCGGTCGAAGCTGAGCTTGCCGTCGGGTTTGGGATAGTCGAGCACCTTGTGCTTGTCGGCAGGTTCGGTCGCCTCGGCGTCGGTCTTGCCGTGTTTCAGCGTGCCGAACAGCGAGAAGCCCAGCGTGTTGGTCCACATGTCGAGACCGCCCAGCGCCAGCGAGGGCAGCATGCCCCATTTGGACCACATCGGCTTGACGTTGCGCACCTTCTTCAGGTCCTTGCCGATCGCGCCGCTGCGCACCTCGACCTCATAGGCGGTCAGCTCGTCCGCCGCGCGGCCATCCTGGATCGCGGCATAGGCGGCTTCGGCCGCAGCCTTGCCGGACAGCATGGCGTTGTGGTTGCCCTTGATTCGCGGCACGTTGACCATGCCGACCGAACAGCCCAGCAGCGCCACGCCGGGGGCCACCATCTTGCACATCGACTGATAGCCGCCTTCCGAGATCGCGCGCGCGCCATAGGCCACGCGTTTACCGCCTTCGAGCAGCTCGGCGATCATCGGGTGATGCTTGAAGCGCTGGAATTCCATATAGGGGAAGAGATGCGGGTTCTTGTAGTTCAGGTGCACCACGAATCCGACGTACACCTGGTTGTTCTCGAGGTGATACACGAACGATCCGCCACCGGCATTGCCGTTCAGCGGCCAGCCCATGGTGTGGGTGACGGTGCCTTCCTTGTGCTTGGCCGGGTCGATCTCCCAGATTTCCTTCATACCGACGCCGAACTTCTGCACGTCCTTGCCGGCCTGAAGGTCGTATTTGGCGATCACCTCCTTGGCCAGCGAGCCGCGCACGCCCTCAGACAGGAAGACGTATTTGCCGTGCAGCTCCATGCCCGGTTCGGTGCCGGGGCCGTAGGAGCCGTCGGCCTCGAGGCCGAAGACACCGGCGACAACGCCCTTGACCTCACCGTTGTCACCATAGACCAGTTCCGAACAGGCCATGCCGGGGAAGATCTCGACGCCCAGTTCCTCGGCCTGTTCGGCCATCCAGCGGCAGACATTGGCCATCGACACGATGTAGTTGCCGTGGTTGTTCATCAGCGGCGGCATCGGGAAGTTGGGGATGCGCACCTCGCCCGCTTCGCCGAGCATGTAGAAGTTGTCTTCCTTGACCGGCGTATTGAGAGGCGCGCCCTTTTCCTTCCAGTCGGGGATCAGCGCATCGAGACCGCAGGGATCGAGCACCGCGCCGGAGAGGATATGCGCCCCCACTTCCGAGCCCTTTTCCAGCACGACCACGTTGATGTCGGCATCCAGTTGCTTCAGCCGGATCGCTGCGGACAGGCCCGCGGGGCCCGCTCCGACGATGACGACGTCATATTCCATTGCTTCGCGTTCGATCTCGGCCATTTTGGCTTCCTTCCTTCCGGGGGCTGGCGGAAATTTTGTTTCGCGAGTGCTACCGCGTCTTGGAACAAAACGTCAATCCGAACCCGACGGCAAAATGGTGCAAAACGCCACTGGTGCAGGATATTCCGAGGATTTCCTCTTGCAAAGGGACTGGTCCCTTGCTTTTGAAAGAGCGCTCGGGGCACTCTCGGGACAAGAACAGCAAAACGCGCGGTTGGTGTCACCAGATACACCGCACCAGGATCGGGATCGACCCATGGAAAAAATACCGATGACCCGTGCCGGCTCGGCGGCACTGGAAACAGAATTGAAGCAGCTGAAAACGGTCGAGCGACCCGCCATCATCAAGGCCATCGCCGAAGCGCGCGAACATGGCGACCTGTCGGAGAACGCCGAATATCACTCGGCCCGCGAGAAACAGTCGTTCATCGAAGGGCGGATCAAGGAACTGGAGGGCGTGATTTCGCTGGCCGAGGTCATCGACCCGAAGACCCTGTCCGGCGCCATCAAGTTCGGCGCCACGGTGACACTGATCGACGAGGAAACCGACGAGGAAAAGACCTGGCAGATCGTCGGCGAACATGAAGCCAATGTCGAAAACGGGCTGCTCAACATCAAATCGCCGATCGCCCGCGCCCTGATCGGCAAGGAAGAGGGCGACAGTGTCGAGGTGCGCACCCCCGGTGGCGAGAAAAGCTACGAAGTGCTGAGCATCGCCTATGTCTGACCGCTGAACCGGCAGGAGCACCCATGAGCGACGAGCGCGAGAGCGGCCCGACCCCGTTGGGCATTTACGAAAAACCCGCGCTGGCGCGGGTCACCGGGATCGAGGTGATCGCGGTGCTGCTGTCCCTGCTCTGGCTTTTGGGCGCCGCCGCGTTCTTCCTTGTCGTCGACGGCGAATCGCTGGGCGACATCGACGCGCTGCGCTTCGTGATGACCATGCTGGCGGTGTTCATGCCGGTGGCGATGATCTGGGTGGCGGCGACCGCCGCCCGCTCGAGCCGCATCATGCGCGAGGAAAGCGCCCGCTTGCAGGCGGCGATCGACGCCATGCGCCGCACCTATGTCGCCCAGGCCCAGGGCGTCGCCGGGCGGGCGGCGGGCGAACCCTCGGTGGCGCGCAAGCTCGATGAGATCGCCGCCGCCCAGCGCAAGACCGAAAACGCCCTTGCCACCTTCACCTCGACCCGCGAGGCCGAGCGGGCCATCCGCAAGCCGGCCGACCCGGTGGCGGCGCAGCAGGGCGGCGAGGACCAGGGCCTGCTGGCGCTGGGCACCCCGGCCGAAGACCTGTCGCCGCCGCTCGATCGCGAGGTGTTCATCAGCGCCCTGAACTTCCCCGAGAACGCCGAGGACAAGGCCGGGTTCCAGGCGTTGCGCAAGGCGCTCAAGGACCGGCAGGCGGCCCAGCTGATCCAGGCGGCGCAGGACGTGCTGACCCTGCTCAGCCAGGACGGCATCTACATGGACGATCTGCGCCCCGACCTGGCGCGCCCGGAAATCTGGCGCCGCTTCGCCGCCGGAGAGCGGGGGCGCCAGATCGCCCAGCTGGGCGGCATCCGCGACCGCTCGTCACTGGCGCTGGCGGCGGGACGGATGAAGCAGGACCCGATCTTCCGCGATGCCGCGCATCATTTCCTGCGCCGCTTCGACAAGACCTTTGTCGCGCTCGAGGAAACCGCCTCGGATGCCGAGATCGCCGCGCTTTCGAACACCCGCACCGCCCGCGCCTTCATGCTGCTGGGCCGGGTTGCCGGCATCTTCGACTAGCCGCCGGCGGCGGCGCAGAAGGGGCGCTGCCCCTCGCGTTGAAAATGCCGGCATTTTCAACGCTCACCCCGGGATATTTCCGGCAAGAGAAAGCTCAGAGGCCGAAGGCGGCATAGGGGATGTAGGTCACCGGGGTGCCGATTTCGATCTTTGCGGCATCGTCGGGCAGCTCCACCAGGCCCTCGGCCCAGGAAAGCCCGCTGATCAGCCCCGAGCCTTCCGAGCGGAACACCTCGACCCGGCCGTCGCGCAGCCGGGCGCGCAGGTATTCGCGGCGGCCGGGCTTCTTGGTCTTGGTGAACCCGGCGGGCAGGCTCAGGCGCTGCGGCTCCTGCCAGCCCTGCCCGGCCAGAAGCCCCATGGCAGGACGCGCGAAGACCAAGGTGCAGACCATGGCGGCGACCGGGTTGCCCGGCAGGCCGAAGATCGGGGTGCCGTTCCACAGGCCCAGCGCCAGCGGGCGGCCGGGCTTGACGGCGATGCGCCAGAGCGCCATGGCGCCGCTTTGGTTGAGCAGGGCCGCCAGGTGGTCCTCGTCTCCGGCCGAGGCGCCGCCCGAGGTCAGGATGACATCCGCGCGGTCGGCGGCGCGGTCGAGAAAGGCGGCCAGCGCGGCGCGTTCGTCGGGGGCGCGGCCCAGATCGACGGGCAGGAACCCGAACCGCCTGCACATGGCGATCAGCATCGGCCGGTTGGCGTCGTAGATCTGATCGGGGCGGGCCTGTTCGCCGGGTTCGGCCAGCTCGTCTCCGGTGGAGAGCACCGCGACCCGCAGCCGCTTGCGCACCGGCACCTCGGCGACGCCCGAGGCCGCCAGCAGCGCCAGATCCGCCGGGGTCAGGCGGCGCCCGGCGGGAAGGACCGTTTGACCAATCGCGAAATCCTCGCCCGCGCGGCGGATGTTGGCGCCCTGTTTCGGGGGGCCGCGAAAGCTGATCCGGGCACCGTCGGTGGTGATGTCCTCTTGCAGGATCACGGTATCGACCCCCTCGGGGATGGCAGCGCCGGTGAGGATGCGGATCGCCCGGCCTTCGGGCAGCACCCCGGCAAAGGGCTGGCCGGCGGCCG
>NZ_JBFJVE010000083.1:0-12338 GCF_041624275.1 Shimia sp.
GCGATCCCGATGCGCGCCGATTCGGGGCCGATCGGCGGCGATGACACCCATGAGTTCCTGGTGCTGGCCGAGACCGGCGAATCGGAAGTCTTCTATGACAGCGCGGTGACCGATCTCAGCTTTGGCGATCGCGACATCGATTATGACGACCGCGCCCAGTGCCAGGCGATCCTCGAGGAGTTCACCTCGAAATACGCCCGCACCGACGAGACCCACGACGCGGCGCTGTTCGAACAGATCCCGCAGGAGCGCCGCCGCGTGGCGCGCGGCATCGAGGTCGGGCAGATCTTTTATTTCGGCACCAAATATTCCGAACCCATGGGCGCCACCGTGCAGGGGGCCGACGGCAAGCCGGTGCCGGTGCACATGGGCTCGCACGGGATCGGTGTCTCGCGGCTGCTGGGGGCGATCATCGAGGCCAGCCACGACGACAAGGGCATCATCTGGCCCGAAGGCGTGACCCCCTTCCACTGCGGCATCGTCAACCTCAAGCAGGGCGACGAGGCGGCGGATGCGGCCTGCGAGTCGCTTTACGCCTCGCTGTGCGGGCTCGGGCTCGAACCGCTTTACGACGATCGCAAGGAACGCGCCGGGGCCAAGTTCGCCTCGATGGATCTGATCGGTCTGCCCTGGCGCATCACCGTCGGGCCGCGCGGCCTGAAGAACGGGGTCGTCGAGCTGACCAGCCGCCGCAGCGGCGAGAGCGAGGAGATGCCGCCCGAGCAGGCGGTGGCCAAGATCGCCGGGATCTACCGCGACCACATGGTGCGCGGCCTCTGAGGCCGGGCCGCCTCCGGCGGGAGTATTTGTCAAGAGATGAAGCCGGGGCGGGGGCAGCCCCGGCGGCGCTTGACCGCGAGTCCGGGCGGCAATAGGTTTGCGCCAACAGCGAGCCGGAGCAGTCATGGCAGGCAGAACAGCACCTTTTGCGCCTTTTGAGTGGATGATCGCCTGGCGTTATCTGCGGGCGCGGCGCGCCGATGGCGGGGTCAGCGTGATGACCTGGATCAGCCTGATCGGCATCACCCTGGCGGTCTTCGCGCTGATCGCCACGCTGGCGGTGCGTGCGGGGTTCCGGGCCGAATTCGTCGATACCATTCTGGGCGCCAATGCGCATGTCACGGTCTATCGCTCGGGCGTGGTCGACGCGAGGGGGCGCATCGATCGCAGCATCGACGACTATCAGGCGATGGCGGCGCGGCTGCGTGCCGTCGAGGGGGTGACGCGGGCGGCGCCGCTGATCAAGGGCCAGGTGATGGCCAATTTGCGCGACCGTAACTCTGGCGTCGAAGTCTATGGAATCTCGCTGGAAAACCTGAAGGAACTGCCGCGTATCGCCGACCCCGGGACCGGGCGGGGCGACATTGCGCGTTTCGAGCAGGGGATCGCCATCGGCAGCGGCGTGGCGCGGGAGCTGGGGGTGATCGTCGGTGACAGGATCAAGCTGATCTCGCCCAACGGGGTCAGGACCGCCTTTGGCACCTCGCCGAGGATCAATGCCTATGAGGTGGTCTATGTCTTTTCCGCCGGGCGCTATGACATTGACCGCACTCGGGTTTATCTGCCCTTTGCCGAGGCGCAGCGCTTTTTCGACCGTGACGGGGTCGCCGACGAGATCGAGGTCATGGTGGCGGCGCCGGAACAGGTCGAGGCGCTGTCTCTGGAGCTGATCCGCGCCGGGGGCGAGCGCACGCTGCTGTGGACCTGGCGCGATGCCTCGGGGGGCTTTCTGCGGGCCCTCGAGGTCGAGGACAACGTGATGTTCGTCATCATGTCGATCCTGGTTCTGATCGCGGCGATGAATATCGTCTCGGGGCTGATTATGTTGGTAAAGAACAAGGGGCGCGACATCGGTATCCTGCGCACCATGGGGCTGACCGAGGGGGCGATACTGCGAGTCTTCTTTATCTGCGGCGCCTTTACCGGGCTAAGTGGAACCGTTTTCGGCGTCGTTCTGGGCTGTCTTTTCGCGATCTATATCGACCCGGTGTTCGCTTTTGTAAACATGGTGATGGGTGGCGGGGCCTGGGATCCGGCCATTCGCGGCATCTATCACCTGCCGGCGCGGCTGGAATTGGGCGATGTTCTGAGCGCGGTGTCCCTGTCCCTGGGCCTGTCTTTCGTGGTCACGATCTTTCCGGCCCGGCGCGCGGCGCGGATGAACCCGGTGGAGGCGCTGCGTTATGAGTGATGTCGTGCTGCGACTGGAAGGGATCGAAAAGCGGTATAACAAGGGCTTGCCCGGCGAGGTGAATGTGCTGCGCGGGGCCGGGCTGACGCTCGGGGCGGGCGAGATCGTGGCGCTGGTGGCGCCCTCGGGGGCCGGCAAGTCGACCCTGCTGCATATTGCCGGCCTGCTCGATCAGCCGGATGCGGGGCGGGTCGAAATCGACGGCCGGGCCTTGCAGGACAGATCCGATCGCCAGCGCACGGCCGCGCGGCGTCAGGATGTCGGATTCATCTATCAGTTCCACCACTTGCTGCCCGAGTTTAATGCGCTCGAGAACGTGGTTCTGCCGCAGTTGGCCAATGGTGTGACGCGCGGCGCGGCCGAGGCGCGCGGGCGCGACCTGCTGGCCCGTGTCGGGGTGGAAAACCGCGCCCGGCACCGCCCCGGCGAGCTGTCGGGCGGCGAGCAGCAGCGCGTCGCCTTCTGCCGGGCGCTGGCCAATGCGCCGAAGATCCTGCTGGCCGACGAGCCGACCGGCAACCTTGATCCCGCGACATCCGACCAGGTCTTTGCCACCCTGCTGCAATTGGTGCGCGAGACCGGTCTGGCGGCGCTGATCGCGACCCACAACATGGCGCTGGCGGCGCGGATGGACCGGGTTCTGCAGCTGGAAGGCGGCCTGCTGGCGCCGGCCTGAGCCGGTGACTCAGGCCTGCTGGGTCAGCCAGACACCGGCCGCCATCAGCGCGATACCGCCGGCGCGGGTCAGCGACAGCGGGCTGATCTGGGCCCCGAACAGGCCGAAATGGTCGATCGCGGCGGCCGAGATCAACTGCCCCAGAAGCACGAAGAACACCGCGTTTCCGACGCCGAATTTCGGCGCGACCCAGGTGATCGACAGGACGTAGAAGGCCACCAGAAGCCCGGCCAGAAACAGGTGTTTCGGGGCTGCGGGCAGGCCGGAGAGTCGCGGCGCGTGACCGCTGAGCAACAGCGCCAGCACCGCCGCCGAAAGGGCGACGCAGAACAGCACCGCCCCGGCGGCAAAGGGCGAGCCGAGCCGCTGGCCAAGCGCCGCGTTCAGCGCCGCGAGCAGCGGGATCCCGATCCCGGCGGCGAGCATGATGAGGGCGTAGTGCAGGGTTTGCGGCATGTCTTGTCCTCCCGGGACAAATCGGCGTTGTGGCGGATCGGACCCGGTCGGGTCGCCGCCATCTCAACAGGCTTTGCGTGCGCGCCGCAAGCCCGCGATCGGGCCGGCGTGGAAAAAGGTCCGGCCGTGAGGCTGCCACCGGGATATGGCGGGCGGGGCGACGGCGCGGAATGATCCGGATCAATGTCGTGCACCGGTTGCTCTGCCAGAGTTGCAGGCAAGGCCAATCCGCGCGAGGCTGGCGTAGGCCGGGCAAAAGCCGGGCTAAGCTGCGGCAATTCGAGGGAAGGTAGACCAATGCGATTTCTGACACTTATCTGTGCGACCCTGCTGGCGGGGCCCGGCCTTGCCCAGGATGGCGAAACCGGCCGGGCGCTTTATCTCGAGCATTGCGCCGCCTGCCACGGGCTGGATCTGGACGGGCAGGGGCCGATGGCGGGGGTGATGATCATCAAGCCGGCCAATCTGACGGCGCTGAGCGCCAGCAATGACGGGGTGTTCCCGCTGGAGCGGGTGATCAAGCGCATCGACGGGCGCGACCCGCTGGTCGCGCATGGCAGCCCGATGCCGGTCTATGGCCATTTCTTCGAGGGCGGCGCGGCGGCGATGAAAACCGCCTCGGGGCAGCCGATCATGACCAGCCGGGCGATCGCCGATCTGGTGGCCTATGTGCAGGAGGCGCAGCAATGAGGCTGGGCATTGGCTGCGCGGCCCTGCTGGCGCTGGTGAGTTGCGGCGAGGCGGAGATGCCGGGCGAGGCCGAGGGCGCGCGGGTCTATGCGAGCAACTGCGCCGCCTGCCACGGCGAATCGGGGCGCGGCGACGGTGCGGGCGCTGTCGACCGCGCGCCGGCGCCGGCCGACCTGACCCTGATCTCGCAGCGCGCCGGAGGCCGTTTTCCGGTGTCGATGGTGCTGAGCAAGATCGACGGTTACAGCGCCGATGACGCGGCGCGGGCGGCGATGCCGGAGTTTGGCGCCATGCTGCGCGGCGAAATGGTGCCGGTCGAGACCGAAGACGGGGTGATGACGCCGACGCCGCGCCCGCTGGCGGCTTTGCTGGCCCATCTTCAGATCATCCAGAAGTGACCGCTTGGCGCCGGTGGCATCCGGGGCCGCGCCGGATCAGAGCGACATGGCCAGAACCCGGCTGATCTCGGTCAGGCTGCGCCCCGACTGCTCCATCCAGTCGTTGAAGGCGGCCTGAACCGCCGCCAGCGCGCCCTTGGAGCTCGCCGGCCTGTCGATCACCCCTTCGGCAATCAGCCGCGCGGTGACGTCGCGGCTGAGGATGAAGGCATCGCGTCCGGCAAAACGCATCGCGTATTGGCCGCTCATGCCGCCGAGCCGGGCACCGTCCTTCCTGAGCCGCGCCAGGAGACCGACGTAATCGGTCGAGGGCCAGCCGCCGAGCACCGCGCCGGCGCCGCCTTCGCCGCGCAGCGCCTGCAGGAAATGGGCGTTGTCGATCACGGTGCGGATCTTGGGCGCGTTGCGCACGATCGCGGTATCGGCCATCAGCCGGTCGAGATCCTCGTCATGCAGGAAGGCGCAGCGATCGACGTCGAAACCGTGAAAGGCGGCTTCGAAACCGGGCCATTTGTTGTCCACCACCTTCCAGTTGAACCCGGCCTGAAAGATGCATTTGGTCATGATCGCCAGCCAGCGGTCCTCGGGCAGCGTGGTGACCTCGGGGTCGGGGCGTGTCAGCAGCGCCGCGAGCGCCTCGGCGCCGCCCTTGCGCTGGGCGGCAATGTCGAAAAGCTCGTCGAAATGGCGCATGCGGGCCTTCCTCGGTTTACGGTGGCGTTCGGCGGTGGCGGTGGGGCGCCAGTCGGCCCAGTCTGGAACGCGCCGTCCCCGTGGCGCAAGCCCTTTCGCCGCCTTCGCGGCGGCGCCGGGCCGGGCGCGGCGCCCGATCGGCGCGGGGCATATTTTGCCCTGCTGCCCTTGCAGCCCCCTCGGGCCGACTTTAAGACTCCCCTGTGGGCTTTGACCACACGCACCGACGCGAGCAAGAGGCAGGCGGACATGAACGATCCTATCGACACGTATATGAATACCCTGGTGCCCATGGTGGTCGAGCAGACCAGCCGTGGCGAGCGGGCCTATGATATTTTCTCGCGCCTGCTGAAAGAGCGCATCATCTTCGTCAACGGGCCGGTGCATGACGGCATGTCGACCCTGATCGTGGCCCAGCTGCTGCATCTCGAGGCCGAAAACCCGTCGAAGGAAATCTCGATGTATATCAACTCGCCCGGCGGTGTGGTGACCAGCGGGCTGTCGATCTACGACACGATGCAATATATCAAGCCCAAGGTCTCGACCTTGGTGATCGGTCAGGCGGCGTCGATGGGCTCGCTTCTGCTGACCGCGGGCGAGGCCGGCATGCGGTTCTCGCTGCCCAACAGCCGGGTCATGGTGCACCAGCCCTCGGGCGGCTATCAGGGGCAGGCGACGGATATCATGATCCACGCCCGCGAAACCCAGAAGCTGAAAGATCGCCTGAACGAGATCTACGTCAAGCACACCGGCCAGAAGCTGAAAGCAGTCGAAGCGGCGCTGGAACGCGACAATTTCATGTCGCCGCAAGAGGCCAAGGACTGGGGTCTGATCGACGAGATCGTCGAGAGCCGTGCCAAGGACGGCGAAGCCGAAAGCTGACCGAAACCCGCCCCGGCGTGAACTGGCCGGGGCACTTTCCACGTTGTACTCGGGGTGTGGCTGCCTTAAGCTGACCCGAACGCGACGGCGCATATCGAAGGCCCGAAAGGACGCAAATGGCAAGCAATTCCGGGGACAGCAAGAACACGCTTTACTGCAGTTTCTGCGGCAAGAGTCAGCACGAGGTGCGCAAACTCATTGCCGGCCCGACCGTGTTCATCTGCGATGAATGCGTTGAACTTTGCATGGACATCATCCGCGAAGAGACCAAGGCCAGCGGGCTGAAGGCCTCGGAAGGGGTGCCGACCCCGAAAGAGATCTGCAACGTGCTGGACGATTACGTGATCGGCCAGGCGCTGGCCAAGCGCGTGCTGTCGGTGGCGGTGCACAACCACTACAAGCGGCTGAACCATGCCCAGAAGTCCGGCGACATCGAACTGGCCAAATCGAACATCCTGCTGGTCGGCCCCACCGGCTGCGGCAAGACCCTGCTGGCGCAGACGCTGGCGCGGATTCTCGATGTGCCCTTCACCATGGCCGATGCCACGACGCTGACCGAGGCCGGTTACGTCGGCGAGGATGTCGAGAACATCATTCTGAAACTGCTCCAGGCTTCGGAATACAATGTCGAACGCGCGCAGCGCGGCATCGTCTATATCGACGAGGTCGACAAGATCACCCGCAAGTCGGAAAACCCCTCGATCACCCGCGACGTGTCGGGTGAGGGCGTGCAGCAGGCACTCTTGAAGCTGATGGAAGGCACCGTGGCCTCGGTGCCGCCGCAGGGCGGGCGCAAGCATCCGCAGCAGGAATTCCTGCAGGTCGACACCACCAATATCCTGTTCATCTGTGGCGGCGCCTTTGCCGGTCTCGATAAGATCATCGCGCAGCGCGGCAAGGGTTCGGCGATGGGCTTTGGCGCGGACGTGCGCGACAATGACGAGCGCGGCGTCGGCGAGATCTTCCAGGATCTCGAGCCCGAGGACCTGCTGAAATTCGGCCTGATCCCGGAATTCGTCGGCCGCCTGCCGGTGCTGGCGACGCTCGAGGATCTCGACGAGGACGCGCTGGTCACCATCCTGACCCAGCCCAAGAACGCGCTGGTGAAACAGTACCAGCGCCTGTTCGAGCTCGAGGACACGCAGCTGACCTTTACCGATGATGCGCTGACCGCGATCGCCAAACGCGCCATCGAGCGCAAGACCGGCGCGCGCGGGCTGCGCTCGATCCTCGAGGACATCCTGCTTGATACGATGTTCGAACTGCCGGGCATGGACAGTGTCACCGAAGTGGTGGTCAACGAAGAGGCCGTGACCTCGGAGGCCAGCCCGCTGATGATCCACGCCGATGCCGAAAAGGAGCCGGCGAACGTCGGCTGACCCCGAAGGGGCCGGGCAAAGAAATACGGGGGGCGGGCAATTTGTCCGCCCTTTTTCGTGGCCTGTCACACTGGACCTTTGCGGCGAATTGGTCCATATGGGGTATGAATTTGCGGAGGCATCCATGGGCATTCTGAGCACGATCAACAGCGTTTTCTCCTGGTGGAACGGCGCCACTCTCAACACCCGGCTGTTCACGCGCCGCAAGGGCGTGAAAGTGGGCGAAGACGATCAGGGCAACGTCTATTATCGCACGCGCAACGACAGCAAGCGCTGGGTCATCTTCAACGGCTATGTCGAAGCCAGCCGCATCAGCCCCGACTGGCATGGCTGGCTGCACCGCACCTATGATGAAACCCCGGTCGAAAAACCGCTGGTTCACAAGGCCTGGGAGAAACCGCATCAGGAAAACCTGAGCGGTTCGGCACTGGCCTATGCGCCGGCGGGCTCGATTCGCAAGGCGGCGGCTCCTGCGGCGCGCAGCGATTACGAAGCCTGGGTGCCGGAATAAACCCCGGAGGCGGCCATGTCGGCTGTGCGCACTGAAATCGCCGTCGGCGCCGCGGTCGTCGCGGTGGCCGTCGGTTTCCTGGTCTATGCCGGGCAGATGACCGGCTTTGCCTCGGCCACGGCAGGCTATCCGCTGACCGCCTCGTTCCGCTCGATCGAGGGGGTTTCGGTGGGCACCGATGTGCGCCTTGCCGGGGTCAAGATCGGCTCGGTCACCGATATCGCGCTCAATCCCCAGACCTTCCGCGCCGACACCCGGTTCACCATTCTGGAAGGGATCGACCTGCCCGATGACAGCGCGGTGGTGATTTCCTCCGAGGGGCTGCTTGGCGGCACTTTCGTCGAAATCCTGCCCGGCGGTTCGCCCTTCAATTTCGAGCCCGGTGCCGAGGTCGAGGACACCCAGGGCGCGGTCAGCCTGATCGGGCTGATGATGAAATTCGTCACCGGCGGAGAGGCGGAATGAGACGCGCCCTTGGCCCGTCTGTCGGCCTGTCCCTGGGCCTGCTGCTGAGCGCCGCGCCGGCCACGGCGCAGCAGATCACCGTGGAAACCCTCGACCCCGAGTCGCAGCCGCAGATCATTCTGCTGCCCGAGCGGCCCGAGGTGTTCTCGCTCAGCGAAGACCTCGGCGTGGTGACCTCGGAAGTCGCGGCGCGGGTGGTCACGGGGCAGGGGGCGCTGCTGCGCGGCCTTGACCGGCTGAACGGCGAGGTGGTCGACATCACGCTGAAAAACGGCTTTAGCGTCGCCTTCGGCGATCTCAGGGTCGATCTTGCCGAATGTCGCCACCCCGAAGACAACCCGACCGGCGAAGGCTATGCCTTTCTCACCATCTATGACGGAATCGAGGCGGTCGACCCGCTGTTCCAGGGCTGGATGGTGGCCTCGTCACCGGCGCTGAATGCGCTGGATCACCCGCGCTTCGACCTCTGGGTGATGCGCTGCGACACCACCTCGTCGACCGAGTAGCCCAGCGGGCCTAGGAAATTGGCCCGCCTCTCCAGCGCCGCCGCCAACTGTCGGTGATACCTGGCCCGGGTGATCTCGACAGCCCCCAGCGAGGCCAGATGCGGCGTCAGGAACTGGGTGTCGAACAGGGTGAACCCCTGCGCCCTGAGGTGGTACACCAGCCAGGCGAGGGCGATTTTCGATGCATCGCGGGCGCTGCTGAACATGCTTTCGCCGAAAAAGGCGCCGCCGAGGGTGACGCCATAGACACCGCCGATCAGCGCGCCGTCGCGCCAAAGCTCGAAGGAATGCGCCTGCCCGCGGTGGTGCAGGGCGATGTAAAGCCGGCGGATGCCCGGGTTGATCCAGGTCTCGTCGCGGTCGGCGCAGGCATCGACGACGGCGGCGAAATCGCGATTGATCGCGACCTCGTAATCGCGCCGCCGGATGGCCTTGGCCAGCGAACGCGCGACATGGAACCCGTCAAGCGGGAAGACGCCGCGCCTATGCGGGTCGACCCAGAAGATCTCGGGGTCGTCCCGGTGTTCCGACATGGGAAAGATTCCCATGGCATAGGCCCGCATCAACAGGTCGGGTGTGATCTCGTCCTGCCCGGTTTGCGGACCATGCGGCATCAGCCGTCAGCCATCTGCGACTCCAGCCACCGTTCGAGCCAGTGGATGTTGTAATCGCCCGAATGGATGTCGTCTTCGGCCAGCAGCGCGTGGAACAGCGGAATCGTGGTGTCGACACCATCGACGATCAGCTCCGCCAGCGCCCGGTGCAGGCGGGCCAGCGCCTCTTTGCGGTCGCGGCCGTGCACGATCAGCTTGCCGATCAGCGAATCGTAGAAGGGCGGGATCGAATAGCCGTCATAAAGCGCCGAATCCATCCGCACGCCCAGCCCGCCGGGGGCATGGTACTGCGTGATCCGGCCCGGGCAGGGGGCGAAATTCGGCAGCCGCTCGGCGTTGATGCGCACTTCGATGGCGTGGCCGTTCAGCTCCAGGTCATCCTGGGTGAAGGACATCGGCAGCCCCTCGGCGACGCGGATCTGTTCCCGCACCAGGTCGACACCGAAGATCGCCTCGGTCACCGGGTGTTCCACCTGTAGGCGGGTGTTCATCTCGATGAAGTAGAATTCGCCCTTCTCATAGAGGAACTCGATCGTGCCGGCACCGATATAGTTGATATTGGCCACGGCCTCGGCGCAGATCCGGCCGATCTCGGCGCGTTCCTCGGGCGAGATGCAGGGGCCGGGCGCCTCTTCGAAGACCTTCTGGTGGCGGCGTTGCAGCGAGCAGTCCCGCTCGCCCAGATGCACGGCATTGCCCTTGCCGTCGCCAAAGACCTGAATCTCGATATGGCGCGGCGTGGTCAGGTATTTCTCGATATAGACTTCGTCATTGCCAAAGTTCGATTTGCCCTCGGCGCGCGCGGTCTGAAAGGCGCTTTTCATCTCGGCGGCGCTGTTGGCGACCTTCATGCCCTTGCCGCCGCCGCCGGCGGTGGCCTTGATGATCACCGGATAGCCGAACTCCTCGCCGATCTTCAGCGCAGTCTCGAGATCGGGCACCCCGCCTTCGCTGCCGGGCACGCAGGGCACACCCAGCGCCTTCATCGTCTCCTTGGCGGTGATCTTGTCGCCCATCACCCGGATATGTTCGGCGGTGGGGCCGATAAAGGTCAGGTCGTGGTCTTCGACGATCTGCACGAAATTGGCGTTTTCCGACAGGAAACCATAGCCCGGATGGATCGCCTGGGCGCCGGTGATTTCGCAGGCCGCGATGATCGAGGCCATGTTGAGATAGCTTTCCGAGCCGGGGGCGGGGCCGATGCAGACCGCTTCGTCGGCCATGCGCACATGCATCGCGTCGGCGTCGGCGGTCGAATGGACCGCGACCGACTGAATGCCCATTTCGCGGCACGCGCGGATCACGCGCAGGGCGATCTCACCGCGGTTGGCGATAAGGATTTTATCAAACATGTCAGCGCCTTATTCGATGATGACCAAGGGGGCGCCATATTCGACGGTATCTCCGTCACCGACCAGGATGCGCTTGACCGTGCCCGGTTTCGGGGCCGGGATATGGTTCATGGTCTTCATCGCCTCGACGATCAGCAGCGTGTCGCCCTCGGACACTTTGTCGCCGACGCTGACGAAGCTGGGGGCGCCGGGTTCGGCCTGAAGATAGACGGTGCCCACCATCGGCGAGGTGACCGCGCCGGGGTGGCTGGCCGGGTCGTCCGACACGCTGGCCTCGGCCAGGGCAGGGGCGGCGGCCGGTGCGGCGACCGGGGCAGGGGCGGCGGCAGGGGCGACGACGGTCGCGGCCAACTGGGTCTGGCGGCTGACGCGCACGTTCAGGCTGTCGTCCGACCCGTATTCCCGCATCACTTCGAGTTCGGTCAGATCGTTCTCGCGCAGAAGCTCTGCCAGCGCCTGAATGAAGGCAACGTCATTGTCGTGGTTTTTCTTGCTCATCTTAGTCTGTCCTCTTCAACGCTTCGCCGCGCGGATGTGAGTCTGATTGGTTTCCCTTGGGTCGCGTTATATGGCATCGCGCCGCCAGTGAAAAGCGCGCTCGCATGCCGAGTGACATGGGGGAGCGAGGGGCGGATTTCCAGTGGCTTTTTCGGTTTTCAAGCTGCCTCAGAGCGGCATTCCCGACAGTTTGGCCACCAGTTCGGCCAGTTTGCGGGCACCGAACTTGCGCAGCAGCCGGGCGCGGTATTCCTCGACCGTGCGATAGCTCAGCGACAGTTCGAGGCCGATCTCCTTGCTGGTCATGCCGCGGCAGGTCAGGATCGCGACCTCGCGTTCCCTTTGCGACAGCTCGACCACGGGGCGGTCGTCCGAGAGGTCGGCAAAGGACCAGATGCTTTTCTGGAACGGGTTGTCCGGGGTCGTCGACTGGCCCCGGGTGCGGCACCAGAACAGGGTATCGTCGCGCCGCCGCATGACCCTTTCGTCATTGTAGCGCCCGGTCTCGCGAATCGCGGCATAGACCCTGGCGCCGAATTTCTGGTAGTCCTCTTCCGAGGCGTAGAAATCTGCCAGCGAGCGGTTGGCGCAGTCTTCGGGGGCGGCCTTGAACATCTCCCCGAAGGCGCGGTTGCAGCGCACGATCATGCGATTTTCGAGTATCGCGAGCCCGATCGGGGCATGTTCGAAAGCGTCGGCGGCCAGATCCATGGCACGAGACTTGCAGCAATTGCGGCGCGAAGCCAAGCCGAAATCCCCGCCGCCATCGCAAATGCCGGCCTGCGGCGCCGGTGCGGGGCAAAGAAAAAGGCCCGGCGCAACGGCCGGGCCCCTTGATGCCGTGTCGGCGGCCGATCAGTTGACCAGCGTCGCCTCGGTGGCGGCGCGGAACTCTTCCTCGCTGACGCCATCGGCCAGTTCCACCAGCCTGAGGCCGCCCTCGACCACGTCCATCACGCCGAGATTGGTGATGATGCGATCGACCACGCCCCGGCCGGTCAGCGGCAGGGTGCATTCCTTCAGCACC
>NZ_JBFJVE010000084.1:0-12316 GCF_041624275.1 Shimia sp.
GCCCATATCGTGGTCGCCACGCCGGGCCGGTTGCGCGACCATATCATGCGCGGCTCGATCGACCTTGGCGCCCTGCGCGCGGTGGTGCTGGACGAGGCCGACGAGATGCTCGATCTGGGTTTCCGCGAGGATCTCGAGTTCATTCTTGGCGAATCTCCCGAAGAGCGCCAGACCCTGTTGTTCTCGGCCACGGTGCCCAAGTCGATCACCCATCTGGCCAAGAATTATCAGCGCGACGCGGTGCGCGTGGTGACCAAATCGGAAGAGGGCCAGCACGCCGATATCGAATATCGCGCCATGATGGTGGCGGATCGCGACGCCGACAATGCGGTGATCAACACGCTGCGCTTTTACGAGGCGCCCAATGCCATCGTCTTTGCCAACACCCGCGCCATGGTCAACCGCCTGACCACCCGGTTGTCGAACCGCGGCTTCCAGGTCGTGGCCCTGTCCGGTGAATTGTCGCAGGCCGAGCGCACCCATGCGCTGCAAGCCATGCGCGACGGCCGGGCCCAGGTCTGTGTGGCCACCGATGTGGCGGCACGCGGCATCGACCTGCCCAACCTTGATCTGGTGGTGCATGCCGAACTGCCCTCCAACCACGAGACCCTGCTGCACCGTTCGGGCCGCACCGGCCGCGCCGGGCGCAAGGGCGTCAGCGCGCTGATCGTGACCAAGAAGTCGCAAAAGAAGGCCCAGCGCATTCTCGGCGGCGCCAAGGTCAAGGCCGACTGGACCGGCGCCCCCTCGGCGGATGATGTCAAAGCCCGCGACGAGGTGCGTATGCTGGCCGATCCGGTGTGGAACGATCCGATCCCCGAGGCCGAAAGCGGCATCATTGCCAAGCTGGTCGAGGGCTTTTCACCCGAACAGATCGCGGCGGCCTATTTGCAGATGTACCGTGCCTCGCACACCGCGCCCGAAGAGCTTTCGGATGTCGACGCCAAGCCGGCGCCGCGCAAGGAATTCGGCGCCAGCATCTGGTTCTCGATCGCCGGCGGCCGCAAGGCCGAGGCCGAGCCGCGCCGCCTGTTGCCGATGCTGTGCAAGGCTGGCGATCTGACCAAGGACGACATCGGCGCGATCCGCATTCAGTATGACCAATCCTATGTGCAGATCCTCGAAACCAGCGTGCCCGGGTTTCTGGCCGCCATTGGCGACGAGATGAAGGTCGAAGGCGGCGCGGTGGTGACCCAGTTGGCCGAGCCTCCGGTTCTGACCGACCGTCAGGGCAATGCCAGCACCGGCAGCAAGAGCTTTGGCGGCGGCAAAGCCAAGCCCGGCCATCGCGGCAAACGCCCGGAGCGCGACTTCAAGCGCGCGCCGGCAGAGGATGCGGACCGCCCCGCGCCGAAGCCCAAGGCAAGGTCCACCCCGCCGATCGATTGGGACGATGCCCCGGCGCCGCGCGTGAAAAAACCCAAGGCCGGTGATGCGGGCAAGGATCGCAAACCCAAGTATAAATCCGCCCCGGCACGGGGGGATGCACGGGGGGATGCACGGGGGGATGACGGTGGCCACGGCCCGGCCAAGCGCCGCAAGGATGGCGACAAGGCGGTCTGGTCCGGCAAACCGGGTGGCAAGCCGGGCGGCAAACCCGGTGAAAAGCCCAAGGGCCCGCCGCCGCCCAAGGGCAAACCCAACAGCAAGAAGAACAAGGCCCGCACCGCGGCCGCCAAGGCCGCCGGCAAGACCGCCAAGAGCGGGCGGCGCGACGCGCAGTAAGCCAAAAACAAACCCCCGGGGCGAGGCCTCGGGGGTTGTCAATTCTCGTGTCCAAAGCTGGGTCGGCTCAGAGCAGACCTTCGCGCTGGGCTTTCTTGCGTGCCAGTTTACGGGCACGGCGGATCGCTTCAGCTTTCTCGCGCGCTTTTTTCTCGGACGGCTTCTCGAAATGTTGCTTGAGCTTCATTTCACGAAAAACGCCTTCACGCTGCAGCTTTTTCTTCAGGGCGCGGAGCGCCTGATCGACGTTGTTGTCGCGAACACTAACCTGCATGTGGTTTTCACCACCTTTCTAAGTTGAGTTGCAAGGATTTGCAGGAAGTGGCCCTATAGCAAAGCCGGGATGCTTTGTCTAGTATGCGCGCGAGTCAAAGGAGCCGCAGATGACATCGCCCGATCCCAAATCCGCCCTCTTGGACGCCGCCCTGATGCATGTCGCCTTTGACGGCTGGTCGCAGGCCACCTTCGAGGCGGCGGTGGCCGATACCGGCATCGCCCCGGCGCTGGCCGAGGCGCTGTGCCCGCGCGGCGCGGTGGACCTTGCGGTGGCTTTCCACAAGCGCGGCGATGCGGCGATGGGCAGGCGATTCGCCGCCGAGGATGTGTCGGACCTGCGCTATTCCGAGAAGGTCGCGGCGCTGGTGCGCTTTCGTCTCGAGGCCTGCGACGACAAGGAGGTGGTGCGCCGGGGGTCGTCGCTGTTTGCGCTGCCGCAGCATGCCGGCACCGGGGCCGAGCTGATCTGGGGCACGGCAGATGCGATCTGGACCGCGCTGGGCGACACATCGGAAGATTTCAACTGGTATACGAAACGCGCCACCCTGTCCGGGGTCTATGGCGCGACGGTGCTGTTCTGGCTGGGGGATGACAGCGAGGACCACGCCGAGACCTGGGCGTTTCTGGACCGGCGCATCGAAAACGTCATGCAGTTCGAAAAGGCCAAGGCCAGGTTCAAGGCCAGCCCGATGGGCAAGCTGATGCAGGGGCCGATGTCGGCGCTGGACCGTATCCGCAAGCCGGGCGCCCGCGACGACATGCCCGGGATATGGCGCGGCTGAGGCCGGCGTGGCGCAGGGGGCGCTGCCCCGCGTCGTCTTTCTGGCAAAAGACGCCGCTCCCCGGGATATTTTTAGCAAGAGAATGAGGCAGGGTGTTTGCGCCCACCGATGCGCTGGGCCAAAGTCATCTGAAACAGAGGGAGAGTGGCCATGAGCGAGATGATGCAGGCGATCGAGATTTCACAGCCGGGCGGGCCGGAGGTGCTGCGGATGACGCAGCGCCCGGTCCCGCGGCCGGGACCGGGCGAGGTGGTGATCCGGGTCGCCCATGCCGGGGTCAACCGCCCGGACGCGCTGCAGCGCGCCGGGGCCTATGCGCCGCCGCCCACCGCCAGCGATCTGCCGGGGCTGGAAGCGGCGGGCGAGATTGCCGCCGTCGGCCCCGGCGTCGGTGAGTGGCGCGAAGGCGATGCGGTCTGCGCCCTGCTGCCGGGCGGCGGCTATGCCGAATATGTGCTGACCCCGGCGGCGCATTGCCTGCCGGTGCCCAAGGGCATGGGGCTGAAGGAAGCCGCCTGCCTGCCCGAGACCTTCTTTACCGTCTGGTCCAATGTCTTCATGCGGGGCGGGTTGCAGGCCGGCGAGCGGTTTCTGGTGCATGGCGGCTCGAGCGGCATCGGCACCACGGCGATCCAGCTGGCCAATCTTTTCGGCGCGCGGGTCTTCACCACCGCCGGGTCGGAGGAGAAATGCGCGGTCTGCCGTGAGCTTGGCGCCGAGCGGGCGATCAACTATCGCGAGGAGGATTTCGTCGAGATCCTGCGTGGCGAAGGCGGCGCCGACCTGATCCTCGATATGGTCGGCGGGCCTTATATTGCGCGCAATATCAAGTCTCTGGCCGATGACGGGCGGCTGGTGCAGATCGCGTTTCTGTCGGGGCCCAAGGTCGAGCTGAACTTTGCCCAGATCATGACCCGGCGGCTGACCGTGACCGGCAGCACGCTGCGCCCGCAGAGCGATCTGGCCAAGGCGCGCATCGCCGAGGCGTTGCGGCAGCAGGTCTGGCCCCTGCTGGAGGCCGGGCGTCTGGCGCCGGTGATGGACAGCGCCTTCCCGCTGGCCGAGGCCGCCGCCGCCCATGCAAGGATCGAGAGCAGCGGCCATATCGGCAAGATCGTGCTGAACGTCGCGGGCTGACCCGGCGCGGGTTCAGCGCCGCTGTTCGTGCTCGTAGCGCTGGCGGGCGATGGCCTCGTTGCGCTCGGCTTTCTTGAAATCGGCCAGCGCGCCTTCGACATAGTCCAGATGCCGGACCACCGCCTCGCGCGCGGCCTCGGCATCGCGGGCCTGAAGCGCGGTGTTGATGGCGCGGTGCTGTTCCAGCAGCTCGCTGCGGGTGGTGCGCTGGCGGAACATGATCGAGCGGTTGTAGAACACGCCCTCGCGCAGCAGCTGATACATCGAACGCATCATGTGCAGCATGATGACATTGTGGCTGGCCTCGATGATCGCGAGGTGGAAATCGGCGTCCAGCTGCGCCTCGTCGGCCGGGTTGCGCTTGGGGTGGGCCGCTTCCATCTTGTCGAAGACGGTCTGGATCACCATCAGGTCGGTGTCCGAGGCGAGCCGGGCGGCGCGTTCGGCGGCCAGCCCCTCCATGTCGCGGCGGAACGAGATATAGTCGAACACCGCTTCGTCATGGGCCGAGAACAGCCGCACCAGGCTGTCGGAAAAGGCATTGCCCAGCACGTCGGCGACGAAAATGCCGGACCCGGCGCGGGCGGTGAGCAGGCCGAGGTCCTGCAACTCCGAGATCGCTTCGCGCAGCGAGGGGCGCGACACCCCCAGGCGTTCGGACAGCTCGCGTTCCGCCGGCAGCCGTTCGCCGGGGCGCAGGATGCCCCGCAGGATCAGGAGTTCCACCTGGCGCACGACCGAGGTCGAGAGCTTTTCTGTCTGCACTTTCTGAAACGGCATGCGGATCCTTCGGGTGATTGGTCAGATGATATGACCACAACCGCCGGGGCAGGACAAGGGACAGGGTGGGCGGCGCTGCGTCGCAGAATGGTCAGCAGTATTGACTAATTTCTGCGGCGGCATAGCATGAGGCAATGATTCTGACCCAAGGGGGCGCCATGAGCCTTGACCAGATCTTCGCCGCGCGGACGCAGCGCATGAAGGCCTCGGAAATCCGCGAGCTGCTGAAACTGCTCGACCGGCCGGGGATCCTGTCCTTCGCCGGCGGCATTCCCGATCCCGAGCTGTTCCCGACGCGGGCCTTTGCCGGGGCCATGGCCGAGGTCATGGACCACGACGGGCGCGCGGCGCTGCAATATTCGGTGAGCGAGGGCTACCTGCCGCTGCGCCGCTGGATCGCCGGCCATATGGCGAGGCTGGGCATCGCCTGCGATGCCGATCAGGTGCTGATCACCAGCGGCTCGCAGCAGGCGCTGGATTACCTTGGCAAACTGTTCCTGTCACCGGGCGACACGGCGCTGGTGACGGCGCCGACCTATCTCGGGGCGCTCGGCGCCTTCAACCCCTACGAGCCGCGCTATGACCGGCTTGAGCCGCGCGCCAACCGCGCCCCGCAAGACATCGCGCAGGCCGCCCGCGCCGCCGGCAGCGAGGTGAAATTCGCCTATCTGTCGGCCGATTTCGCCAACCCCACCGGTGAGACCCTCGATCAGGCCGGGCGCGAGGCGGTGCTGGATATGGCCGAGGCGCTGGACTGCGCCGTCATCGAGGATGGCGCCTATCAGGCGCTGCGTTACCGCGGGCGCGAGGTGCCGACGCTGCTGGCGCTCGAGCTGGCCCGCAAGGGTGACCTCGACGCCTGCCGGACGATCTATACCGGCAGTTTCTCCAAGACCCTGTCGCCGGGGCTGCGCGTCGGCTGGGTGGTGGCGGCGCGGCCGGTGATCCGCCAGCTGGTGCTGATGAAACAGGCTTCGGACCTGCATTCGCCAAGCTTCAACCAGATGGCGGTGCATGCGGTGGCGCAAAGCCGGTTCGACGATCATGTCGCGATGCTGCGGCGCGTCTACGGCCGCCGCTGCGAGGCCATGCTCGAGGCGCTCGGGCGCCACATGCCGGCGGGTGTGCGCTGGACGCGGCCCGACGGGGGCATGTTCGTCTGGCTCACCCTGCCGCAGGCGAATGCCAGCGATCTTCTGGCCCATGCGCTCGCGCAGTATGATCTGGCCTTCGTGCCCGGGCGGGCCTTTTTTGCCGATGGCTCGGGGGATGACACGCTGCGGCTGAGTTTCTCCTGCGCCGGCGAGGCCCTGATCGACGAGGGGATGGCGCGGCTCGGGGCGGCAATCCGCGACCTCGCGGGCGGGGCAGGAGGCGGCGCATAGAAATCGGCCGAAGCATCGGGGATGCTCCGGCCGCTCTTGCGGAGGAAACACGCAAGGTGGTGCGGCGGTGACCGCACCTATTCGGCAGGCACCGCGCTACCCGTCGCGGGCTTGCCGAAATGCTGGCGGTTGAGTCGCAGCACCAATGCGACCATGGCAAGCTGGGCGATCAGCGCGACGGCGGTGACAGCCCAGAAGGCGATGCCGAACTTGTCGATGATGCCGGCGCCGACCAGGCCCTTGTTGACGAAGAAATGCAGCATCACCGACAGCGCCACGCCGGGGCAGACCAGCGCGTAGGAGCCGGGCGAGGTCTTGCTGCCGAAGACGAACTCGCTGAAATAGCCCTGGCGGCGCAGCACCAGCAGGCCGAGCATCAGGAACAGCAGCTGAACCGACAGCAGGCGGGCCAGCAGCACCAGGGTTTCGCCGGGGGCGACTTCGACGTCGAAGGTGGTGTGCAGCCCGTGGTTCTGGCGCAGGAACATGATGCCGAGCACGGTCAGGATCGGCACCACCACCATCAGCGTGGGGCCGGCCTCTTTCGCGGTGCCGTGGTGCAGCATCGAGTTGAAGGCGGTGAAGATCGCCACCAGCGCATAGACGATGGCACCGGCGCCGATAAAGGTCGACAGTATCAGCCCCAGTCCGACGGTGGTGGTGTTCTGGCTCATCGCGGCGGGGGCGGAAAAGCCGACGGCGACCATCGCCAGGGCAAAGGCCGGCAGCATCTGGGCAAAGGAATTGTTGGCGGTGACGTCGAAAATGCCGCCCTGCGACAGGATGCGGCCAAGGAAGCGGCCGATGATGCGAAACGCCAGCACGGCCACGAGGGCAAAGGCGATCAGGGCCAGCGGGAACAGGTATTCGATGATGCTCCACAGGCCGGGCACGAAGACCAGGCCGACGATGAACAGCGCGTTGATCGTCATTGCCAGCGCCAGCGGCAAGGCCGCCAGGGTGCTTTCGGCATTGGAGTTGACCAGCTTGTCATAGGCCTCGCTCTTGCGGAACGCCGACAGCGCCGAGAGGTTCCAGAGCAGCGATTTGACATTCAGGAAGACCATCGCCGCAATGCCGAGAACGGCGATGATGATCGCCGCCTGAAGCGCGGTGCCGCCGGTCTGGAAGGCGGCCGAGATGTCTTCGAAGGTGGGCACCGGCTTGCCCGGGTGCGGCACCCAGAACATCAGGTACATGAAAAAGCTGACCGCAAGGCCACCGGCACCGAGCGAGGCGAGAAAGTAGAGCGGCGAGTAACTGTCCGCCGGGCGTTTCAGGGGGGTCGTCATTGGGCTCTCCAATCGAATTTCAATATATTCAGAAATTACTATATATAACACATAAGAAAAATGGAATATAAATGCGACATCCTGCCGCAGGAGTGGGGCGGGGCAATCGGCTGTTAACCACGGCACGCGCAGGCTGGAGCGATGAAGTCTTTCTTGCCCCTGACCCTGGCGGCGCTGGCCGCCTGCGCGCCGTCATCGCGGCATTTCGCCGACATCGCTCCGCTGCGGGTCAGCGCGCAGGGCAGCGACTTCGAGTTGCGGCGGCGGCAGCAAAGTCTTGATCTGGTGCAGGTGATCCGGGTCAATGGCGAATACGCGCCCCGTCTTGGTCAGCAGTTGGGGCGGCGCGCCGAAATCGCGGTCGAGCGCGCCTATGGCTGCCCGGTGCGCCGGATCTTCGGCGACGCGGCGGTGATGCTGGCGGTTCTGGACTGCGGCGCCGCCGACGGGCTGGCGCGAATCGGCCACGGGCCCTGAACCGGCCCTGAACCGGCGCTGAATCGGCCCGGCGCCGGGCTGGGGCGGCTCAGCCGCCGAGCCCGCGCCGCACCAGGTTCAGCGCCGCAAAGGTCAGCACCAGCAGCGTCGCCCTGCGAAAGGTCGCCTGGTCGATGCGGTCCTGCACCCGCGCGCCCAGCCACATACCCGCCAGCGCCGGCGGCACCAGCGCGGCGGAAAACGGCCAGGTCTCGGCCCGCAGCACCCCCGACCCGAGATGCGCCGCCAAAAGCGCCAGCGCCCCCAGCGCATAGATCACCCCCTGCACCCGGATCTGTTCGGTCTTTTCGGTGTCCAGCGCGGTCAGGTAAAGCACCGTCGGCGGCCCCCAGACTCCCGACATGCCACCGATCAGCCCGGCGACGGCACCCAGCCCGATCTCGATCGGCCGCGACCGTGCCGCCAGCCGCACCCGCAGGCCGAACAGCTGGATCAGCGCGAACAGCGCCACCGGTCCGCCGATCAGCAGCAGCATCACATCGGCCGGCAAAAGCCGCACGAACTGCGCCGAGATCAGCAGGGCAACAAAGCCGACACCGAGAAACAGCCCGAAGCGCCGCACCGAGCGCAGCGCCGCCGCCGGCCCCTGCCGCAGCGCCTGCACCAGATTGGTCAGCACCGTCGGCAGGATCAGCCCGGCCAGCGCCAACTCGGGCGCGACGAAACTGCCGAGCCCGGAAATCAGGATCATCGGCATGGCGAACCCGACCATCCCCTTGACCACGCCCGCCGCCAGCGCAATCGCCATGGCGGCCAGCAGAAACCCGGGTTCGACCGGGAAAATCAAACTCTCCATCAGCCTTTGATAGGCGCTTGGCGATCCCGGAGCAAAAAAACTTCACGCAATAAACGATCAAATGCAGAACCCGCCCGGCATTATTGTTGCGCTGCGACTGCAAAGGGATTATGTCACACTGCAGCATGACAAGGATATGATTCATGGCCCACGACGGACAGGACCTGACGATGACCCAAACTGTAATTCTTCCCGACCTGCTGGCGCTGACCGGTGCCGCGGTCGCCCCGCTTGAAACCCTTCTGGAAAAGGCCATCGCCTCGGTGCGTGCCATGGTCAGCGTCGATGGCCGGGTCTCGGGCGGCAAGCTGGAGGAAAACCAGAACGCCGCGCATGGGCTGTCGTGGCTGGCGACCTATGTCGAGGCGCTGCGCCAGATGCAGAACTGGGCCACCCGCCTGAAGGACGACGGCCGGTTTGGCGAGATGGAGCAGCTGATCCACCAGATCGCCTTTGGCGAATACCTCTGGCAGATCCGGGGCGGCATCCCGATGTCGCAGAACGAATTCATGCGCCTGCAGGATCTGGGCCTGTCCCCCGACGACATGGCCGCCCTGTCCGAGCCGGCCATCGCCACCCTGTCGCAATCGGGCAACAGCCAGGCGGCGCGGATGCGTCTGGTGGCGCTGATGCAGGACAACGCCGGCCATGCCACCTTCGGCGCTTCGGGGCTCGACGAAGAACTCGAGATGATCCGCGAGCAGTTCCGCCGCTATGCCGACGAGCGCGTCGCCCCCAATGCCCACGAATGGCACCTCAAGGATGATTACATCCCGATGGAGATCCTTCAGGAACTGGGCGAAATGGGCGTCTTCGGCCTGACCATCCCCGAGGAATACGGCGGGCTGGGCCTGTCCAAGGCCTCGATGGTGGTGGTCTCGGAAGAGCTGTCGCGCGGCTATATCGGCGTCGGCTCGCTGGGCACCCGTTCGGAAATTGCCGCCGAGCTGATCCTCGCCGGCGGCACCGACGAGCAGAAAGAGCAGTGGCTGCCGAAAATCTCCTCGGCCGAGATCCTGCCGACCGCCGTCTTCACCGAACCCAACACCGGGTCCGACCTTGGCAGCCTGCGCACCCGCGCGGTGAAGAACGCCGACGGCGACTGGGAAGTGACCGGCAACAAGACCTGGATCACCCATGCCGCGCGCACCCATGTGATGACCCTGCTGGCGCGCACCGACCCCGACAGCAGCGACCACCGCGGCCTGTCGATGTTCCTGGCCGAAAAGACCCCGGGCGACGACGAAAACCCCTTCCCGACCCCCGGCATGACCGGCGGCGAGATCGAGGTTCTGGGCTATCGCGGGATGAAGGAGTTCGAACTGGGCTTCGACGGTTTCAAGGTCAAGGGCGAGAACCTCTTGGGCGGCGTCGAAGGGCAGGGCTTCAAACAGCTGATGAAGACCTTCGAGGCGGCCCGCATCCAGACCGCCGCCCGCGCCATCGGCGTGGCGCAGAACGCGCTCGAGGTCGGCATGCAATATGCCGAGGACCGCAAGCAGTTCGGCAAGTCGCTGATCCACTTCCCCCGCGTTGCCGGCAAGCTGGCGATGATGGCGGTCGAGATCATGGTGGCGCGCCAGCTGACCTATTTCTCGGCCTGGGAAAAGGACCACGACCAGCGCTGCGACCTCGAGGCCGGCATGGCCAAGCTTCTGGGCGCCCGCGTCGCCTGGGCCTCGGCCGACAACGCGTTGCAGATCCATGGCGGCAACGGTTTCGCGCTCGAGTATCAGATCAGCCGCATCCTTTGCGACGCGCGGATCCTGAACATCTTCGAAGGCGCGGCGGAGATCCAGGCCCAGGTGATCGCGCGGCGCCTTCTGGGCTGATCAAGGCCCGGCGACCAGACAGAGATATGTGGCTCAAAGGCCATCAAACCCCGACGCGCAGAACGCGTCGGGGTTTTCTTTCATGTGAAAAGGCCGCGCGAAACAGCCGGTCTCAGACCGCGCAAGTCATGTCCTGTCCGCAGCACATCGGCGATTTGATCTTGCCGTCGCATTCCGGGCAGCGCGAGACCTGCACCTCGCGGCCATCGGCGGTTTGGATCGTCGCGTTGACCAGCGGTTTGTCACAGTCGGCGCAAGTGGCGTTGACGCCCATGCCACAGACGCCACAACGATATGTTGCCATTTCTTTTCTCCTGTTTTGCACCCTTCGAAACTGGCGGAAACGCGCCCGGGGATCAATCATCAACTGCCGCTGGCGCGGTTTTCATCCGGGCCCGGATCGGACCGCAGCCGGGCCTGGCCGCCGCGCCGTGACTGCCGGGCGACGACAGGTGATTCCCGCCCGCGCGCCGCTGATCCGCCGTTGGCGTCAGCCCCGGTGCGACCGAAATTCACGCAGCCGCCCGCCCTGCGGGCCCGTTTATGCGCCACCAAGGGCTGCGGAGATGCGATTTCCGGCCTTGTTGCTGCACTGCGGCATCGGCGCGCTTGCAATGGTGCCGGTCGCGGCGTAGGCCGGGGGTATGGTTCGCTCAAGTCTCTCTCCCGACCGCTGGATCGACGCCGGCTTCGACGCGCTGGTGGCGCGCGGGCCTGCCGCGCTCAAGGCCGAGGCCCTGGCCCGCGATCTCGGCACCACCAAGGGCTCCTTCTACTGGCACTTCAAGGATGTGCCGGAGTTCCACAGGGCGATGCTGAACCGGTGGGAAGAAGACTGCATGCGCCGGCTGGAGGCGGTCCTCGAACAGGAGGGCGCGCCGGTGCAGCGCCTGCGCCACCTGAGCCAGGTGGTCGAGAAGGAAGAGCACTCCGAGGCCGGCGCGGCGATCGAGCCGGCGATGCGGGCCTGGGCGCGCGGGGATGAAACCATCGCCGATGCCGTGGCCCGGGTCGACGGCCGCCGGATGGCGGAACTGTCGGCGATCCTGAAGGATATCGGCCTGTCGAACCCGGAACTGGCGCGCATCCTCTATGCCGCCAATCTTGGCATGGCAGAGCTTTCGGGCCGCGACGGGCAGGACAATGCCGAGGCCCTCGGCACGCTGGTCGACCTGGTGCTGGCGCTCTATGGCTGAAACCCCGAACAGGGGGGCGGCCGCAAAGGCGCCCTTCAGGGCCGGGCCAGCCGACGGCCGAGAAGATCCATCAACCGGCCCCGCGCCTCGGGCAGGGGCCGGTGCCCCAGTTCCGGGGCCAGCCGGTGATGCATGAAATAGCCGGTGGTCTCTAGCGCCAGCAGCACCTCGTGGTCCGGGGCCGTGCCCTCGCCGCGCAGGCAGGGCGGCAGCGGCAGCAGCCGGTCGATCCAGTCTCCGGCGCCGGCGCGCGACACCGCCCGCCCGCTGCGCGGCGAAACATAGTCGAGCCCCTCGGTCGCCCCGGTGACCGCGCAGCGCGTCAGATCAAGGCCGAAACCGAGGTCGTCGAGCAGCGCCAGTTCCCAGCGCAGGTAGGCCAGCGGCCAGATGTCGTTCTGCCCCAGAAGGTCGAGCAGCTGCTCGCTGCGCCGGTAGAGGGCGCCATGGGCTTCGCGTTCGGGCAGGCAGAACCCCAGGAGCGCGGTGACCGCGTTCAGCCCCGCCAGCGCCAGCCGGTCCGACAGCGCCGCGGCGCGGCTGCGCAGCGGCTCGGCGGTGAAGCTGCCGATATGATCCTCGAGCCGCGCCCGCCAGCGCAGGTCGACCTGCGCGCC
>NZ_JBFJVE010000085.1:0-12315 GCF_041624275.1 Shimia sp.
CGCCCCCAGCGCCTCGCGCGCCCGCGCCATGTGGAAGGTCACCGTGGCCTCGGTCACGCCCAGCTTTTCGGCAATGCGCGCCGTCTGATGGCCGCTGGCCAGAAGGCACAGCACGTCCCGTTGGCGAGGACTGAGGTGAAGTGAGGTACCGGTCAGGGCCCGGTTGGTGCGATCCGGCAGCGGCGCGGTGATAAAGGCCGCCAGAAAGGCGGAGAACAGGGACAGGTCCATGAGCTGGCTGGACTCGTCCATCGTGGCGCCCGGCTCGAACCCGAGGGTGACAAATGTCCCGAAATCCCGGGAACCGCCGAACTTGCTGCAAATCAGCGTACCGTAACCGGCGTCCTTGAGCCCGTGGTTGTAATCCAAGGCCTTTCTATTGGGCGCTGCATCGCGCGCAACCGTGCCGGCCTCGAGCCGTTGTGTGCCGTTCTGGAAGGCCAGGTTGCTGACCAGGGGATCGACATCGACATAGCCCTGGTGCAGGTATTCGTCCATCCATGCATCCGACATGTTGGTGTTCACCCAGGCGATTTCGCGGGTCGCCCCGTTGGCATGCGCCACGAGGATGCTCTTGATCCCCAGCGCGCGGGACGCCGCCACCGCCGCCTCCCATCGAGACTGCAAATCCCCGGGGCGCGCCAGTTGATCCAATGTGTCGATCAAGGAATTCTGCATATCGTCAGTTCCTCCGTCTTTTCAGGCTTCCCCCCTTCTCATCGGCTCCCCTTGGGTTTCGTTTCGCTCATGGCGCGATCAGCTGGTATTTCAGCGCCAGCGCCAAAGCATGTTCGCGGGTCTGCGCCCCGGCGCCTCGCGCGCCCAGTTCGGCAGAAGCAGTCATCCTGTCCAAAGCATCAATCAAGGCATTCTGCATCGCACAACCCTTTCAATGTCGGATCGAAAGTCAATCTCCCTAAGGTTGCGATGTTTTGCCGGAAAAAGCAATTCCCCGATCACCGCGGCGACCGGAAAAACGTGCCCCAAAGGGCGCTTTGGCCGATTGTCAGTAAAGGCCGCCCGAACTCATGGTGCCGAAGGTCGCCTTGGGGCCGACCACCGCCTTGCGGCCGCTCGAGGTGGTGACCTCGCGGGCGCCGTATTGCTCGACCTCGTCGAACAGCGGCAGGTTGGCGCCCATCGCGAAACCACCGTCGAAGGTGATGCCGAACAGCGGCTCCTCGCCATCTCGGAAATACTCGGCCACCACCATGTCGCCCTCGGCGTCATCCGCCAGGCGGGCGCCGGTATAGCGGTCGATCTTGATGAAATGGCCACCCGGCGGCACCCGGAACTTGCCGCCGCCATAGGACTTGATCGCCTCGGTCATGAACTCCTGGAACACCGGGCCGCAGGTCGAGCCGCCATAGGTGCCCCGCCCCAGCGGGCGCGGGCGGTCATGGCCGATGTAGCAGCCGGCCACCACCGAGTTGGTGAAACCGACGAACCACACGTCCTTGGCCTCGTTGGTGGTGCCGGTCTTGCCGGCCACCGGCACCGGCAGGTTGACGGTGCTGGCGGCGGTGCCGCGGCTCACCACGCCCTGCATCATCGAGGTCAGCTGATAGGCGGTGATCGCATCCATCACCCGCTCGCGGTTGGAGACGATGCGCGGCCCGCGGTCGGCCGCGATATCGGCGCTGGCGCAGTCGGTGCAGTCGCGCTTGTCATGGCGGTAGACGGTGCGCCCATAGCGGTCCTGCACCCGGTCGACCAGGGTCGGCTCGACCCGCTCGCCGCCATTGGCGAACATCGCATAGGCGGCGACCATCTGGAACAGGGTGGTCTCTTCCGAGCCCAGGGAATTGGCCAGGAACTGGCCCATGTCGTCATAGACCCCGAAACGCTCGGCGTAATCGGCAACCACCTCCATGCCCACCTCCTGCGCCAGACGGATGGTCATCAGGTTGCGGCTCATCTCGATGCCGGTGCGCAGCGGCGTCGGACCGTAGAACTTGTTCGACGAGTTGCGCGGCCGCCAGACCCCCTGCGGCGTGTCGATCTCGATCGGCGCGTCGATGACGATGGTGGCCGGGCTGTAGCCGCTGTCCAGCGCCGAGGCATAGACGAAGGGCTTGAAGGACGAGCCCGGCTGGCGCTTGGCCTGGGTGGCGCGGTTGAACACCGAATCCTGGTAGCTGAAGCCGCCCTGCATCGCGATCACCCGGCCGTTGTTGACGTCCATCGCCATGAAGCCGCCCTGCACCTCGGGCACCTGGCGCAGCGACCAGCGGACGAAATCTCCGCTCTCGTCCTTGGTGATGGCGCGCACCAGAACCACCTCGCCGACGGCGAGAAGATCGCCGGCCACCTTGGCCTTGCGGCCGGTCTTGCCATCGGCCAGCAGTTTGCGGGCCCAGGTCACGTCCTTGGGCGAAATCCAGTGGCCGTCGGCGTCATCCTCGACCGATTCGATGCCGATCCGGGCGTCGTTCTTGCCGACCTCGAGCACCACCGCCGGGTGCCATTGCCCGTCGAGGTCTATATCGCGCGGGACATCGGTTTCCGCCAGCGCCGCGCGCCAGGCCGCCTCGTCGGACAGCACCGCAGCCTCGAGGGTCTTGCCGGTGCCGCGCCAGATTCCCTGCGCGCGGTCGTAGCCCTCCAGCGCATGGCGCAGCGCCCGCGCCGCCACTTTTTGCAGTTCGGGGTCGATGGTGGCGCGCACCGTCATGCCGCCGGTAAAGAACTCGTCCTCGCCGAAATCGAGGCTCAGCTGGCGGCGGATCTCGTCGGTGAAATAGTCACGCGGCGGCAGGGCGTCGCGGAACCCCTCGAAATCGCCGTTCTGCACCGAGCGCAGCGGCAAAGCCTTCTCGGCCTCGTAGGTGGCCCGGGTGATAAAGCCGTTCTCGGCCATTTCCTTCAGCACGAAATCGCGCCGCGACTTGACCCGCTCGCGGTTGCGCACCGGGTGGAACTTGCCCGGCGCCTTGGGCATCGAGGCCAGGGTCGCCGCCTCGTGCGGCGCCAGCTCGGACAGCGACTTGTTGAAATAGGTCTGCGCCGCCGCCGCCACACCGTAGGAGTTCTGCCCGAGGAAGATCTCGTTCAGGTACAGCTCGAGGATCTGCTCCTTGTCGAGCGTCTCCTCGACCCGGGTCGACAGGATGATCTCCTTGATCTTGCGTTCGATCTTGCGGTCGCCCGACAGCAGGAAGTTCTTCATCACCTGCTGGGTGATGGTCGAGGCACCGCGGCAGCCCGAGCCACGGCTCCGGGCGCAGTCCAGCGCCGCGGCGGCGATGCCGCGCGCATCATAGCCGGAATGGCTGTAGAAATTCTTGTCCTCGGCCGAGATGAAGGCCTGTTTCACCAGGTCGGGAATCTGGTCCGAAGGCACGAACAACCTGCGTTCCTTGGCAAACTCGTCGATGATCCGCCCCTCGCCGGAATAGATCCGGCTGATGGTCGGCGGCTTGTACTGGGCCAGGCTCTCGTGGCTCGGCAGTTCGCGGCCGTACATCCAGAACACGGCGCCGATCGACAGCGCGATCACCGCCGCGCCCATCGTCACAAAGGTGAAGACGGTCCCGAAAAAGGAAAAAATCGCTCTCAGCACGTTCGGCCCCTGTTGCACGCTCTGCGCCGCCCGCACCGGGCGCCGCCTTCCCCGTCTATAGACCCACCGGCGCGGGGGGTCAAAACACATCCCCGCCAGGGCTGCGCGTCTTCCCGCCCACCGGGCGCGCGGCTACTGGCGCACCAGATCGCGCAGGATGCGGTCCTCGTCGCGCCATTTCAGCAGGCCGTCGCGGATGCCCCCCGCCATCACCGCCCGCCAGTTCGGATCCTGCAACCGCGCCAGATCCGTCTCGGAAGACAGGAAGCCGACCTCGATCAGCACCGAGGGAATATCCGCCGCCTTCAGCACCGAGAACCCGGCCTGGCGCAGGGGTTTGCGGTTGAGGCTGCCGCTGGCGGCGCGCATCGCGCCGACCAGGCTTGCCGCCAGAAGGTCGCTGCGCGGCTGGGTCTCGAGCCGGGCCAGGTCCAGGAGCACGTCGGCGACCCGGTCATCGGCGCCGCTGAGGTCGATTCCCGAAAGAATGTCGGCGCGGTCATGGCGTTCGGCGAGAATCGCCGAGGCCGTGTCCGAGGCCTCCTGCGACAGGGTATAGACGGTGGCGCCGGTGGCATGGCCCTGTTGCAGCGAATCCGCATGCAGCGAAACGAAGACATCGGCGCCCGCCTCATGGGCGATCGACACCCGCCGCTCGAGCGACACGAAGACATCCTCGTCCCGGGTCATCACGACCTCGAAACTGCCGGTCCGGCGCAGCGCGTCACGGATCTCGCGGGCAAAGCGCAGCATCAGCTCCTTCTCGCGCACCCCGTCGCGCTCGGCCCCGGGGTCGATGCCGCCATGGCCGGGGTCCAGCACCACCACCAGCGGCGCCCAGTCCGGGCGCTGCGGCGCCGGATCGGCGGTCTTCGCCGGTGCCGGCAGGTCCCAGCGCGGATCGCGCGGCGCCCCCGCGCGCGCGGCATAACGCGCCGCATCGCCCGGGCTCAGGCCCAGCGTCAGCCGCGCTTTGCCGCTGGCCTCGTCGACCTCCAGCCCGGCTTGGTCGAGAATCAGCGGCCGCTCGAGCATCAGCACCATGCGGCTCCAGCCGGGGCGGAACTGGCCGAAACGGATCTCGCCGACCCCCTCGGCCGTCCCCAGCGCCGCGGCCTCGAAGCCCGACCAGTCGACCTCGCGGAAATCGACCACCAGGCGGCGCGGCGCATCAAGCTGGAACACCCGCCAGGGCACCCCCTGCGACAGCTCGAGCCCCAGCGTGACCTCGCCGCGCCAGCCGGCCTCGAGCCGGCTTTGCGCCGCATTGATGCGGGCCAGCCCGCCCAGTTCCTGCGCCAGTGCCGCCGACCCCAGCCACAGCAGCGCCAGAAATGTCAAAAACCTGCTCATGCCCCTGCCCTTCGTGGCTCTTCCCGGCACCCTACCCCAGCTTGCCCCGGGCGCCAAACACCGGCTTTTCTCTTGCCGCAAATATCCCGGGGAACGGTGGCTTTCGGCACGAAAGGCGCCGTGGGGCAGCGCCCCCTAGACCGCGCCGCGCGCGGTCATGAATGCCTTCAGTCGGCGCAGCCCCTCGGCGATGTCCTCGCTGGCCCGGGCATAGGAAAACCGCAGCGTCGTGGCGCCGCGCAGCGGGTCGAAATCCAGCCCCGGCGTCACCGCCACGCCGGCCTTGTCCAGAATCTCGCTGGCAAAGGCCCGGCTGTCATCGGTGAACTGGCTGACATCGACATAGACATAGAACGCCCCGTCGGGCGGCGCGAAACGGGTAAATCCGGCTTGGGGCAGCCCCTCGATCATCATCTGCCGGTTGCGGGCATAGACCTCCATGTTGGCCTCCAGTTCGGCCGCGCAGTCCATCGCCGCCAGCGCCGCCACCTGGCTGGCGTGGGGGGCGCAGATGAACATGTTCTGGGCCAGCCGTTCGACCCGGCGCAGGTGATCCTCGGGCACCACCATCCAGCCGACCCGCCAGCCGGTCATCGAGAAATACTTGGAGAAAGAGTTGATCACATAGCAGTCGTCGGTGATCTCCAGCGCGCTCACCGCCTTGGCCTCATATTCGATACCGTGGTAGATCTCGTCGCTGATAAAGGCCGCCCCCTTGGCGGCGCAGGCCCCGATCAGCGCCTCCATCGCCGGCCGGTCGAGCATGGTGCCGGTCGGATTGGCCGGCGAGGCCACCATCAGACCCTGGATGTCGATCTCGGCGAAATCGGCGGGCACCGGTTGCAGGCGGTTTTCCGGCGCGCTCGGCAGATCGACCGGCTCGAGCGACAGCGCCTTCAGGATCTGGCGGTAGGAAGGGTAGCCCGGCGCCCCGATGGCGACCCTGTCGCCGGCGTCGAAAAGCGCGGTGAAGGCCAGGAGAAAGGCCCCCGAGGAGCCCGGGGTGACGATCACCCGGCCCGGGTCGAGGTCGACATCGTACCACTCGCCGTAGAGCCGCGCGATGCGGGCCCGCAACTCGGGGATTCCCAGCGCCACGGTATATCCCAGCGCCTCATTGCCCATCGCCCGTTCGAGCGCCTTCTGCGCCCCCCGCGGCGCTGCCGTCCCCGGCTGCCCGACTTCCATGTGGATGATGTGGCGCCCGCCGGCCTCGGCGCGCCGCGCCGCCTCCATCACATCCATCACAATGAAGGGATCGACATCACCACGTCTTGAGTTTCGCATGTTTTTCGTTCCTATTGGCCGCATGCCCTTTCACCGTGAATCCGCCGCGCCGTCAATCCGTCCTTCGCGCGGGGTGTTCGCGGCGCTGCTGGTGCTGGTGCTGATCGCCGGGGCGCTGCCGGCGCGGGCGGTCACCCTGATCCGCGATCCCGACATCGAACATGCGCTGGCGCGGCTGGCCGAACCGGTGCTGACCGCCTCGGGGCTCGGCAGCCAGGTCCGGGTCTTGGTGGTCGACGACGGGTCGCTCAATGCCTTCGTGCTCGACAATCAGCATATCTTCATCCATCTGGGGATGCTGCTCAGGCTGGACACGCCGCAGGCATTGCAGGCGGTGATCGCCCATGAGGCGGCGCATATCGCCAACGGTCATATCGCGCGGCGGATCACCAACATGGGCTATGCGCAGTCGGCCGCCAGCCTCGGCGTCGCGCTGGCGCTGGCGGTGGCCGCCGCCACCGGCGAAAGCTCGGCCGCGGCCGGCATCGCGCTGGGAACGGCGACCTCGGCGCAGCGCCGCTTTCTGGCCCATACCCGCGCCGAGGAGGTCGCCGCCGATCAGTCCGGCCTGCGCTATCTCAGCATCGGCGGCGTCGATCCGAGCGGGGCGCTCGAAGTGCACCGGCTGTTCCAGGGCCAGGAAATGCTCAATACCGCGCGCCAGGATCCCTACATGCGCTCGCATCCGCTGACCGGCGACCGGCTGCGCGCGGTTCAGGCCTATGTCGACGCCCAGACCGGCAAAGCCGCGCCACAGCCCGAGAGCCGGTACTGGTTCGAACGCGCCCGCGGCAAGGCGCAGGGGTTTTCCCGTTCGGCGAAATGGACCCTGCGACGCGCGCCCGACGCGATCTCGGAAGACATCCGGGCGATGATGGAGGCCGCCGCCTATCTCAAGCTGGCCGACTGGCGCCGCGCCGAGGCGCGAATCGACCGGGCGCTGGCGATCCGCCCGGACGACCCGTTCTACCACGAGCTGAAGGGCCAGATCCTGCTCGAGAGCCGCCAGTACGATGCGGCGGTGGCCGCCTATGGCCGGGCCGTCGACCTGGCGCCGGACAACGCCCTGTGTCTCGCCGGCTACGGCCATGCGCTCTTGGCGGCAAAACGCCACCGCGCGGCGCTGGCGGCGCTGGAAAAGGCCCGCGCGCGGGATTTCCGCGACAGCCGCCTGCTGCGCGATCTCGGCCAGGCCTATGCCCACGACGGCCAGCCCGGCATGGCCGCCCTGGCGACGGCGGAAAGATACGCGTTGCAGGGCCGGCTGAAAGATGCAGAAATCCACGCCAGACGCGCCAGCGGCCTGCTGCCGCGCGGCTCGGGCGGCTGGCGGCGGGCGGAAGACATCCTCTTGGCCGCGCGGCGGGCAGAAAACAAACGATGAGATGACGGAGAAACCGATGATCCGAACCCTAGTTCAGGCTGGCGCGCTCAGCCTTCTGGCCCTGCCGGCAACGGCGCTCGACCTGGCGCGGATGAGCGACGCCGAGCGCAGCCTGTTCCGGGCCGAGGTGCGCTCCTATCTGCTCGACCATCCCGAGGTCATCATGGAGGCGGTCGAACTGCTGCAACAGCGCGAAGCCTCGGCCGAGGCGGCCCAGGACCGGGCCCTGATCGATGCGCTGCGCCGCGAGATCTTCGATGATGGCTACAGCTGGGTCGGCGGCAATCCGGAGGGCGACATCACGCTGGTCGAATTCGTCGACTACCGCTGCGGCTACTGTCGGCGCGCCCATGAAGAGGTCAAGGAACTGGTTGCGGGAGACGGCAACATCCGCCTGATCTACAAGGAGTTTCCGATCCTCGGAGAGGCCTCGATGCGGTCCTCGCGCTTTGCGGTGGCGGTGAAGCAGCTCGCCGGGGATGACGCCTATGCCAGGGTCCACGACGCGCTGATCACCCTCAAGGCCGAGCCGACGGATGCGGTCCTGAGCCGGCTCGCAGGCCAGCTTGGGCTCGAGGCGGCAGCGATTTTCGCCCGCATGCCGAGCGACGCGGTTTCGCAGGAAATCGCCGGCACCCGCGCCCTGGCCCAGGCGCTGAGCATTTCCGGCACCCCGACCTTCGTGATGCAGGACCAGATGCTGCGCGGCTACCTGCCGCTCGACGCCATGCAGGCGCTGGTGGCGGAAAAACGCGACCGCTGAGCCGGGAGTGATCGCCGCCGGGGGCGCTGCCCCCGGTCACGGTCGCGTTCGCCCGCTGCCTCAGAGCGCCGTCCAGCCGCCGTCGACGCTGATCGTGGTGCCGGTGATCTGCGCCGCCGCGTCAGAGCACAGGAACACGGCGGTGCCGCCGATCTGCTCGACCGTGGCGAATTCCTTCGACGGCTGGCGCGCCAGCATGACATTGCGCACCACCTCGTCGCGGCTCATGTCATATTCCTTCATCGTGTCGGGAATCTGCGCCTCGACCAGCGGCGTCAGCACGTAGCCCGGGCAGATCGCGTTGCAGGTGATCGCCTCTTCGGCGGTTTCCAGCGCCACGGTCTTCGACATGCCGACCACCCCGTGCTTGGCGGCGATATAGGCCGATTTATAGGGCGAGGCGGTCAGACCATGGGCCGAGGCGACATTGACGATCCGCCCCCAGCCGGCCCGGCGCATATGCGGCAGCGCGGCGGCCATGGTGTGGAAGGCCGAGTTCATGTTGATGGCGATGATCGCATCCCATTTGTCCTGCGGGAACTCGTCGATCGGCGCCACGTGCTGGATGCCGGCATTGTTGACCAGGATCTGGCAGCCGCCCGCCTGCTCGATCAGCGCCCGGCACTCGGCGCCCTTGGACATGTCGGCACGGATATAGCGCGCCTTGACCCCGAACTCCTCGGCGATGCCGGCCGCCAGGGCGTGATCGGCCTCCGAGTCGGTGAAAGAGTTCAGAACCACGTCGGCGCCGGCCCGGGCCAGTTCGCGTGCGATTCCCAAACCGATTCCCGAGTTCGAGCCGGTGATGATGGCAGTTTTTCCCGATAGCGTCATGAAGGGCCTCTCTAGGTCGAATTTCGCCGCCACCATACCATGCTGCGCCCGCAAAATAAGGGGGGGCGGCTGCGACACGTATTCTTACGTAAGCCCGGCCCAAAGCCACAGCGCGCACAAAAAAACGCCCGCGCAAGGCGGGCGTGAAGTTATTGAGGCAGGTTTCATACAGGCAAGAAACCTATCGAGCAGTGCACCCTTTATAAGCAATCCGGCGCCGGTCTCCAAGCTAAAAGTTTGAAAAGGCAGGAATGCCGGGATAACGTCCGATCCAATAAATACAGGCCAGCGCAGGATTGTTCGGCAAATGATACCAGTATGTTTCCGACGCTTCGGGGGCCGAATCCTCGCCGTGAGCCTGTTTTCCTTGGCTCTGAGCGCCCGGGCCGAGCCGAGCCATGGAATCGCCATGTACGGCAGCCCGGCGCTGGCCGCCGATTTCGCCGCCCTGCCCTATGCCAACCCCGAGGCCCCCAAGGGGGGGCGGATCGTCACCGGCAATACCGGCGGATTCGATTCGCTGAACCCGTTTCAACGCAAGGGCACCGCACCCTGGCAGCTGCGCTTCCTGATCGGCGAATCGCTGATGGGGCGCAACTGGGACGAACCCTTTTCGCTTTACGGCCTGCTGGCCGAAAGCATCGAGACCCCGCCCGACCGCACCTGGGTCGAGTTCACCCTGCGCCCCGAGGCCCGGTTTTCCGACGGCAGCCCGGTCACCGTCGAAGACGTCATCTGGTCCTACGAGACCCTCGGCACCTCAGGCCATCCGCGCTATCTCGGATTCTGGCAGAAGGTGGCGCGGATCGAGGCCACCGGCCCGCGCTCTTTGCGCCTGACCTTCAATGTGCCCGACCGCGAACTGGCGCTGATCGCCGGCCTGCGGCCGATCCTGAAAAAGGCCCAGTGGCAGGGGGTGAATTTCGCCGAAGCGCCGCCGGGCATGGTGCCGATCACCAGCGCGCCCTATGTCGTCGACAGTTTCGAGGCCGGGCGCCAGGTGACGCTGCGCCGCGATCCGGGCTACTGGGGCAAGGATCTGCCCCTGCGCCGGGGGATCGCCAATTTCGATCAGATCCGCATCGATTTCTACGGCGACGGCGACGTCATGTTCGAAGCCTTCAAGGCCGGCGCGCTCAGCTATTTCCGCGAGTTCAACGCCGAGGACTGGGCCCGGCGCTACGATTTTCCCGCCGTCGCCGAGGGCCGGGTGGTGAAATCCGAGATCCCGCACCGCAAACCCTCGGGGATCACCGGTTTCGTGATGAACATGCGCCGCCCCCCCTTCGACGACATCCGCGTGCGCGAGGCGCTGATCCACGCCTTCAACTACGAATATATCGCCGACACGCTGACCGGCGGGCGCCAGCCGCGCATCCGTTCCTATTTCTCGGGCTCCGAACTGGCGATGGACGCGGGCGCCGCCTCGCCGGCGGTACGGGCGCTGCTGGCGCCCCACCTCGAGACCCTGCCCGAGGACGTGCTCGCCCCCTATGCGCTGCCGGCCTCGAACGGCTCGATCCGCAACCGGGCCAATATGCGCCGGGCGATGCAGCTCCTGTCCGAGGCCGGCTACAGCGTCGTCGACGGCGCCCTGACCGACGCCGACGGCCGCCGCTTCGGCTTCGACATCCTCCTGCGACAGGGCGACAAGCAGGACCAGGCGGCGATCGACATCTATCGCAAGGCGCTGGAGAAACTCGGCATCGCGGTCAGCGTCACCATCGTCGACAACGCCCAGTACACCCAGCGCCTGACCACCTTCGATTTCGACGTCACCGACTACCGCCGCGCCCTGTCGCTGAGCCCGGGCAACGAGCTTGCTCTCTACTGGTCGAGCGCATCGGCGGACCAGCCCGGGTCACGCAATCTCATGGGGGTCAGGAGCGCCGCGATCGACGCCCTGATCGCCCAACTGACCGCGGCCCAAAGCGCCGAGGAGTTCCGCTCCACCGCACAGGCGCTCGACCGGGTGCTGACCACCTCGCGGCTGGTGATCCCGATCTGGTCCTATGCCGTGGGGCGCATTGCCCACGAGGCCGACCTGCGCCACCCCGAACGGCTGCCGATCTACGGCGACGGGCCGGAATGGCTGCCCGGGGTCTGGTGGCGCCAGCCCGGCTGACGCCCCCCCCGCCGCTCATTCTCTTGCCGGAAATCTCCTGGGGTGAGTTGGCCGCAGGCCAAGAGGGGCAAGGCCCCTGACCCTGACCCTGCCCGCGCGCCGCACAACCCGCGCTATCGCGGCCGCAGCCGCAGCCGGATCCCCGATTTCGAGCGCAACGTCAGATGCGCCACCGGCACCGGCGGCGGGCCGACCGGCTCCAGCCGGTAGGCGCGCAGGATCATCGACAGGATCAGCGGCCCCTCGACCATGGCAAAGCCGGCACCGGTGCAGACCCTCGGACCGGCCGAGAACGGCAGGAAGGCCTCGCGCGTGCAGGCCTTGGCCCTGTCGCCGCTCCAGCGCCCCGGATCGAAGCCGTCGGGATTGTCCCACAGCCGTTCGTGGCGGTGCAGGTGAAAGGGCGACAGCACGATCTGGCTGCCCGGCGGCACGGCGCGGTCGCGGAACCGTTCCGGGCAACGGTTCTGGCGCACCATCATCGGCACCGGCGGATAAAGCCGCAGCGCCTCGCGGAAGACGTCGCGGCTGAGCGTCAGGCGGCGCATCACCGTGAAATCGCAGGTCTCCAGCACCGCCGCCTCCTCGGCGACCCTTTCCTGCCAGTCGGGATAGCGGGCCAGAAGATACAGCGCCCAGGCCAGGGCCGCGGCGCTGGTCTCATGGCCGGCAAGAAAGAAGATCGCCACCTGGTCGGCCATTTCAGCCGAGGAAAAGGTCTCGCCGGTCTCGGGATCCCGGGTGGTCATGATCTTGGTCGCCAGATCGTCCGGCGCGCTGCCGGCGGCGATCTCCTGCTGGCGGGCCTCGGTCAGAGTGGCGATCAGCGCCCGGATCCGCGCCGCCGCGCGCCGCGTGTCGCGGCGGTAGAAACGCGGCATCCAGCGTGGCAGCGGCAGGAAGGCGGCGACATTGAGGATCGGCTGGCTGCGCTGGTAGGCGCCGAAGGCGGCAAAGACCTCCGAGGCCAGCCGGTCCTCGATCGGGATCGAGAACAGGGTGCGGAA
>NZ_JBFJVE010000086.1:0-12060 GCF_041624275.1 Shimia sp.
CCGGGCAGGTAGAAGACGTTCTCGATGATGATGGCGCCGGCCAGCATGAAGGAAAACTGCAAGCCGATGATGGTCAGCACCGGGATCAGCGCGTTGCGCAGGGCGTGGCGGCGCAGGGCCTTTTGTTTCGACAGCCCCTTGGCGCGGGCGGTGCGGATGAAATCCTCGTTCAAAGTGTCGAGCAATGCGCTGCGCATCACCCGCGCGAGAATGGAAGCCTGCGGCAGTGCCAGCGCGATGGCGGGCAGGGTCAGCGACTTGAGACCGGCCCAAAGGCCTTCGTCCCAGCCGGGGAAGCCGCCCGAGGCGAACCAGCGCAGGTTGACCGCAAAGATCAGCACCAGGATCATGGCGAACCAGAAATTCGGGATCGCCACGCCAAGCTGCGTCGCCCCCATCACCGACATGTCGGTGACCGAGCCGCGCCGGGCGGCGGCGATGATGCCGATCGGAAAGGCGATGGCGGTCGACAGGGTGAGCGCGATCAGTGCCAGCGGCAGCGAGACCCAGACCCGGTCTCCGATCAGATCGGCCACCGGCGAGCGATAGGTATAGGAGGTGCCGAAATCGCCGACCACCATGCCGCCGACCCAGCCGAGATAGCGTTCCAGCTTCGAAGCGTTGAGCCCAAGTTCCTCGCGCAGGGCCGCGACGGTGTCTTCCTGGGCGTTGATCCCCAGCATGTAGGTGGCCGGGTCTCCGGGCACCACCTCGATCGCCACGAAGATCACCACGCTGGCCACCAGCAGGCTGACGAGCAGCGAAAACAGACGTTTCACCCCGTAGCGCAGCATTTGGGGCTAGGCCGCCGGCGGCCGGTAGTCGCCGTCCGCGACCTGCTCAAGCCAGTCGGCGGCCGATCCGTCGACCGCCTCCTGAATGGCCAGATGCACCATGCCGGTGTCGGGCGAAGCGCCGTGCCAATGTTCTTCGCCGGGCTCGAACCAGACCGTGTCTCCGGCCCGGATGATCTGGGGGGGCTCGTTGCGGCGGCCGACCAGCCCGCTGCCCGACAGGACATGCAATGTCTGTCCCAAGGGGTGGGTGTGCCAGGCGGTGCGCGCGCCGGGTTCGAAACTGACCCGCAGCGCGTTGACCCGCGCCGGGGGGCGCGAGTCGATGATCGGGTCGATCCAGACGGTGCCGGTGAACCACTCTGGCGGCGCTTTTCGGCTGGGGCGGCTGCCTGCGCGATGGATGTCCATGGGGGTGATCCTCAAGAATAGGGGCGGGGGCCCGCCGGGGCCCCCGACGGGAATGTTCAGTCGGCCCAGCTGACGCCGGTCAGGTCGGTGGCCTGCGTCGGCGCATTGACCCAGAGGCCGCGCAGCCTGGCATTGGCGACGCCGGTGGCGGCAAGCTGGAACAGGTAGCCGTTGACGTAATCCTGCGCGATGATGGTCTGGGCCTGGTGCAGCAGCGCGGTGCGCATCTTCGGGTCGGCCTCGCTGTTGAGCTTGGCGATCAGGGCCTGGAACTCGGGGTTGTCATACTGGAAATAGTATTCCGGCCGGGCATAGATGCCGATGTCCATCGGCTCGGTATGCGACACGATTGTGAGCCCGTAATCCTTGCCACGGAACACCTGTTCCAGCCATTGTGCCCATTCCAGATTGCTGATCTCGACGGTGATCCCCACCGCGCGCAATTGCGCGGCGATGATCTCGCCGCCACGGCGCGCATAGGAGGGTGGCGGCAGTTTCAGCGTGGTGGTGAAGCCCTCGGCAAAGCCGGCTTCGGCCAGCAGCGCCTTGGCCATCGCGGGGTCATGGGCCGAATTGCCGGTCAGATCAAGGTAATCCGGGTTGTGCGGTGCGAAATGGGTGCCGATGGGGGTGCCAAAGCCGAACATGGCACCGTCGATGATCGCCTGCCGGTCGATGGCATGGGCGATCGCCTTGCGCACGCGCAGATCGTCCAGTGGCGGCATCTTGTTGTTGGTCGACAGGATGGTTTCACCCTCGGTCGAGCCCACCAGCACCTGGAAGCGCGGATCGGCCTCGAACTGCATCAGGTTCTCGGGCGCGGGGAAGACCGGGAAGACGTCGACATCCTCGGACATCATCGCCGCGAAGGCCGCCGTCGGGTCCGAGATAAAGCGGAAGGTGGCCGCATCCAGCGCCACCGCCTCGCCCCAATAGGCATCGTTGCGGGCGATCTCGATGCGGTCGCCCTTGACCCATTCGACGAATTTGAACGGTCCGGTGCCGACCGGGCTTTCCTTGATCCCGGCGATGCTTTCGGGGGCCACGATCACCGCGTCGCCCCAGGCCATGTTGAACAGGAAAGACCCGTTCGGTTTGGCAAGTGTCACCACAACGGTATGTGGATCGCTGGCCGACACGGATGCAATATCGGCGAACAGCGCCTTCTGCGCATTTGTCGAATCCTCGGCGCGGGCCCGATCCAGCGAGAAGACCACGTCTTCGGCATCCATGGCCGTGCCGTCATGGAAGCTGACGCCCTGCCGCAGATGGAAGGTATAGGTCAGCCCGTCGTCGCTGATCTCCCAGCTCTCGGCAAGCCCGGGGTTGATCGACCCGTCGGGGCCGAAACGGGTCAGCCCCTCGAAGACATTGGCATAAAGCACCTGGTCGATGGCGCCGGCGGCGGCGCTGGTCGGGTCAAGGTGGGGCGGCTCGAGCGCCATGCCGACCGAGATCTCGCCGCCGGCCGCGGCCGCCGATACGGACAGGGCAAGCGCCGAGGCCGCCAGTGCCAGTTTGGGTAAATAAGTCATCAGTTCCTCCCTCTCATGGCGTCAACCCGGACCGCATAAAAGCTGTTCGAGCGACGCCGCCATGACGCAGGCCGATGCAATCATATCGTCTACGTCGATATATTCGTCCGGCTGATGCGCCAGATCGAGAATGCCGGGACCATAGGCAATGCAGTTTTTCAGCTGGCCGATCCGGTCGATGTGTTTCTGATCGTAAGTCCCCGGGGACACGACATATTCGGGCGCCATCCCCAGCGTGTCCTCGATTGCCCGGGCCACGGTCTGCACCACCGGCGCCTCGCGGTCGGTCATCGACGGACGCACTTCGAACAGGTCGCGCAGCGCGTAGTCGAAACCGTCGCGCCGCGCCTTGACCCGTTCCAAAGCGGCGCGGAATTCCTGTTTGGTCTCGTCCAGATCCTCTTCCCAGAGCACCCGGCGATCGACCACGAGTCGGCAGCTGTCGGGCACGCAGGGCGAGGGCAGGCCGCCGCTCTCCCGCGGGATCTCGGTCTGGCCGCCATGGATCGAGTTGAGGTTCATGGTGGCGGTGCGCGCCCCCTCGGGGATCACCGGCGCCGCGGTCTGCCGGGTCTTGAGGGCGGGAAACACCGTCTCTTCCAGCTCGTCCAGCACCGCCCCCATGTGGCGCACCGCGCAATCGCCGAGAAACGGCATCGAGCCATGGGCGATGCGCCCCCTGGTCTCAAGCTCGGCCCACCAAAGGCCGCGATGGCCCAGGCAGATGCGGTCCTTGTGCAGCGGTTCCGGGATGATCACGTGCTGCACGCGTCGGGGCGAGAAATAGCCCCGCTCGGCGAGATAGGCGACGCCGCCATAGCCGCCGGATTCCTCGTCTGCCGTGCCCGAGATCTCGATCGCTCCGGCGTGGTCGGGAAAAACCTCGAGAAAGGCCTCGCAGGCGATGATCGAGGTCGCCAGCCCGCCCTTCATGTCACAGGCGCCGCGGCCATAGATGCGCCCGTCGACCAATGCACCGCCAAAGGGGTCGTGGGTCCAGCCATGGCCGACGTCGACCACGTCGATATGCGAATTGAAATGCACACAGTCGCCGGCCCGCGCGCCGTCGCGCCGGGCGATCAGGTTCCAGCGCGGATAGCGGTCGCTGTCGCCGGGCGCGCCGGTGGCGCGGATCAGCTCGGTCTCAAAGCCCGAAGCCTTCAGCCGGGTCTCGAGGTATTCGCAGATCAGGCGGTAGTTTTCGCCCGGCGGGTTCAGCGTCGGGATGCGGATCAGGTCGCGGGTCAGCGCGATCAGATCATCGCGGCGGCGCATGATGGCCGCATTCAGCTTGGATTCGGGTCTCTGATATGGTGTCATTTTCCGCATGCGTCCCGAGTGTTCCGGGCTCCAGTATCAACCGGCGCGGCAGACTCGGACAATACCGTAACTTTACGGAGCCACGGGCAGATGGAATTGCACAAGCGGATGCTGGCCTTCGAGAATGCGCCGATCGGGATCGTGATCTCGGAACAGCGCGTCATCCGGGCCTGCAATCACGAATTTGCCCGCATGTTCGGCTATGAGGTCGCCGACCTGGAAGACCAGTCGTTTCGCATGCTCTACGCCTCGGACAGCGATTTCGAGCGGGTGCGCGACATGGGGCTCGAGCGCCTGCAATCGGGGCGCCCCTTCTGCGACGAACGGCTGATGCAACGCCGGGACGGCGGGCAATTCTGGTGTCGGGTGCGGGCGACGACGCTACAGCCCGACAACCCGCTGGCGGAAACCGTCCTGTCCTTTGCCGAACTGGATTTTCCCGATCCGGGCAAGGCGCTGTCGGCGCGTGAGCGGCAGGTGATCGTCGGGCTTTCGAGCGGCAAGACCAGCAAGGAGATCGCCCGGGCGCTGGGGCTGTCGCCGCGCACGATCGACGATGTGCGGGCCAGGCTGTTGCGCAAGTTCGAGGTCAGCAACACGATCGAATTGTTGACCCATGTAGTGGGGTTGTAGCGCCCGAAGGGACGTGGGCGCTACAGGGCCCATCGACGGGGCGGTCAGCCGGCGCCTTTCGGCATCGGCAGGTCCCAGGTCTTGTAGGGACCCCAGTCGTCGATCTCGGGATAGAATTGGCGGCGCCAGTTGCGCACGCGCGGATTGAAGAGGCGGCGCCACAGCGGCGGGATCATCGCCATGAAGGTCATCGGCGGGTAGCCCGTGGGCAGCATCGGCACCTGGCTTTCGTCATAGACCTGCAACAGAGGAAAACGACGCATCGGGTGAACGTGGTGGTCGGCATGGCGCTGAAGATTGATCAGCAACAGGCCGGACACCCGATGCGCCGAGTCCCACGAGTGGTGCGGCTTGACGGGTTCATATTCGCCATTTCCAAGGTGCTTGCGGGTCAGCCCGTAGTGCTCGACATAATTGGTCAGCTCGAGCTGCCAGATCGCCACCAGCGCCTGGAACATGAACAGCCCGACACCCACCCAGCCGCCGATGCCAAAGGCCAGCGCCAGGAAAAGGCTTTGCAGCACCAGGTACTTCCAGATCGGGTTGGACGGGTGGAAGGCCGAGCGGTTCTTGCGCGCCAGCATCGCCTTTTCCGCCCGCCAGGCCGAGCCGAAGCCGGTCATCAGGATGCGGGCGAAGGCACGGTGGAAGCCTTCGTTGTAGCGTGCCGTCACCGTGTCGCGCGGGGTGCCGACCCAGGGGTGATGCACCAGGAGATGCTCGGTGCGGAAATGACCATAAAGCACCAGCGCCATCAAGAGGTCGCCGAGGTTGCGCTCGAGCCGGTTCGACTTGTGGAACAGCTCGTGGGCATAGACGATGCCCACCACGCCGGTGGTGACACCGATGGCAAACATGATGCCAAGGGTTTCCAGTGTCGAATGCTCGGCGACCCGGGTCACGTAATAGAGCGTGCCATAGACCAGCGCGAACTGGACCGGGAACCAGATGATGGTCAGCAGGCGGAACCAGAACAGCTCTTCCACCGGGGTTTCGGGGTCGGGGTTGCGCAGGTCCTTGCCCAGGACCAGGTCCAGCAGGGGCATCAGGACCCAGCCGTAGAACGGGATCAGAAGGATGGTCCAGCCGCCCTGGGTCACGGCCAGGATGACCAGCGGCACGAAGGTCATGGTCATCCAGTAGGGCCAGGCGCGCAGGGGCGCCGGGGCGATCCCGGAAGGGGTCACGTCGGTCATTCCTGGTATTCCTTGAAAGTGGGTGAATTGCGTCGTGTGAGGCGCAGGCGGATGCCGTCGGCGGCCCGCACCGTGAGATGGGCGACCGGCATCGGCTCGTCGCCCTCGACGATGTCGAAGCGATAGGCCCGCACCAGCATCGACAGCAACAGCGGCCCTTCGGCCATGGCAAAGGCCGATCCCGGGCAGACCCTGGGGCCGACCGAGAACGGGATATAGGCCGAGCGCAGGCACTCCTTGCCGTTCGGCGTGTCGAAACGGCCGGGGTCAAATTCGTCCGGACGCTCCCACAGCCGTTCGTGGCGGTGCAGGTGCCATGGGCTGATGATGACCTGGCTGCCCTTGCGCACCTTGCGTTCGCGGAAGGTCTCGGGGCAGGCGGCCTCGCGGACATACATCGGCACCGGCGGGTAAAGCCGCATCGATTCGCGGAACACGGCGCGCGACAGGCGCAGCTTGGACAGGGCCGAGAAATAGATCTTTTCCGGCTCGAAGGCGGCCATGGCTTCTTCGGCCAGTTTTTCCTGCCAGTCGGGATAGCGTGCCAGCAGGTAGAGCGCCCAGGCCAGCGCCGCGGCCGAGGTTTCGTGGCCGGCGAGGAAGAAGATCGCCACCTGGTCGGTCATTTCCTCGGTGTCGAACAGCTTGCCGGTCTCGGGGTCCGGCGTGGTCATGATCTTGGTCGCCAGGTCGTCGGGCGCGGTGCCCTTGGCGATCTCTTCGGCCCGCATGTGGGTCAGCTGCCCGATCAGGTCGCGGATGGTGCGCGCGGTTTCCTTGGTCTTGCGCGAATGAAAGCGCGGCAGCCAGCGCGGCCATGGCAGCATGGCGGCGATATTGGCCACCGGCTGGGTCGCCTGATGTTCGCGGAAGGTCTCGAAGGCGGCATTGGCGATCTCGTGGTCGATCGGCACCGAAAACAGGGTGCGGAAGATCACGTCCATCGCCACGTGGCTGGTCTGGGCCTCGATCTCGACCGGCGCGCCGGTGGCCAGCGCATCAAGCCGCTCGACGGCGGCGACGCCGCTGTCCCACATCGCCGGGAAGACGGTGCGCAGACGACCGCCTTCGAAGGCCGGGTCGATGATGCGCCGCTGATGGGCCCAGGTCTCGCCGTTGGAAATGAAGATCGACTCGCCCAGCAGCGGCTTCAGCCCGACCCGGATGCGTTCGGATTTCGGAAAGTCCGAGGCCCGCTGTTTCAGCACCAGGTCGACCAGCTGCGGGTCGTTGCACAGGTAGGAGCGGAAGAAGGGCGTTTTCATCTCGGCCATCCAGGCGCGGTAGAGATGCGCCGGCTGGGCCGAAAGAATGTCCTTCTTGAACAGGCGGAAATAGGTCCGCAAGGAAACCCGCCCCTCGCGCGCCTTGGGTTTGGGGGGCAGATCCGGCAGACCCCCGTTGCTTTCGTCGAACAAAGTGTTCTCCAATTGTTTACATCCCCACACGTGGCGGGCAAACTCGCCCTTATGCCGTTCTAGGTCATTGACGATCGTCAAAATTTCTGATGATGGGCGGCAGGCAATGTCGCTTGCTGTTACAATGGGCCGCAGTCGCAACGGAATCACCCAGCGGCTATGGCCAAGGCGCGGCAGATGGCCCGCTGGTGAAACGCAGGTAAAAGGTTCGCTCGTAGATGACCCGCAAATCCCCGATGACCCTGTCCGGCGAGGCGCCGCACCCCTGCGGCCACTGCGCCTTTTATCAGGACAGTGTCTGGCAGCCGGTGGAGCAAAGCGGTGTCTCGACCCTGGCCCGCAGCTTCTCGCGGCGGGAACTGGACGAGGGCGAGGTGCTGTTCGAACAGGGCGCCGAAAGCGGCGGCGTCTATTGCGTGTCGCGCGGGCTGATCGCGCTCAGATCCTATCAGAGCGACGGCAAGTCGACGCTGCTCAAGCTGGCCTATCCGGGCGAGATCATCGGCTTTCGCTCATTCCTCGACGACGGCCCGCACAGAACCGAGGCGCGGGCGCTGGTCGCGTCGCGGGTCTGTATCGTGGCGCGACGCGACGCCAAGCGCGTGGTGCGCGCCAACCCGTCGGTGCTGGCGCGGCTGGCCTCGCGCTGCATCGCCGAGATCGACCGGAGCCACGAGCGGATCATCGCCTCGGCCACCCTGTCCAACAAGGTGCGCCTGACCGAGATCCTGCTGCAACTGGCGCGGCATCACGGCGCGCGCTTGGAAGGGTACGTCGAGATGAAACTGCCGCTGTCGCGGCCCGATCTCGCCGATCTCATCGGGGTGCAGCCCGAAACCCTGTCGCGGCTGGTCAAGCGGCTCGAGCGCGAGGGCGAATTCCTGTTTTCCGGGCGGCGGGTGAAGATCGCCGAGACGGTTTTCGACGAAGACGGCGGGTTCGGCCCGCCAATCGCGAAACGGGCCTGATACAGCGATCCGGGGCCGGCGCGGCGCTGCGGCCGCGATTCTGGCAGGCTGCGCCTTGATGGGCGGCTTCAAATCGGGCGCCCTGCCTTTGATTGCGCTATCAGTTTGGGCATTTGCCGTGCCGCAGCGCGATTCCACGGAAATGTCAGGGAAAAAGAGGCATAAAAGGGTGTGGTTGGCAAAAAAAGGGAGTACATGACAGCCAAGTCAAAAAACTGAGGACCTGTCTGTTGCTCGATCTTTCGCTTGTAGGCACCGAACTCTCGAAACATTACGACCTGGCGCCGTCACCGGAACTCGCCGCGTCGATGCAGGACATCTATCAGCGCATGGACCGTGTGGTCACGCCGCCGGACTGGGCGGTCTACGCGCCCTATGTCAAGGCCATCAACGAACTGAAATCCAAGCGCAACGCGGTGATTCTCGGGCACAATTACATGACCCCCGAGATTTTCCACGGGGTTTCGGATTTCGTCGGCGACAGCCTGCAACTGGCGATGAAGGCAGCCGAGGTCGAGGCCGAGGTGATCGTTCAGGCCGGGGTTCATTTCATGGCCGAGACCTCGAAGATTCTCAGCCCCGAGAAAATCGTGCTGATGCCCGACATGGCGGCCGGCTGTTCGCTGGCCGAAAGCATCACCGCCGACGGTATCGAAGAGATGCGCGCCAAGTATCCCGGCGCGCCGGTGGTGTCCTATGTCAACACCACCGCCGAGGTCAAAGCCGCCTCGGACATCTGCTGCACCTCGTCCAACGCGGTGCAGATCGTCAACGCGATGGACAGCGACACGGTCATCATGACGCCGGACCAGTACCTGGCCCAGAACGTCGCCAACGAAAGCCACAAGAACGTGGTGTTCTGGCCCGGCTCCTGCATCGTGCACGAGCAATACACCGCGCAGGACCTGCGCGATTTCCGCGAATGGAATCCGGGCACGCGGCTGATCGCCCACCCCGAATGCACCCCCGAAGTGGTGGCCGAGGCCGATTTCAGCGGCTCGACCAGCGGCATTCTGAAATACGTCACCGAGCAAAAGCCGGAACGGGCGATGCTGATCACCGAATGTTCGATGGCCGCCAATATCGCCGATGAACTGCCCGAGGTCGATTTCATCGGCCCCTGCAACATGTGCCCCTACATGAAGAAGATCACCCTGGAAAAGGTGCTCTGGGTGCTGCACAGCATGGACAATCAGGTCGAGGTCGACCCCGCCGTTGCCGAAAAGGCGCGGCTGTCGGTTCAGCGCATGATCGACCTGTCGCGCAAGCTGGGTCTCTGACACGGCGATGAAGGAACTCACCACCGACCGGATCGTCATCGTCGGCGCGGGCATGGGGGCGCTCTATGCCGCGCTCAGCCTGGCGCCGCGCCCGGTGGTGATGATCTCGCCCGAACCCCTGGGCAAGGGCGCCAGCTCGGCCTGGGCCCAGGGCGGTGTGGCCGCGGCCATGGACAAGCAGGACAGCCCGGCGCTGCACGCGGCGGACACCGAACGCGCCGGCGCCGGCACGGTGGATTCGCAGGTTGCCCGTCTGGTGACGCGCGAGGCGCGCGAACACATCCTGCAGCTGACCTCTTTCGGCACCCCCTTTGATCGCACCGACAGCGGCGATTACGTCCTGTCGCGCGAGGCGGCGCATAGTTTCGCCCGCGTGGTCCGGGTCAAGGGCGATCAGGCCGGGGCCGAGATCATGGCGGCGCTGATCGAGCAGGTGCGGCAGGCGCCCTCGGTCCAGGTGCTCGAGGGCACCATGGCAGTGGCGCTGGATGTCGAGAACGGCCGCGTGAGCGGGGTCGCGGTGCAGCGCTCGGATGACGAGCGTTCAGCGCCGGTGATGCTGCGCGGCGCGGCCTATCTGCTGGCCGGCGGCGGGTCGGGCGGGCTTTATGCGCTGACCACCAACCCGCCGCGCATTCGCGGCCAGGTGATCGGCATGGCGGCGCGGGCCGGGGCCGAGATCGCCGATGCCGAATTCGTGCAGTTCCACCCGACCGCCATCGACGTCGGAGAGGACCCGGCGCCGCTGGCCACCGAGGCGCTGCGCGGCGAAGGCGCGATCCTGATCAACCGGCACGGGGAACGGTTCATGCTCGGGGTGCACCCGGATGCCGAACTGGCGCCGCGCGACATTGTCGCCCGCGAGATCTTTGCCCAGAGCCAGGCCGGAAACCGGCCGATGCTGGACACCCGCGAAGCGGTGGGGGCCCGGCTCACCGAGCAGTTCCTGACCGTGGCCGAGGCCTGCCAGCGCAACGGCGTCGACCCGGTCGCCGAGCCGATCCCGGTGGCTGCCGCCGCGCATTACCATATGGGCGGCATTGCCACCGATACCCGGGGCCGCGCCAGCCTGAAGGCCCTCTGGGTTTGCGGCGAAGCCTCGTCCACGGGCCTGCACGGCGCCAACCGGCTGGCCTCGAACGGGCTGCTCGAAGCGCTGGTCTATGCCCGGATCTGCGCCGACGACATCGCCGCGACGGTGACGGCCCCAAGGCCGGTGCAGGCCGCCCCGGTCGTGGCGGTCTTCGACCGGGGCGGGCGCGCCCCCGACGCCGAGGCGGTCCGTGTCCTCAGGGCCACGATGACCGATCATGTGGGCGTGGTGCGAACCGCCGAGGGGCTGACCCGGGCCCTCTGCCGGATCGCGGCGCTCGAGGCGGCCCATGGCGACAGCCCGTCCTTTTTGAACATGTGCGCCACCGCGACGCTGATCGCGGTCAGCGCCCTGCAACGCGAAGAAAGCCGTGGCGCCCATGCGCGCGCGGACTTTCCGGCAACCCGGCCCGGTCCGGGCCGGCGCTCGCGCATCACCCTTTCCCAGGCGCTCGAGACGCGGGCGCAGGTCTGCAAGGATTTCCAATGACTTTTGCTTCTGTCCCCGATCTGGTGCTTGAACCGATGCTGCGCAACGCGCTGATGGAGGATCTTGGCAGCTACGGCGACGTGACCACGCGCGCGGTGATCCCGGCGGGCACCTCATATGATGCGCGCCTGAACGCGCGCGAAGACGCCATCGTGTCGGGCATGCAGGTGGCCGCCCTGGCCTTCCGCCTGGTGGATCCGGCGCTTGAGGTCGAAACCCTGATCGGCGACGGGCAGCCCTGCAAGAAGGGCGACACGCTGATGCGCATCAGGGGGGCGGCGGCGTCGATCCTGTCGGGCGAGCGGGTGGCGCTGAACTTTGCCGGGCGGCTGACCGGCATCGCCACCAAGACCGCCGGTTTCGTGGCCGAAACCAGGGGCAGCAAGGCCCGCGTGACCTGTACCCGCAAGACCACGCCGGGGCTGCGGCTGGTGGAAAAGCTGGCGGTGCTGCATGGCGGCGGCTTCAATCACCGCTATTCGCTGTCGGACGCGATCCTCATCAAGGACAACCACATCGCCGCCGCCGGCGGCGTGCGCGCCGTGCTCGAGGCCACCAAGGCCCATGCCAGCCACATGATGGCGGTCGAGATCGAGGTCGACCGGCTGGACCAGCTGGCCGAGGTGCTCGAGGTCGGCGGGGCCAGCGTCGTGCTGCTGGACAATATGGACAATGACACGCTGCGCGAGGCGGTGGCCATGGTGGATGGCCGGATGGCCACCGAGGCCAGCGGCAATGTCACCCTCGAACGCATCGCCTCGATTGCCGCGACCGGGGTCGATTACATCTCGTCCGGGGCGCTGACCCATTCGGCGCGCACCGTCGATCTGGGGCTTGATTTCTGAGCCTTTCCGCCCTGTCGCTCAGCCGCGCAGGGGCGCCGAGAAAAGCCGGCCGAACTGCGGCATCGCCTCGTCGATACC
>NZ_JBFJVE010000087.1:0-11945 GCF_041624275.1 Shimia sp.
CCGCCAGCAGCCGTTCCTCGAACAGCGCCTTCTGGGCCCGCGCCTCTTTCGGGTCGCGCTTGATGAACACCGTGCCGGTGGCCCGCGCCAGCCAGCCGATGCCCGGCCAGGCCGCCACTTCGGCCTTGGAGACGAAATAGACCCGCTTGCGGGCATTGAGGGCAAAGATGTCGAGCCACGAAGAATGATTGGCCACCACCGCGCCGCGCCGGGTCATCAGGTCGCCCCGGATGTCGAGCCGGATGCGCAGCACCACGAAGGCGCTGCGGCAGACGCTCTGGGTGATATAGGGCGTCCAGGGGCGGTGAAGACCGAACAGGGGACGCTCGATCAGGCGCAGCGCAAGCAACAGGCCGAGGCCGCTGAACACGATGGTGCCGAGGACCGTGCCGCGCCAGGCCACGCGCAGCCATCCGGCTGCCGTGATCGGGTGTTCAGCAGGTTCGTCCTGCTTGCTGCGCCAGGTTGAACTCACGACCCTATCCCCTTGGTATAAATCGTTTTTTGCTTTTCATTCATCCGCGCCACATCGAGGATCAGACAGACATCGGTGGTGTTGAAAGCATGGTCCACGAAGGCGCCCTCGCCGACGTAGCCGCCAAGCCGCAGATAGGCCTTGATCAGCGCCGGCACGGCGCGCATCGCCCGGCGGCGGTCGATCTCGGCCTCGGGGATCAGGTCCATCGGCTGGAACGGCCTCTGGCGGGCCCGCACCCGCAGCGGCCCGGGCGCCAGGTGGCGGTGGTGCAGCAGCGACAGGGCCTCGGCGAATTCCTGCGAGTCTGCGCCATGGAACGAGGCGACGCCGAACAGGATTTCTATTTCGTTTTCAAGGATGTATTCCGCCAAGCCGCTCCAGAGCACGAACATGGCCGAGCCGCCGCGATAGTCCGGGTGCAGACAGCTTCGCCCCAATTCCAGCAGTTTTCGCCCCGAGGATTTCAGCGCCCCGAGGTCGTATTCGTCCTCGGAATAGAACTGCCCTGCAGCCGCGGCCCCCTGCGCGTTCAGCAGGCGATAGACGCCGACCACCCGGTCAAGCGGATCCGCCTGCAGCGCCTCGTCGATCAGGATCAGATGTTCGAAATGGGCATCGAACCGGTCCTTTTCCAGCCGGTTCGCATCGTCGACCATGGCCCCGTGCCCGCCGAGCTCTTCGACGAAGACCCGGTAGCGCAGCCGCTGCGCCGCCATGATGTCCTCGGGCGAGCGCGCCAGTCTGAGCGTGAATTTCGGGTCCATTCGGCTGCGATGTCCAAGGCGGTGTCTGTTGGCGCCACTCTTAGTGCCGCACCGGCATTTTGGCAACAACCGGGCAGCGGGGGTGACGCGAAGACACAATCTCAGGTTGCGTTACGGCGTCGATCCACTACCCTAATCGAAAACCGGCTCGAGAAGGACGCGAAACCCGTTGATCACCACCTTGCCCTGTTCGCGGAAGTTCACCGAGATCTTGCCGTTGATGTTGGACTGCACCTGCCCGGTGCCCCAGTCGGGCTGCTCGGGGTGGCGCACCAGCATGCCGGGTTGCAGAAATGCGTTCAAGTCTTCCATCGGGGGCCTGTCAGTTGCGGGAGCGGATATTGGCACAGGATAAACCGGATTTCTCGGCATTGGTAGGGTCGCGCATCTGTCACGACCTGATCAGCCCGATCGGCGCCATCGGCAACGGTCTTGAGTTGATGCGCCTGACCGGACAGGGCGACACGCCGGAAATCGCGCTGATTTCCGCCAGCGCCGGCGATGCCAGCGCCCGGATCCGGTTCTACCGCATCGCCTTCGGACAGGGCGGGCGCGGGCAGAAGGTCGCCAACGGCGAATTGCGCCCCCTTCTTGCCGCCCTCTCGGAAGGGGCGCGGGTGCGGCTGCGCTGCCAGCATGACGGCGACGTCGCGCGGGACGAACTCAGGGCGGTGTTCCTGGCGATGATGTGCGTCGAAAGCGCCCTGCCCCGTGGCGGCACGGTGACGATGCGCGCCAGCGGCGGACGCTGGGTGATCGCCGCCGCAGACTGCCCGGCACCGCCGAAACCCTGGGCCGAGCTTGCCGGCGAGGGGCTGACTCCGGGCCCCGGACAGGTCGAGTTCGCGCTGCTGCCGCAGGTGGTCGCCGACCTCGGGCGGCAGTTGAGCATCGCGCAGCCCGAGGGCGGGCTGGAGATTTCGTTCTGATCGGCGGCGCGGCCGGTCAGCCGCGCACCGTGCCGTCGCCCTCGACCAGATATTTGAAACTGGTCAGCTGCGCCGCCCCCACCGGGCCCCGGGCATGCATCTTGCCGGTGGCGATGCCGATCTCGGCGCCCATGCCGAACTCGCCGCCATCGGCGAACTGGGTCGAGGCATTGCGCATCAGGATGGCGCTGTCGACACGTTCGAAGAATCGCGCCGCGGCGGCGTCATCCTCGGTGAGGATGCAATCGGTGTGGTCGGACCCATACTGGCGGATATGGGCGATGGCGCCGTCGATGTCCTCGACCACGCGGGCGGCGATATCCATGTCGAGATATTCGCGGCCCCAGTCGGCCTCGGTGGCGGCAACCGTGCCCGCGATGTGCTGCAAAGCCTCATCGGCGTGCACCCGCACCCCGGCCGCCAGCAGCGCCTCGATCACCGATTTGCCGAGCCCCTCGACGAGGTCGCGATGCACCAGCAGGCATTCCGCCGCGCCGCAGATGCCGGTGCGCCGGGTCTTGGCGTTCAGCACCACGTCGAGCGCCTTCTGCGCATCGGCGGCCCGGTCGAGATAGACATGCACGATGCCTTCGAGATGGGCAAAGACCGGCACCCGCGCCTCGCGCTGCACCAGCCCGACCAGCCCCTTGCCGCCGCGCGGCACGATGACGTCGACCGTGTCGACCATGGTCAGGAGCGCCTGCACCGCGGCCCGGTCGCGGGTCGGCACCAGCTGGATCGCATGTTCGGGCAGCGCGGCGCTTTTCAGCCCCTCAACCAGACAGGCATGGATGGCGGCCGAGGAATGGAAGCTTTCCGAACCGCCGCGCAGGATCACCGCATTGCCGGACTTGAGGCAGAGCGCCCCGGCGTCGGCGGTGACGTTGGGCCGGCTTTCATAGATCACCCCGACCACGCCCAGGGGCGTGCGCACGCGTTTGATGTGCAGCCCGCTGGGGCGATCCCATTGTTCCAGCAATTCACCGACGGGATCGGGCTGTTCGGCCACCGCACGCAACCCGTCGACAATGCCGCGAATACGGGTTTCATCCAGCATCAGCCGGTCCATCATCGCCGCCGAGAGCCCCTTGTCGCGGCCGAATTCGAGATCCTTGGCATTGGCCTCGATGATCTCGGCGCGACGCGCCCAAACCGCATCGGCAGCCCCGATCAGGGCGGCGTGCTTGCGTTCGGCCGAGGCAAAGGCCAGCTCAGCGCTTGCAGCTTTGGCGTTGGCACCAATTTCAGCCATCAGGGCGGGGATATCTGCGATGTCTTTCATGCGCCTGGTCCTTTGCGAGTGCGGATGCCGCGGGATGCCTCCGGCGGAAGTATTTTTAGCAAGATGAAGCCTAGAGCGCCATATCATCCCGGTGAATCAAGGCGGTGCGGCCGGGATAGCCGAGCAGGGATTCGATCTGCGAGCTGTGGCAGCCCTTGATGCGGTCGGCCTCGGGCGCGGCATAGGCGACCAGCCCCTGGCCCAGCTTGTGGCCGTCGGGGCCGAGAATCGCCACCGGATCGCCGCGCGAGAAATCGCCGGCGACGCGGGTGACCCCGGCGCCGAGCAGGCTGTTGCCGCCCTTCAGGGCGCTGACGGCGCCGGCATCGACGGTGATCTCGCCCTGCGGTTTCATCGAGCCGATCCAGCGCTTGCGCGCCTGCTGCGGCGTGCCCTTGGCGGTGAACCAGGTGGCGTTGGCACCCTGTTCCAGCGCCTGTAGCGGGCGCTGGGTGCTGCCCTCGGTGATGACCATGGCGCAGCCGCCCATGGTGGCGGTCTTGGCGGCGAGAAGCTTGGTGATCATGCCGCCCTTGGACAGGCCCGAGGTGCCCTCGCCGGCCATGGCCTCGATCTCGGGGGTGATCTCGTCGATCACCTCATAACGCCGCGCATCCGGGTTGGTCATCGGGTTGTCGGAATAAAAGCCGTCGACATCCGACAGCAGCACCAGGAGATCGGCGCCGGTGGTCAGCGCCACCTGGGCCGCCAGCCGGTCGTTGTCGCCATAGCGGATCTCGTCGGTGGCGACGGTGTCGTTCTCGTTGACGATCGGCACCACGCCGAGGCCCAGAAGCTGCGCCATGGTGGCGCGCGAGTTGAGATAGCGGCGGCGGTTGGCGCTGTCTTCCAGGGTCACCAGCACCTGGGCGGTGGTGATACCATGCGGTGCCAGCACATCCTCGTAGGCGCGCGCCAGGCGGATCTGGCCGACGGCGGCGGCGGCCTGCGACTGTTCCAGCGGCAGGTCGCGGGCCTTGAGTTTCAGCACCCCGCGCCCGAGCGCGATCGAGCCCGAGGAGACCAGCACCACATCGGTGCCCCGGGCCTTCAGCAAGGCGACGTCGCGGGCCAGCCCGTGCAGCCAGTCGCGGCGCAGATCGCCGCTGGTGCGGTCGACCAGAAGCGCCGAGCCGATCTTGACCACGACGCGCCTGGCATCGCTCAGGGTTGCCATGCTTCGGGCTCCTCGGTGCCGCGTTTCTGGCGCAGGCGGTCGGCGTCGATCCGGGATCTCAGGGTGCGCAGCACCTCGGTCAGCCCCTCGTGGCTGACCCCGGACATCAGCATCACCTCGACGCCGGTGGCCTCGCGGATCTCGTCGCGGATGAAGGCGCGTTCCTCGTCGTCCAGCGTGTCGATCTTGTTGAGCACCGTGACCCGCGGCTTGTCGGCGAGGAAACCGCCGTAGTTCTCGATCTCGCGGATGATGGTCTGCATGTCTTCGACCGGCGAGCCGGAGGTGCCGTCGATCAGGTGCAGCAGCACCGCGCAGCGCTCGACATGGCCGAGGAAGAGATCGCCGAGGCCGCGCCCCTCGGAGGCGCCCTCGATCAGGCCGGGAATATCGGCGACGACGAATTCGACATTGTCGACCCCGACCACCCCGAGATTGGGATGCAGCGTGGTAAAGGGGTAATCGGCCACCTTGGGGCGCGCGTTCGAGGTCGCGGCGAGAAAGGTCGACTTGCCCGCATTGGGCAGGCCCAGAAGACCGACATCGGCGATCAGCTTGAGACGCAGCCACAGGGTGCGCTCGACCCCCGGCAGGCCGGGGTTGGCGCGGCGCGGCGCCTGGTTGGTCGAGGTTTTGAAATGCAGGTTGCCGAAGCCGCCGTTGCCGCCCTTGGCCAGCAGCACCCGCTGGCCGACCTCGGTCAGATCGGCAACCACCGTTTCCTGATCCTCGTCGAGGATCTCGGTGCCCACTGCCACCCGCAGCACGATGTCGTCGCCGGTCTTGCCGGTGCGTTGCTGGCCCATGCCGGGGCGGCCGTTCTCGGCGAAGAAATGCTGCTGGTAGCGGAAGTCGATCAGCGTGTTCAGCCCTTCGACCGCCTCGGCCCAGACATTGCCGCCATTGCCGCCGTCGCCGCCGTCGGGGCCGCCGTATTCGATGTATTTTTCGCGCCGGAAGGACACGCAGCCGCCGCCGCCGCTGCCCGAGCGGATGTAGACCTTGGCCAAATCAAGAAATTTCATCGTGCTGTGCCTTATGTGCCTGCCGTGTCAGCCGGTATACCCTGCTGGCCCCGGCTTCAACCCTTGCCGACGAGCGGCAGGTCGATTGCCCGGCCTCGACGAAGCCGGATTTCCGTAAAACCGCGCCCGAGGCGGGGTTGTCTTCAAGATGCTCGGCCGTCACCTCGGCAAGGTCGGAAAACCGGCCGAAGACGAAATCGAGCAGCGCCTCCAGCGCTTCGCTGGCATAGCCCCGGCCCCAGCAGTCGGGGGTCAGGAAAAAGGACAGCGCCGGCGGCCTGCCCTCGAGGCCGATGGCCCCGATCAGCCGGTTGTCGCTGTCGAAAACGCCAAAGCGGAAATCCGGCAGCCCGCGCCAAGCGCCGGCCGCGACCCAGGCCCGCACCGCGTCAAGGTGCCAGGGCAGCGGGATCGAGGCCATCATCCGCGCCACCTCGGGCCGGTTGCCGATCTGTTGCAGAGCGGCGAGGTCGACCTCGCGGAAGGGGCGCAGCGTCAGCCGCCCGGTGCTGAGCAAGAGACCGGCCATCAGCCGGTCAGCTTCAGCGAATAGGTCCAGGTCGGCACCGCCGCGTTGCGCGCCACCGAGAAGCTTTCGGCATCGCCGAGATACTGGAAGCCGCAGTTGGTCAGCACCCGCGCCGAGGCCGGGTTGTCCTGGAACACGGCGGCGAAGATCGTGTCGCTCTGCATCGGGTTGGCACCGATCAGCGCCCGCACCGCCTCGGAGGCGAGGCCGGTGTTCCAGAAGGCCGGCGCCACCCAGTAGCCAATCTCGACCTTGCCAAGGTCGACCCGTTTGAGCCCGATGATGCCCATGATCTCGGAGCCGCCCGCGGCGCTGCCGTCGATCGCCCAGACATCCTCGAGCCGGTCGTCGGCGCGGGCGCGGGCGATATAGGCCTCGACACTGCCCGGCGGCAGCGGATGCGGGATCGAACTGGTCATCCGGGCCACCGCCTCGTCGCCGGCATACATCTCGATCAGCCCCTGATCCGAGCGCCGCAGCGGGCGCAGCACGAAGCGCTCGGCCTCGACCACGGGCTGGTTCACGATCAAGTCGTGTTTCATTCTGCCTGTCCTCCTCAAAACAGTACCAGAAGAACCGAGGCCACGGTCAGCGCGGCCAGGGTTCGCATCAAATGAATTTCCGCCGGCCGCCCCGCGACCATACGCGCGATACGGTCTCCTCCCAAAGACCAGATCGGGTGAAAAATTGCCTGACAGGCAAGTAGACAGATGGCGATTGTCGCCGTCGCTTGCAAGGCCGGGGTGCCGGCGTCGACGAAGGTCGTGAAGCCGGTGACAATCATCGCCCAGGCCTTGGGGTTGAGCGGATGCACCGCCAGCCCGGCCAGGAAACCGGGCGCGCGCTCGAGCCGGGCCCCGCCGGGCGCCAGGCGCAGACGCGCCACCTTCCAGGCCAGCCAGCAGATATAGAACACCGAGAGCCATTTCAGCGCCTCGAACAGCCAGGGTGCCGTGTCGGCCAGCGACATCAGCCCGAAGCCTACCGGCCAGATCACCAGCTGCTTGCCCAGGGCCACCCCGGCAACGAAGGGCAGCGCCGCCGCAAAGCCGAAACGTGCGCCGGTGGCCAGCAGCGCCATGTTGGCCGGGCCCGGTGTCGCCACCTGGCTGACCGCGAAGGCGGTAAAACTGATCACTGCAACGCCCATTGCCGGGCTCCTTTGGCAAAATCCAAATAAAAAAGGGACCGGCCTCGCAGCCGGTCCCCAAAATGTCTCAAACCTTTCAGGTCGGCTTATTCAGCGGCCTCCGCCACTGGCAGAACCGAAATGAAGGTGCGGCCCTTGAGGCCCTTGTGGAACTTCACGTTGCCGTCGACGGTTGCAAAGATGGTGTGATCCTTGCCCATGCCAACGCCTTCGCCCGGCCACATCTTGGTGCCGCGCTGACGCAGGATAATGTTGCCGGGAACGACGACTTCGCCACCGTATTTCTTGACGCCAAGACGACGACCCGCTGAGTCGCGACCGTTGCGGGAGCTACCGCCAGCTTTTTTATGTGCCATATCGTTGGTCTCCTGTTCTCAGCTTACTTCGCCAGATCGGCAGCTTGCGCCACCCATTCGGGCTTTACCTTTACAGCATCAAAGCTGTCGACGTCCACGGCCGCCAGCTGGGCGAAAGTGGTGATGCCGGCATCAGCGAGCTTCTTGGCAGCGGCCGGGCCGACCCCGGTGATCGCGGTCAGATCGTCTGCTGCGGCCTCTGCGGCCGGTGCTGCGGCTTTCGGCGCGGCTTTGGCGGCGGCGGGCTTGGCGCTTGCGCCCGAGGCCAGGATCTCGGTGATCTTGACCAGGGTCAGCTTCTGGCGGTGGCCCACGGTGCGCTTGGACGAATGCTTACGACGGCGCTTGACGAACTTGATGACCTTGTCACCCTTGATCTGATCGATCACCTCGGCCTTGACGGCGGCGCCTTCGACCAGGGGCGCGCCGACGACGGTGGTTTCACCACCCAGCATCAGCACGTCGTTGAATTCCACGGTTTCGCCGGCGCCAGCTGCCAGTTTCTCGACGCGCAGAATGTCGCCCGCCTGAACCTTGTACTGTTTACCGCCGGTCTTGAGGACTGCGAACATGTCCTGTTTCCTTCGATTTTCCGCGTCCTGTGGCCCCCGGATCGGGTGTTGTGGCAAAGCCGCCTCGAACTGCGCGCCCCGTTGGGGCCGATGTTTCAACAAAACACGGCGCAAGGAGAGCCTTACGCCGGATGGGGGGCTTATCCGGTGAATGAGGGCGATAGTCAAGAGGCATTGTGGATTTCCGCCGAACCGCGGGCGGCCGCTCTGCCCTGCCCCCGTTGCCACCCCTGCCCCCGCGCGGGGGTCAGGCGGATTTCGACAGCACCAGAAAGGTCATCATGCCCAGCGGCGGCAGGGTGTCGGTTTCGCTGACCGACAGGCTGGGTTCGCCGAGCACGGTCTCGATCTCGAAATCCGAGTGCCAGCCGATGACATTGGCCAGCGGCGCCGAGAGTTTCCCCAGCAGCGCCAGCACGCCCTGGCTGCGCATGAAGTGATTGGTGATGATGACCTTGCCGCCGGGCTTCAGTACCCGCGCGATCTCGGACATGACGCGCTCGGGTTCGGGCACCACCGACAGCACATGCATCGCCGCCACCATGTCGAAGCTGGCATCGGGAAAATCCAGATCGCGGGCGTCCATCTGGCGCAGCTCTGCCACCTGTTTCAGCCCCAGCGAGGCCACCTTGACCTTGGCCTTGGCCAGCATCTGGGCGCTGAAATCAATGCCGGTGACCCGCAGGTGCGGCTGGTAGTGCTGAAGCGACAGGCCGGTGCCGACACCGACCTCGAGCACCGCACCCGATTGCGCATTGATATAGGCGACTGCGCGGCGGCGCGCGGCGCTTGTCATGGCGCCGAACGTCCTGTCATAGACCGGCGCCCAGCGGGCGTAGGAGCTTTGAACCGCCTCGATTTCCACGTTAGGCCCCTTTTTTCGCTCCGCCGCCCCGGTGCCTGCCGAAAGCCAGATGCCACAGCACCATGACCACATAAAGCAGGCAGAGAACCGCGAGGGTGATCCAGGCGTAGTAGAACAGGGCCGCGACGACGAAGGCAAAGGCCAGCAGGAAATATTTGACGTTGCCGCGCGAGACCCGGGTGGTCTTGAAGGACCAGGTCGGGATGCGGCTTATCATCAGCCAGCCGATCAGCATCACATAGGCGCAGATCACCAGGTCGGGCGGCAGTGTCACCTCGGGAAATCCGAAGACGACGAACATCGGGAACAGCACCAACAGCGCCCCCGCCGGCGAGGGCACCCCGGTGAAATAGGCGCCGCTCGGGGTCTGCGCCTCGTCTTCGCTGGCCGGGTCGATGTCGGCCTTGCTGCTGACATTGAACCGCGCCAGGCGCATGACGCAGCAGATGGTGAAGACCAGCACCGAAAGCCAGCCGAGGTTGCCCATGTCCTGCAGCGCCCAGAAATAGAGGATCAGCGGCGAGGCGACGCCGAAATTGAGAAAGTCGGCCAGCGAATCCAGCTCGGCGCCCATCTTGCTGTCGCTGTTCAGCAACCGGGCCATGCGCCCGTCGAGACCGTCGAGAATGCTGGCGACGACGATCAGCTGCACCGCGAGCACGAAGTTTTCCTGCACCGCGAAGCGGATCGCCGACAGGCCGGCGCAGATCGCGGCGATGGTCAGCATGTTGGGAATCAGCTGCACCAGTGTCAGCCGTTTGGTGGTCTTGCCCCGAGGACCGGCCCCCATCATGCGTCCTGCCGTGGATCTGGCTGCGGCAGTTCCGCCAGAACCGTTTCCCCGGCGATCATGGTCTGGCCGATCGCGACCATCGGTTCCACCCCGTCGGGCAGATAGACGTCGAGCCGCGAGCCGAAGCGGATCAGGCCAAAGCGTTCACCGGTCGCCATCTCGGCCCCCGGCTTGACGAAACAGACGATGCGCCGCGCCACCAGCCCGGCGATCTGCACCACCGCCAGATCGCGGCCGTCCTCCATCCGCAAGCGCAGGCTGTTGCGCTCGTTGTCGACGCTCGCCTTGTCCAGCGAGGCGTTGAAGAACTTGCCCGGACGGTAGGCGACGGCGGTGATCTCACCGGCGATCGGGGCGCGGTTGACGTGGCAGTTGAAGACGCTCATGAACACGCTGACCCGGGTCAGGGGCGCATCGGCCATGCCCAGTTCGGCTGGCGGCACCGCGGGTTCGATCAGCGACACCACGCCATCTGCCGGGCTGACGATCAGCCCCGGGCGCTCCGGTGTCACCCGCTCGGGGTCGCGGAAGAAGTAATAGCACCAGACGGTCAGGCCGACGCCGATCCAGCCCAGCACCGACCAGATCAGGAACAGCACCACCGTCACGGCGGCAAAGACCGCGACGAATTTGCGTCCTTCGGGGTGCATCGGTTTGATGAATGTGCCTAGCATGTTCATTGCAACGGGTCCTCGCAGCGATACCGTCGATCCTCATAAGGCCAACGGCCCCAAGTGCAAGCCTATTCTGACGCGCAGCGCGGCTGTGTCACGGCGCTGCATCAGGGTTCAGCGCCTGATGGGCCTCGCCGCCAAGACCCGCTTCACAGCTCCAGCTCGGGCTGCAGCGCCCCCAGTCGCGCTGCCAGCGCCTCGAACCGGTTGCTCATCACCTCGAAATGCACCGCGTTCATCAGCTCGTAAACCACCTGCATGTCGGGGTGTTCCAGCGCCTCGGCATAGGCCCTGAGCTCGGCCTCGGAGAAATCCTGATAGGTATAGGCGGCATTGGCCAGCCCGGCGGTGGCCAAGTCGCGGCGCAGCGCCGGCCGGCTTTCGCGCAGCATGGCGCGCAGCCCCTCCTCGTCGACCTTGAGCGTGATCACCTCGGCAAAGGCGGCCGCCAGAAGGAACCGCAGCTGCACTTCCTGCACCGCCTCGGGGCCGATGTCGTTGGGGTCGATGGCGTGGTTGAGACGCCTGAGCAGGTCGAGGCGCGGATCGGCGTCGCGCAGGTATTGCGCCACCAGGTCCTGCCCCAGCCCCGACTTGTCGGCATCCTCGGCGAAATGGGCGCTGTTTTCCGCCGCCACCAGCCGCTGGCCGAGGTCGCTGGCGTAGAAACGCTCGGCATGGTTCAGAAAGGCGTCGTCGAGGGTCGCCTCGAGAATCGTGACCGCCCGGTTGCGCATGGTCTCGGCATCAAAGACCTGCCGCGCCGCCAGCCGCCAGCCGGCACCGAAATCCGCCGCCTCGAGGCCCAGCATCTCGGGGGCGTTCTCGGCCGAAAGCGCGATCGATTCGATGGCGACGTCGAATCCGGTGGTCTCGAGAAAGCCCTCGATCCGGGGCCGGTCGGCGGCAAGCGAGGGGCCGGCAAGGGCCAGCCAGAGCAGCGCAGCCCAAAGCAGAGCACACCTGGGCAGCGCACCGGGGCGCAGAAGCAGCCGTTTTGAAAGCCAAGAGGTCATGCGATCCACCGCGTGAGAAGGGTTGGCGCCAGACTAGCACCAGAGCCCCCGCCCCCGGAAGCACCCGGCGCGACAAAGTTTCGTGACCTTGTCGCGGGCGCGGCGGGCACCGGCATCGCCCGGCAGATAAGGGGCCCATGGGCCCCCGGTCCGGGGATGGCGCAAAAAACATTTCACAAACCGCACGCTGCCCTCTTGCGCCCACCGGAAAACCCCATTAAACGCCCCCTCACCAAGACCCCCGCGGAGAGGTGCCGGAGTGGTCGAACGGGGCGGTCTCGAAAACCGTTGTCCCTTCACGGGGACCCAGGGTTCGAATCCCTGTCTCTCCGCCA
>NZ_JBFJVE010000088.1:0-11918 GCF_041624275.1 Shimia sp.
AACTCGGGCGTGCCCGGCTCGGCATCGGGGCCAAGGATCGAGGCGTTGAGACTGTCCTGTTCGGCGACGAAACGCACCGAGTTTTCCATCAGGATCGGGTTCGAACGCAGTTTCAGCGCCGTGTCGGCCGAGCCGGTGAAGCTGACCACATCCTGCATGCCGAGGCGGTCGAGCATGTCGCCGAGACCGCCCGAAACCAGTTGCACCGCGCCCTCGGGCAGAATGCCCGACGCGAGCATCAGGCGCACGCAAAGCTCGGTCACGTAGCAGGAGTTGGTCGCCGGTTTCACGATCGCCGGCACGCCGGCGAGCAGGGTCGGTGCCAGTTTTTCCAGCATGCCCCAGACCGGGAAATTGAAGGCGTTGATATGCACCGCGACACCTTGCAGCGGGGTGCAGATATGCTGGCCGAGGAAGGTGCCGTTGCGGCTCAGCTGTTCGACCTCGCCATCCAGATAGACATGGGCGTCGGGCATTTCGCGGCGGCCCTTGGAGGCAAAGACCAGCATGGTGCCGATGCCGCCATCGATGTCGATCATGTGGTCGCTTTGCGTGGCGCCGGTGTTGAACGACAGCTCGTACATGGCCTTGCGATGCTCGCGCAGGTGCAGCGCCAGCGCCTTCAGCATACGGGCGCGGTCGTGGAAGGTCAGCTTGCGCAGGGCCGGGCCGCCGACGTTGCGGGCGTGGTCGAGCATGGCCTGCACGTCGAGATCGTTGTTGCCGGCGCTGGCGATCACCTCGCCGGTGATGGCGCTGGCGATGTTGCGGGCGCCGGCGCCGGGCGCGATCCACGCGCCTGCGGCAAAGCTGGAAACCTGTTGGATGGTCATCTTGTTCTCCTCGTGGTGCCGCCTCGGGCGACTCGCGACTGCGGTGTTCGCAGGCAGTTTATTACGCGACCGAACGGTCGGTCAATAACCGGAGGCGAGAAAGCCGCCCCGGTAAGAGGTCAGCCAAGCCGGGCGGGCAGGCTGGCAAAGCCGCGGAACCTGAGGCGGCCGCCGCGCCGGGCGCCGGGCAGGATGTCGTAATCGGGATAGCGTTCGAGGAACCGGCCCACGGCGATGCGCCCCTCCATGCGGGCCAGGGTCAGGCCGACGCAGGTATGGGCGCCGCCGGCAAAGGCCAGATGCTTGTTGGGGCGCCGGTCGAGGATCATCTCGTCAGGGTTTTCGAAAACCTCAGGGTCGCGATTGGCGCCGCCCATGCACAGGTGAATGTCGGTGCCCGCCGGGATGGTCAGCCCATGCAGGGTGATCTCGGCGGTGGTCAGCCGGTTGCCGAACTGGTTGGGGCTTTCCATGCGCAGGAATTCATCCACGGCTGTGGTGATCAGCTCTGGCTGGGCGATCAGCTGTGCGCGTTTCTCCGGGAAGCGCCCCAGCAATTCCAGCGCATTGCCGATCAGGTTGGTGGTGGTTTCATGCCCGGCGTTGAGGATGAAAATGCAGTTCTGATACAGCTCGACCTCGGTGAGGTGCTCGCCCTCGGTATGGATCAGCCGGGTCAGCACATCGACCTCGGGGTCCAGAGGGTTGGCCTTGCGGTCCTCGATGATGCCGCGCAGGAAGGCTTTGAAATCAACAACAGACTGGTTGCCCAAAGCCTCTTGCTCGGGCGTCAGGCGCGGTTCCAGCGCGCCAAGAATGGCCAGCGACCAGTCGCGCAGGGGATCGCGCAACTCGCGCGGAATGCCCAGAAGGTTGCCGATGACTTCAATCGGGATCGCCCCGGCAAAGGCCTCGATCAGCTCGACCTGCGCCCGTCCCTGCATCTGGTCGAGCAGATCCGAGACCAGCGTTTCCAGCCCCGGTTCCATCTGCGCCAGGGCGCGCGGGTTCATCGCCCCGACCATGACCTTGCGCACCCGCGTGTGCAGCGGCGGGTCATTGAACACCAGCGAATTGGTGTGGTGTTCGTAAAGCGGCGATGTGACCCCGTATTTGGGGCCGAACACCGCCTTCTTGTCCGAAATGAAAGTGGCGGTGTCGCGATAGATCCGGTCCAGATCCGCATAGCGCGACAGGATCACGCTGCCATCGGGTTGACGGCAGGCCGGCGCCTCTTCCCGCAGCCGGCGGTAATGCGGGTAGGGGTCGTCGTGGAACCCGTCGGGAAGCTGCGTCAGATCGAACATATTTGCCCCTTAATGCCCCATGGCCCCCATCTGTTCCGGCAGCACCAGCACCACCCAGGGCACCAGCACGATCAGCGCCAGCCGGAAGATATCGGCAATCCAGAACGGCGTGACCCCCTTGAAGATGGTGCCGGTCGACACGTCGCCCACAACACCTTTCAGAATGAACACGTTGAGCCCCACCGGCGGTGTAATCAAGGAAATCTCGGTCACCACCACGACGACAATGCCGAACCAGATCGGATCATAGCCCAGCGAGGTCACCAGCGGAAAGAAGATCGGCACCGTCAACAGCAGCATCGACAGCGATTCGAAGACGCAGCCGAGGATGATATAGATGCCGAGGATCATCAGGATGACCACGAAACTGGGCACGTCATAGGCGGTGACCATGGCGATCAGCGCCTCGGGCAGACCGGCGAGGTTGATGAAGTTGGAAAAGACCTGCGCCCCGATCAGCACCGAGAACAGGGCGGCGGCGGTAAAGCTGGTTTCCTTCAGCACCTCGAAGGTCGACTTGACCGTCAACCCGCCACGCGACAGGGCGATCAGAAAGGCGCCCATGGCGCCCATGCCGGCGGCCTCGGTGGGCGAGAAGGTGAGGTTCAGCGGGTGGAAGTCGAAGGCGCCGTAAAGCCCGCCGATGACCAGGAAGAACAGCAAAAGCACCGCCCAGACCGATTTCAGCGCCAAAAGACGCGTGCCCCAGCCGGCGCGGGTCCCGGCGGGTCCCGACGCGGGGTTGCGCCAGACGGTCCAGCGCACGGCGAAGAGATAGAACAGGATGCCGAGGGCGCCGGGCAGGATGCCGGCCATGAACAGCTTGCCGATCGAGGTCTCGGTCAGCAGCCCATAGATCACCAGGATCACCGAGGGCGGGATCAGGATGCCCAGCGTGCCGCCCGCCGCGATCGAGGCGGTGGACAATTCGTCGGAATAGCCATAGCGGCGCATTTCCGGCATCGCCACTTTCGACATGGTGGCGGCGGTGGCCAGCGACGATCCGCAGATCGCCGAGAAGCCGCCGCAGGCGGCGACGGTGGCCATGGCGATACCGCCGCGCATATGCCCCAGAAAGGCGTTGGAGACGGCGTAAAGCTCTTTGGCCATGCCGCCCTTGTTGACGAACAGCCCCATGAGGATGAACAGCGGCACAACCGACAGGCCGTAGTCCTGCGCGGTGTCGGTGATCTGGCGGCCGACCATCGACATCGCGGCCTTCATGCCGCGCTCGGACAGGATCGAGCCGCCGCGCTCATGGGCGAAGCCCAGCGTGCCGACGAGCCCCATGGCAAAGACGATGGGCAGGCGCAGCAACACCAGAAGAAGAACGATGGCAAAGCCGATCAGGGCAGCGGTCATGGGTGGCGCTCCGAAAGAAGATGGGGGGCGAAGAGGTGCAACAGGCCGGTTACGATCATGGCGAGGGCGGCGATGGCGGTGAACAGGGTGATGAACCAGCCGACGTAGAACTGCGGGATGCTGAGATATTCGGTGACGTCGCCGTAATCGCGGGCGCGTTCGGCCAGCACCCAGACCCGCTTGGCGGGCCAGATCAGCATCACCCCCGAGCCAAGGAACACCAGCCCGTCACGCAGGCGGCTGAGGCGGTAGCGGGCGAAGAACCCGTCGGTGAGGTCGACCGCGATATGATCGGCGCGGGCCGAGATCACCGGCAGCACGGCAAAGACCAGCACCGCCATCAGGATCCGCGTCAGTTCTGTCGCGGCCTCGATCGGCGCGTTGAACAGCGAGCGCAGGATCACGTCGCAGAAGGTCATGACCATGAGGAGGAACAGCGCCGCACAGGCGACCAGAACCGGGATGTCGCTCAGTCGGCGGATGAAATGAAGCAGCACGGCCATGGGCGGACCTTTCCTCGAACCTTGGGGGTGGCCCGGCGACGGGTGCCGCCGGGCCGGAGGCGGGGCTTATTGCGCCGCCAGCTCTGCTTTGATCATGTCATAGGCGGCCTGACCGTCGACACCGGCGGCGGTGACCTCGGCGATGACCTTGGTGCGCACATCGGCGGCGATGACATTGAACTTCTCGAGATCGGCGGCCGAGGCCGGGTTGATGGCATTGCCCTCAGCACCCTCGGTGGCGCTGCGGCCGATGCTGTCGATCTGGTCCCAGATCTTGCCGATCTCGCGGCTCAGCGGTTCGCCGAAGACCTTCTCGTCCAGCGCCGCCTGAAGGTCGGCCGGCAGATCGGCGAAAGTGTCTTCGTTCATGATGAAGGCGAAAGAGCCGCGATAAAGGCCGCCGGGCACTTCGTAGACGTTCTTGGCGACTTCGGTCAGCTTGAAGCCCTTGCGCGATTCGAAGGGCATGACGACGCCGTCGGCGGCGTTCGAGGCCAGGGTCTCGTAGACCTTGGGCGCCGGAACCGCGATGCCGGTGGCCCCTAGCGCGGTCCCGACGTCACCGCCGACACCGCCGGGAATGCGGACCTTGAGGCCGGCGATCTGTTCCATCGCGGTCACCGAGGCGTTGGAATGCAGCTGGGCCGGGCCGTGGGTGTGCAGGGCGATGACCTTGACGCCACGATGCTCGTCGGCGGCGGCGAGGTGCTTTTCATAGGTGCGCCAGTAGGCCACCGAGGCGGCCTCGGCCGAGCCTTCGTAGCCCGGCAGCTCGATCATCTTGGTGGTGACGAAACGGCCTGCCTGATAGCCGTGGAAGATGATCGAGGCATCGGCCGCGCCATCCATGATGAGGTCCATCTGGGCCGGCGGCGGGGCGAGGCCCAGTTTCAGCTCGGCCGTCACCTGCCCGCCGGTGGCCTCTTCGACCATCTCGACGAACTTGGGCCACATCATGGCGTTGATGCCATGGGTCGGCGGCGCCCAGCTGGAGATCGTCAGCGTGTAATCCGCTGCCGACACCGCGGCACCGGTCACCGCCAGCGCGGCCCCCGCCAGAAGCGAAGTGAGTTTCGAGAATTTAACCATGTGGTCCTCCCATTAGCAGGTTAATAGTGAATGTGTTAAGTAAGGGATTTGTAACCATCAACACCCCGGTTCATTTTTCGAGCCGCGGCAGTCCGGTCGGGCCTGTCAGGTGTCGGGTGCGAGATCGGGGGCGGTCGTTTCAGACTCCGGGCCATGCGCAAGCGTATGGTCGCGGCGCGGGAAATCGCTTTCGAACAGGGTAGGCATGGTCGTCGGCTCCGGGGTTTTCAGAATCAATCTTCGCAAGCTTTATTGACCAACCGTTCGGTTTATGCAAGATGGGTGTGGAAATTTTCGAAACGTGAGGGCGCCATGAGCGATACGATTCTTGCGCAGGATCACGGGAATTGGGTTGAGATCACTCTCAACCGTCCCGACCGGCTGAATTCATTCAACGACGAGATGCATCTGGCCCTGCGGGCCGAGATCGAGCGCGCGCGCGACACGGGCAAGCGGGCGATCCTGCTGACCGGGGCCGGGCGCGGTTTCTGCGCCGGGCAGGATCTTGGCGACCGGGACCCTTCGAAGATGGATGGCCCGCCCGACCTCGGTCACACGGTGCGCAGCTTTTATGCGCCGCTGGTCAACCTGATCCGGTCGCTGGAGTTCCCGGTGATCTGCGCCGTCAACGGCGTCGCCGCCGGGGCCGGGGCCAATCTGGCGCTGGCCTGCGACATGGTGTTTGCCGCCGAAAGCGCCAAGTTCATCCAGTCCTTTTCCAAGGTCGGGCTGATCCCCGACACCGGCGGCAGCTGGCATCTGCCGCGCCTGCTGGGCGAGGCGCGGGCCAAGGGGCTGGCCTTTACCGCGATGCCGCTTTCGGCGCAGCAGGCCGAAGACTGGGGGCTGATCTGGAAGGCCCTGCCCGACGCGGCGCTGATGGCGGAATGCCGCAAGATGGCCGAGCAGCTGGCCAACGGGCCGACGCTGGGGCTGGGGCTGACCAAACACTGCATTCAGGCCGCCGCCGTGGACAGCCTGCGGGAGCATCTGGAATTGGAGGCCGATGCCATGAAGACCTGTGGCGAAAGCGCCGATTACGCCGAGGGCGTGTCGGCTTTTCTCGAGAAACGCGCGCCGGTGTTCAAGGGACAATGACGATGACCATGACCATGACGCCGAAGGAACGCGCAAGGCGCGCGGCCGAAGCGATGATGAACGGCGATCTGGCTTCGCGCTCGGTCGGGATCACCCTGGTCGATGTCGACGAAGGCACCGCGACCATGCAGATGACCGTCACCCAGCATCATTGCAACGGTCACGGCGTCTGCCATGGCGGCATGTCCTTCACCCTGGCCGACACCGCCTTTGCCTTTGCCTGCAACAGCCGCAACCAGTCGACGCTGGCCCAGCACAACACCATCACCTATCTCGCCCCCGGCCGGCTGGGCGATGTGCTGACGGCGGTCGCCACCGAGGTCAACCTCGCTGGCCGCAACGGCATGTATGACGTCACCGTCACCAATCAGGACGGCACCAAGATCGCGGAGTTCCGGGGCATCTCCCGCGCGATCAAGGGCCGGCTTTTCGAAGAATAACCCGCCAAGGACCGGATCATGAAAGACCTTACCCCGAACAAAGCAGACCTGGATCCGATCGAGATCGCCTCGATCGACGAGATACGAAACCTGCAATTCGAGCGCCTGAAATGGTCGCTGCGCCATGCCTATGACAAGGTGCCGATGTACCGCAAACGCTTTGACGAGGCCGGTGTGCACCCGGATGATTTCAAGGAGTTGAAGGATCTCGCCAAGTTCCCCTTTACCTACAAGAACGACCTGCGCGACAACTATCCCTTTGGTCTTTTTGCGGTGCCGCGCCAAGAGATCATCCGCGTCCATGCCTCGTCGGGAACCACCGGCAAGCCGACCGTGGTCGGCTATACCAAGGGGGACATCGACGTCTGGGCCGATGTGCTGGCGCGGAGCCTGCGGGCCAGCGGGCTGCGCCGGGGCGACATGGTGCACAACGCCTATGGCTATGGTCTGTTCACCGGCGGTCTGGGCGCGCATTACGGCATCGAGCGGCTCGGCGCCACGGTGGTGCCGATGGGCGGCGGGCAGACCGAGAAACAGGTCGGGCTGATCACCGATTTCAAACCCGACGGGATCATGGTCACGCCGTCCTACATGCTCAATATCCTCGAAGGCTTCCGCAAGGCCGGGCTGGATCCGCGCGCCTCGTCGCTGAAGGTCGGGGTGTTCGGCGCCGAGCCCTGGACCAACGCCATGCGGCTCGAGGTCGAAGAAGCCTTCGACATGCATGCGGTCGACATCTACGGCCTGTCCGAGATCATGGGGCCGGGGGTGGCCAATGAATGTGTGGAAACCAAGGACGGGCTGCATGTCTGGGAGGATCACTTCTACCCCGAGATCATCAACCCGGCGACCGGCGAGGTGGTCGAGGACGGCGAAGAGGGCGAGCTGGTCTTCACCACGCTGACCAAGGAAGGCATGCCGATGATCCGCTATCGCACCCGCGACCTGACCACCCTGTTGCCGGGCACGGCGCGCTCGATGCGGCGGATGGCCAAGATCACCGGGCGCAGCGACGACATGATCATCCTGCGCGGCGTCAATGTCTTTCCGACCCAGATCGAAGAGCAGGTCATGGCCACCGGCGGCCTTGCGCCGCACTTCCAGATCGAGCTCTACAAGTCGGGGCGGATGGACGCGATGCGGGTCTTTGTCGAGGCCAGCCCGGATGCCACCGACAGCCTGTCCAAGACCGCGGCGGCGCGGATGCTGACCAAGCACGTCAAGGACATGGTCGGGGTCTCGGTCGAGGTGATCGTCGGCGATCCGGGCGATGTCGCCCGTTCACAAGGCAAGGCGGTTCGTGTTATCGACAGCCGCAACAAGGAGTAAGCTTTGGCCCGCACGATTGCAAAAGACCACGACCAGAAGCGCGACCAGATTCTGAAGAACGCGGCCAAGGTGTTCGCCACCGAGGGGTTCGACCGCGCCTCGATGGCGCTGCTGGCGCGGGAATGCGGCATCTCGAAGGCCAATATCTACCATTACTACGACAGCAAGGACGCGTTGCTGTTCGACATTCTGGAAACCTATCTGCGCGAGCTGCGCGACCGGATCTGCGGCATCGAGATCGCCGGCATGGCGCCCGATGGGCAGCTTTTGGCGGTGGTCGCCGAGACCCTGCGCGCCTATCAGGGGGCGGACCACGAGCATCAGGTGCAGATCGGCTCGATGTCGGCCCTGCCCGAGGATCAGCAGAAGCTGCTGCGCGGTTATCAGCGCGACATGGTCAACTTCGTCTCCGATGTGGTGAAGGCCAATGCGCCGCAGGTCTTCGACGGCGACGCAGCCAAGCTGCGGGCCGCGACGATGTCGGTCTTCGGCATGCTGAACTGGTACTACATGTGGAACACCGGCGCCGGCAGCGCCGCGCGCGAGGACTATGCGCGCACCGTGACCCGGCTGACGCTGGGCGGGCTCGGGGCGCTCTGACGCCCTGTCACGGCCCCGGCGGCATGGCGCTGCCGGGGCCGCAGGTCGTTCAGGCGGCGCGGGGCGCCAGAAGCTCGTCGACGATCTCGGCGGCGACGTCATTGGGGCTGCAATCGCGTTTGGCGGCCCGGGTCAGGATGCGGTCGAGCGTGTCGTCCAGCGCGGCGAGCTTTTCCTCGACAAAGCCTTCACGGTCGGAAATTCCGAGAATCTCGGTCGCGACATTGATGATGCCGCCGGCATTGGCGACGTAATCCGGCGCATAGAGGATGCCGCGCCGGTGCAGGCGGGCGCCGTCGGCCTCGGTGGCAAGCTGGTTGTTGGCGCCGCCGCAGACCGCGGCCACGTCGAGCGCCGCGATGCTGGCTTCGTTGAGCACCGCGCCGATGGCGCAGGGGGCCAGGATGTCGGCCTTGACCGAGAGAATGCCCACAGGGTCCGCCGCCTCGGCGTCGAAGGTGGCGACCGCCTCGGCGACCCGGCCCTCGTCGATATCGGCGAGGATCAGCTTGGCGCCGGCCTCGTGCAACATGCGGCACAGATGGGCGCCGACATGGCCCAGCCCCTGCACCGCGACGCGGCGGCCTTGCAGGTCGCTGCTGCCGAAACGGTGCCGGGCGGTGGTGAGGATCGAGCGGAAGATGCCGCGCGCGGTGATCGGCGAGGGGTCGCCGCTGGCGAATTCGCCGTCGGCAAGGCCGGCCACGTAACGGGTCTCGCGGGCCAGAACCGCCATGTCGGCCGGGGTCATGCCCATGTCTTCGGCGGTCCAGTATTGCCCGTCGAGCGTGTCGATTGCCCGTCCGAAGGCGGCGAGCAGTTCCGGCGTCTTGATGCGCGCCGGGTCGCCGATGATGACCGCCTTGCCGCCGCCCAGCGGCAGACCGGCGGCGGCGTTCTTGTAGGTCATGCCGCGCGACAGGCGCAGCACGTCCTCGACCGCCTCGTCCTCGGTGGCATAGGGGCGCATGCGCAGGCCGCCGGCCGCCGGTCCGAGGGCGGTGGAATGCACCGCGATGAAGCCGAGCAGGCCGCTTGGCTTGTGGGCCACGCGCAGCACGGTCTCGTGCCCGGGCGCGAATACTTTGCTTATATCCAAATCTGTGGGCATGTCTGATCCTCCTGCCTGTGGTCCCAGAATGCCAGAAGGGGTCGAGCGGAATTCTCCAAATATGCGCGCTGGACTTCAAATTTTTGGAGCTTTGCCCTAATATGCTGGCAGGTTTTGGAGGAAGCCCCCATGGATGCGATAGACCACAGAATCATCCGCGCACTTCAGAAAGATGGGCGCATGAAGATTGCCGACCTTGCCGAAGAGGTCGGCCTGTCGGCGACGCCCTGCGCGCGGCGGCTGGAGCGGCTCCAGTCCGAGGGGGTCATCACCGGCTATTCGGCGCGGGTCGATGCCGACAAGCTGGGCCTGCCGGTGACGGTCTTTGTCTCGGTCGAACTGGAGCAGCAGGCGCGCGGCGGGGTGGATGCCTTCGAACGGGCGATCGGCGCCTTCGACGAGGTGATGGAATGCCACCTGATGACCGGATCGCGCGATATCCTGCTGCGGGTGGTGGTGGCCGATCTCGCCGCCTTCGACCGCTTTCTCGAGACCCGGCTGATGAACGTGCCCGGCATCCGCAACATGCGCTCGAATTTCGCCCTGCGCGCCATGGTGCGGCGCGAGGTTCTGCCGGCGGCGCCATGAAACGGGGCCCTGCGACAGGCAAAGCGCCCCGCGACAGGGGGCGCTTGCGGTGTCATGCCGGTTTCGGGTGCCGGCGCGCGGGCCGGTTCAGCCCGCCTTGAGGCCCAGCCGGTCGAGAACCGCCCCGGCCTCGGCTTCCCAGCGGGCCTTGAGCTCGGCATTGCCGCTGCGCCGCAGCCCCATCGCCCTGAGGCTTTCGGCCTTGGCCGAATCCGAGGCGCCGAAAGAGGCGGCGACCCGCGGCCACCAGTAGTCGATGCTGGCCTGGAGGCCGGCGGCGTCGCCCTCGGCCAGCTTGGCCAGCCCCTCCTCGGCCAGTTCGGCATGGCGCGCCTCGACCGGGGCGATGGCGCGGAAGGCCTCGGCCAGGGGCTGGTAGGAGACCAGCGAGAACTCGGCCATCTGCACCGCCACGGCGCGGCCCATCAAGAGGTTCATCACCACCGCGTCGGACCAGCCGTCGAGCGGGTAGTTGAACACCGCCAGGCGCATGTCGTGATCGCTGCGGCTGGCGCCGATGTCGGCATCGCGATCCAGCCGCGCGGTCCAGGGGTGGTGGGTGGCATAGCGGTCGCCGTCGACGCCGAACTCGCTCATGATCTTCAGCACCCGGTCGGCATTGTCGGTCTTTTCCAGGACGATCTTGGCCGCTGCGATGCGTTCCTTGATGCCGGGGCCGGCGTTGATCACATCGGCGAAACCGGCGGCACCGGCCAGTTCGGAATCGACGAAGGTGGTCATCAGCTTCATCAGCTCGGCGCGGTAGCGCGGCGGCACGTTGCTGGGGTTGGTCAGGACACCGCCCTGGGCGAGATAGCTTTCGATGCTCATGTCTTCGGCCATGATGGATGCTCCTTACTGGTCAAAATCGACGACGACGGTGTCGGTCACGGGGTAGGATTGGCAGGAAAGCACATAGCCCTTCTCGACCTCGTAATCCTCGAGCGCGTGGTTGGCGACCATCTCGACCTCGCCCTCGATCACCTTGCAGCGGCAGGTCGAACAGACCCCGGCCTTGCAGGCATAGGGGGCGTCCATCCTGTTGCCGAGCGCGGCGTCGAGAATGGTTTCGTCCTTGGGCATCTGGATGGTCTGGGTCGCGCCGTCCAGCGTGATCGCGGCGCTGGCCTGGTTGGCGCCCGAGGCGGTGCCCTTGCTGACCGCCTTTTTCTTGGCGCGGCCCGGCTGCGACGAGGCAAAGAGTTCGAACTTGATCTGCGCGTCGTCCAGCCCGGCCTTGCGCAGCGCGGCGGCAATGCCCAGCATCATCGGCTCGGGGCCGCAGATAAAGGCGGTGTCGACCGAGGCGATGTCGATCCAGCCGGTGTCGAACAGCTGGGCGCATTTCTCTTCGGTCACCAGCCCGGTGAAGAGGTCGATCTCCTGGGCGTCGGCTTCCAGAACGTGGATCACGTTGAAACGGCCCATATGGGTGTTTTTCAGGTCTTCCAGCTCTTCGCGGAACATGATCGTGTTCACGCCCTTGTTGGCATAGACCAGCGTGAAGGTCGATTTGGGCTCGGCCGCCAGCGTGGTCTTGATGATCGACAACACCGGGGTGATGCCGGAGCCGCCGGCAAATCCGAGATAGGTTTTTTCATTGGCGGCGTCGAGCGCGGTGAAGAAGCCCCCCATCGGCGGCATTGCTTGCAGCGTCT
>NZ_JBFJVE010000089.1:0-11883 GCF_041624275.1 Shimia sp.
ATCAGCTGGTTGCCCCGGAACTGGATCGAGGCCAGCCCGTGCAGCACCGACAACAGGACAGAAGCACCGATGCCGGCCAGCAACCCGAGCCAGACCGAGCCCGACATGTAGGCGATCGCCGCCGAGAAGAAGGCCGCCGCCAGCATCTTCCCCTCGAGGCCGATATCGAAAATGCCGGCGCGTTCCGAATAAAGACCGGCAAGGCAGGCCAAGAGCAGCGGCGTGGCCAGCCGCACGGTGGAATCCAGCACCTGCAAGAGCGTCAGGTAATCCATCAGGCGCCCCTCCTGCGGATGGTAAGGAACAGTTTCTCCAGCGGCATGCGCACCATGTTGTCGAGCGCGCCGGTGAACAGGATCACCAGCGCCTGGATGACCACGATCAACTCGCGCGGGATATTGGTCCACAGCGCCAGTTCGGCACCGCCCTGATAGAGAAAGCCGAACAGGATCGCCGCCAGAAACACGCCGAAGGGGTGGTTGCGCCCCATCAGCGCCACCGCGATGCCGATAAAGCCGGCGCCCTCGGTCGCGTTCAGGATCAGGCGCTCGCTTTCGCCCATCGTGGTATTGACCGACATCAGGCCCGCCAGGGCGCCCGAGATCAGCATGGCGATGATGGTGATGCGCACCGGCGAGATCCCGGCATAGCGGGCGCCGCTTTCGGAAAAGCCGAAGGCGCGCAGCTCATAGCCCAGACGGGTGCGCCAGATCACGACCCAGACCAGCACGCAGGCGGCCAGCGCCAGGAAAAAGGTGACATTTGCCGGCGCGCCGCGAAACAGGATGGTGTCGGCGGTCGAGAACATGTCGCGGAAGGTCGGCAGATGGGTTTCGGCAGGGAATTTCGCCGTGGCCGGATCCATCGAGCGGGGCGGGCGCAGCACGTTGACCAAAATGTAGTTCAGAACCGCCGCGGCGATGAAATTGAACATGATCGTGGTGATCACGACATGGCTGCCGCGTTTGGCCTGAAGATAGGCCGGGATCAGCGCCCAGAACGCCCCGAACAGGGCCGCGCCGAGGCTGGCGCCGATCAGGGCCAGGGACCAGTGCGGCCAGGGAATGAACAGGCAGACATAGGCCACGCCGAGCCCCCCCAGCATGGCCTGACCCTCGCCGCCGATGTTGAACATGCGGGCATGAAAGGCGACCGACACCGCGAGTCCGGTGAACATGAAGTTGGTGGCGTAATACAGCGTATAGCCCCAGCCCGCCGAGCGCATCAGCGCACCGTCGACCATCAGCGTGAAGGCCGCCCAGGGGTTTTCGCCGATCGCCAGGATCACCAGCGCCGACAGGATCGCGGCCAGCAGCAGCGAGATCAGCGGGATCAGAACGATATCGGCCCAATGCGGCATCTTTTCCATCAGGCGGCCTCTCCGTCCATGCCGGCCATCAACAGGCCCAGTTCCTTTTCATCGGTCTGGCCCGGCAGGCGTTCGCCCATGATATGGCCATCAAACATCACCGCGATGCGGTCCGACAGCGACAGGATCTCGTCAAGCTCGACACTGACCAGCAGGATCGCCTTGCCCTGATCGCGCAGGTTGACGATCTGCTGGTGGATGAATTCGATGGCGCCGATATCGACGCCGCGCGTCGGCTGGCCGATCAGCAGCAGGTCCGGGTTGCGCTCGATCTCGCGCGCCAGCACGATCTTCTGCTGGTTGCCGCCGGAAAAGTTCTTGGCCGCCAGCCTGGGGTGCGGAGGCCGCACGTCAAAGCGGTCCATCTTGGCCTGCGCCTGTTCCTGGATGCCGGCATTGTCCATCAGCATTCCCGACTGATAGGCCGGGTCGCGATGATAGCCAAAGACCACGTTCTCCCAGGCCGAATACTCCATGATAAGCCCTTCGCGCTGCCGGTCTTCGGGCACATGGGCAATGCCGGCCCGGCGCCGCGACTGACCATGCGCGCCCTTGCCCGACAGCGGCAGCTCGTGGCCGTTCACGCGGATCACCCCGGTGGCATCGGCAAAGCCGCCCAGCACCTCGAGCAGTTCTGACTGGCCATTTCCGGCCACCCCGGCAATGCCGAGAATCTCGCCCCTGCGCACCCGCAGGTCGATGCCCTTGACGCGTTCGACGCCCTTGTCGTCGACCACCCTCAGATTCTCGACCTCGAGCACCACCTCGCCGGGCGTGGCGGGTTTCTTGTCGACCCTCAGCAGCACCTTGCGCCCCACCATCAGCTCGGCCAGCTGTTCGGGGCTGGTCTCGGCGGTTATCACCGTTGCCGTCATCTCGCCGCGCCGCATCACGCTTACGGTGTCGGTGATCTCCATGATCTCGCGCAGCTTGTGGGTGATCAGGATGATCGTCTTGCCCTCTTGGCGCAGCCGGTCGAGGATGCGGAACAGCTGATCGGCCTCGGCCGGAGTCAGCACGCCGGTGGGTTCGTCCAGAATCAGGATGTCGGCCTGCCGGTACAGCGCCTTCAGGATCTCGACCCGCTGCTGGTGGCCGACGCTGAGGTTTTCGATCAGCGCATCGGGATCGATGTTCAGCCCGTATTCCTTGGCCAGATGGGTGAGTTGTTTCCGCGCCTTGGCCAGCGAGGGGCGCAAAAGCGGCCCGTCTTCGGCGCCGAGGATGATGTTTTCCAGCACGGTGAAGTTTTCGACCAGCTTGAAATGCTGGAACACCATGCCGATCCCGGCGGCAATCGCGGCCTGGCTGTCGGGGATCTGGGTTTTTTGCCCTTTGATGTAAATCTCGCCCCTGTCGGCCTTGTAAAACCCATAGAGGATCGACATCAGGGTCGATTTTCCGGCCCCGTTCTCGCCGATGATGCCGTGGATGGTGCCGGGTCGGACCGAAATCGAGATGTCTTTGTTGGCCTGCACCGGGCCGAAGGCCTTGGAAATCCCCCTGAGCTCGATCGCCGGGGCGCTCATTGCGCTGCTCCGAGGCCGGCAAATCCGATCATCCGCGTCGGGCGCGCGTCATCATCGCATTCGATGAAATACTGGCCGAGCTGCGTCTTGCCGTCGCTCATGCGGAACTCGACCGTGGCCCGGAACAGCGCGAGGGTTTCGCTCAGAGCGACCACGCGGGCCGTCGCGCCGGGGGCGTATTGGGTGTACATGGCCACATAGGCGATCAGCGCCTCGGGGTCGGTGAGCCTGTCGGGTGTGCGCGGGTCGGCATAGGAGATGTCGGGCGAGATGGCCGCCCGCAGGTGCCGGGCACGGGTGGCGGCATCGGGCTCACCCCAGGCTTCAAAAAACCGTTCGATCGCCTGTGACATCGCGGGTCCTTTCAAGAAAGGGGGCCGCGCCGGTCGGCGCGCCCCCCGGGTTGGGACAGGGTCCCGCTCAGAAATCGTGCGCGGGGCAGCTGTCGTTGGTGTAATAGGCGGCCACCTCGAGATCACCCGAGATGATCTTGGCGCGGGCCTCTTCCACCGCGGCCTTCATCTCGTCCGAGATCAGCGGCGCATTGTGCTCGTCCAGCGCCCAGCCGACACCGTCCTCGGCCAGACCCAGCGTGGTGAAGCCGCCGGTTTCCAGCGCCGCGCCCGCCTTCATCGAGTTGTAGACCGCGACGTCGACACGTTTCAGCATCGAGGTCAGCACCTTGCCCGAATGCAGGTGGTTCTGGTTGCTGTCGACACCGATCGACAGGATGCCCTCGTCGGCGGCGGTCTGCAGAACGCCGACACCGGTGCCCCCGGCGGCGGCATAGACCACATCCGCGCCCTGGGCGATCTGCGCCTTGGTCAGTTCAGAGCCCTTCACCGGGTCGTTCCATGCGGTCGGGGTGGTGCCGGTCATGTTGGCGACGATCTTGATCTCGGGGTTCACCGCCTTGGCGCCCTGGGCATAGCCGCAGCCGAAATGGCGGATCAACGGGATGTCCATGCCGCCAATGAAACCCAGGGTGCCGGATTGCGAGGCCATCGCCGCCAGCATCCCCACCAGATAGGAGCCCTGATGCTCCTGGAAGTTGATCAGCTGCACGTTGGCCGGTACTTCGGGCATCCAGCCGTCGATATTGACGAACTTGGTGTCCGGGTAGTCCGGGGCCACCGCCTCGACCGGGGTGGCAAAGGCAAAGCCGGTGGTGATCACCGGGTTGGCGCCGGCCTCGGCAAAGCGCCGCAGCGCCTGTTCGCGCTGGGCTTCGGACTGCAGTTCGATCTCGAGAAACTTGCCGCCGGTTTCCTCGGCCCAGCGCTGGGCCCCCCTGAAGGCGGCCTCGTTGAAGGATTTGTCGAACTTGCCGCCGAGGTCGAAGATCAGCGCGGGGTCGGCAAGGGCGCTGCCGGCCACGAAGGATGCGGCTGCCGCCGCACCTAGGAATTTCCTGATGAGGGTCATGTCTCACTCCCTGGTTTTCGGGCCTTTTTTGGTTTTCCGGGTGGCCCGTTTGATATGGTGATCCGGACAGATCACCCAACAGTAAGGCCGCAGAGCCCGTCGTCGGTCAAGGGAGATTTGACGAATTGGTCAGGATTTCAAGGATGACGTTGCTGACCCTGGGGAAGGGACCGGGTCATTACAAGAGCGTCCACCGCAGGGCCAGTTGCGCGGGCATAATAGCCCCTGCGGCGCCCGGCGTGCTGCCAGCCCGCTGCCGCGTAAAGCGCGATTGCGGCCGGGTTGTCCGCGGCCACCTCGAGAAAGGCCGACCGGGCGCCGCGCGTGGCCGCATCGGCTTCGAAACCGGCCAGCATGCGGCGGCCGATACCCTGCCGGCGCGCTTCGGGCAGGGTGGCGATGGTCAACAGCTCGGCCTCGTCGGCGATCACCCGGCCAAGCGCGAAGCCGCCGGCCTCGCAGACCAGAAAACACAGCGGAGACCGCAGGAGATCGGCGAATTCCCCTGCCGACCAGCCCCGGCTCTGCGCAAAGGCGCGGTCGTGTATCGTGGCCAGCTGCTTCGGGGTCACGGCAGGATCGTCGGCGCCGGGTCGCGGGGCGGCGCGGCGTCGGCGGCCTTGATGTAAAGCGGTTTCGGGCGCGTCGCCACGTGGCGCGGATCAAGCAGCCGGGCGCGGGTGACGCGGGCCATGTTCTCGACCAGCCGCGCCGGAGGCGGCGGCGACAGGATCGCCAAGCCGGTGTCCAGCGGGCCGCCGACAAGGCGGGGGGGCGTGTTTGCGGTGCGCATATAGAACTGGTCGCGCGGGGCCGGGATCGCCGCCAGATGCGGCTCCGGCTGTCCCCATGACATGGCGTCGAAGGTCGACACCCCCTCGGCCGGGATCGCCAGCGCCAGCGCCAGCCCGCGCGCCGCCGAAACCGAGATCCGGATGCCGGTGAAATTGCCGGGCCCGACGCCGACCGCGATGCCGCCGAGGTCGCGCCATGAGGCCCCGGCCTCGGCCAGCAGCTCGTCCAGCATCGGCATCAGCCGCTCGGCCTGTCCGCGGGCCATCTCCTCTGCGCGCGTGGCGACCACGGAATCGCCCTGCAACAGGCAGGCGGCGCAATGGCGCCCGGAACTGTCAAAGGCCAGTATCAGCGGCTCGGTGGGTGCTGTCGCCCCTGTCATCCAAAGATTTCTCCGCGTTGGAAATGCAAAAGGACGGCGCCGAACCGGCACCGTCCTGCAATTCTCTGTGGTCCCTCGATCATCTGCCGCCGAAAGGGTCAGACGGCAACCGGGCGCACCTCGGTGACTTCCGGGATGTAATGGCGCAGCAGGTTCTCGATGCCCATTTTCAGGGTCAGCGTCGAGGACGGGCAGTTGGCGCAGGCGCCCTGCATGTGGAGATAGACCACGCCGCGGTCAAAGCCGTGGAAGGTGATGTCGCCGCCGTCCTGCGCCACGGCCGGGCGCACGCGGGTATCCAGAAGCTCCTTGATCTGCTCCACCACCTCGCTGTCCGGCCCGTCATGGGCGGCATGGCCCGACGGGGCGCCGCCTTCGCCGGCCATTACCGGCTGACCGGACTGGAAATGCTCCATGATGGCGCCCAGGATGGCCGGTTTCACGTGATCCCATTCGACCCCGTCCTGTTTGGTGACGGTGACGAAGTCATGGCCGAAAAACACGCCGGTGACGCCCTTGACGCCAAACAGACGGCTGGCCAGCGGCGAAGCTTCGGCGCCCTCGGCCGAGGGGAAGTCGGCGGTGCCGGTTTCCAGCACGGTCTGGCCGGGCAGGAACTTCAGCGTGGCCGGGTTCGGAGTGGATTCGGTTTGAATGAACATAGCGCAGCAGCCTTTTCTCTCTTGCCCTGAGATATGCGCCCGCACCGCGCCAGTGTCAAGGTTTGGAATAATTCTAAACTAATCCGGCCAGAGGCCCGAAAACGGCGGCATGAGGGCGCGTGGCCTCTGTGTCCGGCGATCAGGTGATGGCCTCCAGCCGTTCCTTGCTGAGGTCTCCGGGCACGATGGTCACCGGGATCGGCAGGCTGCCCGAGTTGCGCGACATCTGCGTCACCAGCGGCCCGGGGCCCTTCTTGTCGGTGCCGGCGCCAAGCACCAGCACACCGATATCCTTGTCTTCCCTGATCTGCGCCAGGATTTCCTTCACCGCCTCGCCTTCGCGGATCACCAGTTCGGGGTCGACCCCCTGCCGGTCGCGCATCCATTTGGCGAAAACCTCGAAATGCACGACGATGCGCTCGCGGGCCTCTTCGCGCATGAGGTCGCCGACGCCGATCCAGTGGTTGAACTCGTCCGGCGGGATCACCGAAAGAATCTGCACGCCGCCATGGGTGTTGGCCGCGCGCATCGCGGCGAAACGCATGGCGTTCAGGCATTCTCGGCTATCGTCCAGCACCACCAGGAACTTACGCATGTCGGCCCTCCATTCGGGGCCGAGAATGGCGGCAAGACCTGCACAGGGCAATAGGTGATTTGACGGCGCCGCTAATTCGACGCCGCCCAGTCCCAATAGATTTCCCGCACCCTGCGGGTTACCGGGCCGACCTGGTACTGGCGGTCGTCGAAGGCGGTGACCGGTGTCACCTTGGACATGTTGCCCGACAGGAACACCTCGTCGGCCTTGGCGAAATCGTCGAAGCCCAGCACCGTTTCATGCACCGTCATCCCGTCGCGGCGCAGGTTGCTCAGGTGGCGGGCGCGGGTGATACCGGCGAGAAAGGTGCCGTTGGCGATCGGGGTGAAGACCTCGCCGTCCTTGACCATGAACACATTGGCCGTGGCGGCCTCGGCGACATTGCCCATGGCGTCGGCCACCAATGCGTTCTTGAAACCCTTGCTGCGCGCCTCGACCAGCATCCGGGCATTGTTGGGATAGAGGCAGCCGGCCTTGGCATCGACCACCGCATCCTCGAGCACCGGGCGCCGGAAGCGGGTGCGGGTCAGCGTGGTGCTGGCCTCGGGCGGGGCCATCGGCACCGCCTCGAGGCAGATGGCAAATCCGGTCTCGCCGGGGTCGGGTGCGATGGCGCTGGTGCCCATGTCGGCGTCGATGCCCCAGTACATCGGGCGGATATAGACCGCCTGATCGGGGGCGAAACCGGCAAGCCCCTCGCGGGTGATGTCCAGCATCGCCTCGACCGACATCGTCGGGGTCAGCATCAAGGCGCTGGCCGAGCGGTTGACCCGCGCCAGATGGGCCTCGAGATCCGGCGTCATGCCGTCGAAGCAGCGCGCCCCGTCGAACACCGTGGTGCCCAGCCATGCGCCGTGATCGGCGGCCCGCATCACCGGCACGTCTCCGTCATGCCATGTGCCGTTGAAATAGGTTCGGATATCCTTGCTGATCGCCATCTGGCCCCCCTCTCGCGATGCTCCCAAGACTCGCGGCGGATGCTAGACCCGCGCCTGCGCGAGGTCCAGAGCCGGGCGGGCTTTGACGGGCAAAAGACACACCCCCGGCCAGGGGCTGGCCGGGGGGGCAAGGCTTCGGTGCAGAAAATGGATTTTGGGTTTATCCGTGGTCTAACCGATCACGCCGCCATCGCGCCGGCGGATGGCGAAAACGCCCGAGCGGGGCAGGCTGTCGCCGCCCTGCGGGAAATGCGAGTCGCCCTTTTCGCCGGGGTGCTGGATGCCGACGAACATGGTGCGGCGGTCGGCGGACCAGCACAGGCCGGTGACTTCGCATTCCCTCGGGCCGACCATGAAGCGGCGGATCTCGCCGGTCGCCGTGTCGCCGCAGAGCATCTGGTTGTTGCCCATGCCGGCAAAATCGCCCTGGTTGGAATATTTTCCGTCGGTCTGGATCCACAGCAGCCCGGTCTGGTCAAAGGCCATGCCATCGGGCGCGTTGAACATGTTGCCGGCATTGATGTTGTCCGAGCCGCCATAGGCATCGTCATGCACTGCCGGGTTGCCGGCCAGCGCGAAGAGGTTCCATTCGAAACCGGGGGCGGCGTGGTCCTCGTCGTCGGGGATCCAGCGGGCGATCTGGCCATAGTGGTTCTCGACCCGCGGGTTGGGGCCCCCGGCCGGGGTCGCGTCGCCGCCCCTGTTGGGCTTTGTGCCGCGATGCTTGTTGTTGGTCAGCGCCACATAGGCTTCCACCTTGCCCGGGTTCACCGCCACCCATTCCGGGCGGTCCATGGTGGTGGCCCCGACCTTCGAGGCCGCCTGGCGGGTGTGGATGCAAATCTCGGCCTCCGACATGCCGGTGGTTTCCGGGGTCAGGGCCAGCCATTCGCCGGTCAGGTCGTCGCGGAACCTGGCCACATAAAGGGTGCCGCTGTCCAACAGGTCGCCGTTGTCGCCGGTGGCCGAATAGACCCCGCGCGAGACAAAGCGGTAGAGAAACTCGCCGCGCTCGTCATCGCCAAGGTAGACCACTGCGCGCCCGTCGGGGGCGATGACCACGGCGGCGTTTTCGTGTTTGAACCGCCCCAGCGCGGTGCGCTTCTTCGGCATCGATGTGGGGTCGAACGGGTCGATCTCGACCACATAGCCGGCGCGATTGGGTTCGTTGGGGTGTTTGGAGACATCGAAACGCCCGTCCACCGAGGCCCAGCCATAGCCCCAGTCGCGGGCCGAAACACCATAGCGTTTCAGCTCGGCGCTGACCTCGTGGGTCTCGTCTTCGGCCGAGAAATAGCCGTTGAAGTTCTCCTCGCAGGTCAGGTAGGTGCCCCAGGGGGTCTCGCCGTTGCCGCAGTTGTTCCAGGTGCCCAGGGCGCGGGTGCCGGTCGGGTCGGCTTGGGTCTTCATCAGCGCGTGGCCGGCGGCGGGGCCGGTCAGCTGCATTTCGGTCCGCGGGGTGATGCGGCGGTTGAACGCGCTGTCCTTGACCACCTGCCAGGCGCCGCCGGCGTCGCGTGCCACCTCGAAGATCGACACCCCATGCGCCATCATGCCCTTTTCCACATCCTCGGCGCCGGCCGGTTCGGCGCCCGGCCGGTTGCCCCAGAGGATCCTGCGGTTGGTGTATTCATTGTTCACCGCCATCACGCTGCGCCCGCCCCGGGTGAAAAAGGACATGCCGTCATTGTTGTCGCCGAAGGCGCGGGCCTGGCTCGCCGCCGTGCCCCGGCTGGCGTCGTCGAAGGCGTGCACATCCGACCACAGGGGGTCGCCCCAAAGCACCAGAGGGGCCCAGTCAAAGCCTTCCGGCAGCGTGATCGTATCCGCGCTATTGGCCGCCACCTGGGCAAAGCCAAAGCGATCCCCGGCCAGGGCGGCGCGGCTCATGCTGGTGGTGCCGATCAGAAAGCTGCCGAGCCCGAAGCTCATCACGCCGCCGAGAAAGCCGCGGCGGCTCAGGGCCCGCTCGACGATCTCGTCGAACCCGGTTGTTTCCGGGCCCGGGTTGATCACTTCGTCATGGTCGTCAAAGGACAGATCTTCTCGGCTCATTTCTGGCTCCCGATTGCTGGCACATAGCCTGATGCGTTTCGCGGCAATGTCTAGGGAGAACAGGAAACAGTTTCGCGACGGCGCCATGACGGCAGGATGACAAGCCGCCGGCGCCGGCTTCATCTCGGCGGAAATACTCCGGGGTGAATTGGCCGCAGGCCAAGAGGGGCAGCGCCCCTCCGGCCCAGGCGGCCGCTTGGTGCCTCAGGCGCCGACCATGCCGACGATCTCATAGGTCCGTTTCAGGATCGGAGCGGCGATGGTGCGGGCCCGTTCGGCGCCGCGATCCAGAATGCGGTCGATCTCGGCCGTGTCCTGCATCAGCCGCGCCATCTCGCCCGAGATCGGCGCCAGTTTCTCCACTGCCAGCTCCGACAGCATCGGCTTGAACTCCGAGAACTGCCTGCCCCCGACCTCGGCAAGCACCGCCTCGACCTCCATCTCCGCCAGGGCGGCATAGATGTTGACCAGGTTGCGGGCCTCGGGGCGCCCCTCCAGCCCGTCGGCTTCCGAGGGCAGCGCCTCGGGGTCGGTCTTGGCCTTGCGGATCTTCTTGGCAATGGTGTCGGCATCATCGGTCATGTTGATGCGGCTGGCATCCGAAGGGTCCGATTTCGACATCTTCTTGGAACCATCGCGCAAGCTCATCACGCGGGTCGCGGCGCCCTCGATCACCGGCTCGGTTTCGGGAAAGAAATCGACCTTGAAGTCATGGTTGAACTTGATCGCGATGTCGCGGGTCAGCTCAAGGTGCTGCTTCTGATCCTCGCCGACCGGCACATGGGTGGCGTGATAGATCAGGATGTCGGCCGCCATCAGCGCCGGATAGGCAAAGAGGCCCAGCGAGGCGTTCTGCTGGTTCTTGCCGGCCTTGTCCTTCCACTGGGTCATGCGCTGCATCCAGCCCATGCGGGCGACGCAGTTGAAGATCCAGGCCAGCTGCGCGTGTTCGGGCACCCGGCTCTGGTTGAACAGGATCGACTGTTCCGGGTCGATGCCGGCGGCGATGAAACCGGCGCAGAGCTCGCGCGTCGCATGGCGCAGCTTTTCCGGGTCTTGCCAGACGGTGATCGCGTGCAGGTCGACCATGCAGTAGATGGTTTCGTAATCCTGCCCCTGCATGTCGACAAAGCGCTTCATCGCGCCCAGATAATTGCCAAGCGTCAGACCGCCCGAGGGTTGGATGCCCGAAAAGACGCGCCGGGTGAACTGAGAGGACGTTTGGACCGCCTCGGTCATGATGTATCTCCGTCTGGATTTATGCGTGCGCTTGCCTTACCCATGCCCCCAATCGCCGTCAAGGAAAGCCGCCATGTCCCAGCCCGAGAACCAGAATGCCGTCAATCCGCTGCCGCCGGTGGTGGTGGCGCTGTTCCTGCTGATCCTCGGCATCGAGGCCGCTTTCGCGCTCGGCAGCCGTGGCCTGATCGGTGGCCCCGAGGCGGTGGGCTGGCGCCTGACGGCCTTGCAGAAATACGCCTTTTCCAGCGATATCTTCGACTGGATGCTGGCCAATGGCGTCTGGCCGGCCGAACATGCGATCCGCCCCGTCACCTATCTTTTCGTGCATGGCAGTTTCACCCACGCGGTCTTCGCCGGGGTGATGCTGCTGGCTCTCGGCAAGATGGTCGGCGAGGTCTTCTCGGCGCTCGCCACCCTGGCGGTGTTCCTGGTCTCGGGCATCTTCGGCGCGCTGGCCTACGGGCTGATCCTCAGCGGCCCGGCGCCGCTGTTCGGCGCCTTTCCCGGCGTCTACGGGCTGATCGGCGCCTTCACCTTCCTGATCTGGGTGCGCCTGGGTCAGATCGGCGCAAACCAGGCCCGTGCCTTTCGCATGATCGGCTTTCTGATTGCCATTCAGCTCTTGTTCGCGGTGCTCTTCGGCGGCACCAAGGACTGGGTCGCCGACATCGCTGCCTTTGTCGCCGGTTTCCTGCTGTCCTTTCTCATGGTGCCCGGCGGCTGGGCCCGCATTCGCGACCATATCCGCCACGACTAGGGTCTGTACTCAATAAGGGGTTCCACTGACGAGATTAGCGTGATTCACTTCTGCGAAAGAGCAGGAGGTGAGCATGGCACGATATGACCTGAGCGATGAGGAATGGCGGATCGTTGAGCCGCTTTTGCCGCGCC
>NZ_JBFJVE010000090.1:0-11679 GCF_041624275.1 Shimia sp.
AGCGGTTTCATGTGAATCCTTGCTTTGACAGGGTTAGAGATAGGGCGGGCTGCAGGCCGAGATCACCTCGGCGGCGCGGTCCGAGACATTGCGGAACCGGTGCGGCTCGCGGCTGTTGAAGAGATAGGAATCGCCGGCCTTCAGCACCGAGGTGACGCTGCCGACGGTCACCTCGATTTCCCCGGCGATGACGATGCCGCCTTCGCTGGATTCATGTTCGATCATCGCATCGCCGGTATCGGCGCCGGCCTCATAGCGTTCCTGAAGAATCTGAAGCCCGTGCATCTTGGCATCGCCGACCTGGCGGATGGTGATTTTCTGCTGCGCCGCCGCGTTGCCCTGATAAAGCAGCGAGGTCAGGTCGCGCAGCTCGTCGGGCTTGAAGAAGACCTGCGAGGTCGTGACGGCGTCGGGCTCAAAAAATTCCGACATCGAAATGCCGAATCCGCCTAGAATTTTGCGCAATGAGGCGACCGAGGGGCTGCTGCGGTTGGTTTCGATCATCGAAATCTGGCCGTGCGGCACGCCGGCGCTTTCGGCCAACTGCCTTTGAGACAGGCCGAATTGCTGCCGGATCTCCTTGAGGCGGGCGCCCACGTCGAATTCATCTGTCATTGCAGGGTTCTCCATGTCGTTTCGCCCTCAGCTTAGTCGAATCAAAAGATGCTGCGCAACTTTTTGGTAGCATTGCGCAGAATATTGCGCAATAAAGTGCGTAGATTCGGAACATCAAATCAGGAGACTCGCCCGTGACTGCCACTCAGGATCTCAAGCTGCGCCGTGACGCAGCCGTTGCGACGGGGGTTGCGACCCGTGGAATCTATGCCGTGCGCGCCGAGAATGCCGAGCTGTGGGATGCAGATGGAAAGCGTTTCATCGATTTCGCGGCCGGCATCGCGGTCAACAACACCGGGCATCGGCACCCCAAGGTGATGCAGGCGGTGGCCGCCCAGAGCGAAGCTTTCACCCATACCTGTTTCCATGTTGCCCCCTACGAGGGGTACATCGCGCTGGCCGAGCGTCTGAACGCCGCGACTCCGGGCGATTTTGCCAAGAAAACCATGCTGGTGACCACCGGTGCCGAAGCGGTCGAGAACGCCGTCAAGATGGCCCGTGCCTTTACCGGCCGCTCGGGCGTGATCGCCTTTTCCGGCGGTTTCCACGGCCGCACCCTGATGGGGATGGCGCTTTGCGGCAAGGTCAATCCCTACAAGAAAAGCTTTGGCGCCATGCCGCCCGAAGTGCATCACGCGCCTTTCCCGAACGCCTTCCACGGGGTCAGTGTCGCCGATTCCCTCGGCGTGCTCGAGAACATGCTGCGCTCGACCATCGACCCCGAGCGGGTCGCGGCGATCATCGTCGAGCCGGTCCAGGGCGAGGGCGGTTTCGTCGTCGCGCCGGCCGAGTTCCTGCGCGAACTGCGCAAGATTTGCGACACCTACGGCATCCTGCTGATCGCGGATGAGGTGCAGGCGGGCATCGCGCGCACCGGCAAGATGTATGCCTTTGAACATGCCGGCGTGGCGGCCGATCTCGTCACCATGGCCAAGGGGCTGGCCGGCGGTTTCCCGCTGTCGGCGGTGACCGGGCGCGCCGAGGTGGTCGATGCGGCGCCGGTCGGCGGCATCGGCGGCACCTATGCCGGCAACCCCTTGGCGGTGGCGGCGGCCCATGCGGTGCTCGACGTGATCGCGGAAGAGGATCTCTGCGCCCGCGCCACCGAGATCGGCGCCATGATCACCGAGCGGCTGGTCGCCCTGGCCGAACGGCCCGGAATGCAGGCCATCGGCGAGGTGCGCGGCCTTGGGGCGATGGTCGCCTTCGAACTGGTCACCGACCGGGTCACCAATGCGCCCGACACCGGCCTGACCCAGGCCATCGTCGCCGAGGCCGAGGCGCGCGGGCTGATCATCCTGCCCTGCGGCACCCGGGCCAATGCCATCCGCCTGCTGCCGCCGCTGACCACGCCGAAAGAGCAGGTCGCCGAGGCGCTCGACATCATCGAGGCGGCGCTCGAAGCCGCGATCGCCACGGCGGCGGCCGCCTGACCTTCCCGGCAGAGGTCGAGAACAAAGGCAGCCATTGACAGTCCTTCCAAGGGTTGCCTTGGGGAAAGCAGCATCACTCCCCCTTTTGCTTTCCCCACCCTGAATGTCCTTTTCAGCAACGAGAAATCCATGAAACAGAACCTGATTGCCGGCAGCTGGCTGGCGGGCGACGGCGCCTCGGAAAACCGCAACCCGGCCGACATCTGCGACCTTGTCGGTGTCTTTGCCCAGGCCTCGGTCGATCAGGTGGATCAGGCCGCCCGCGCCGCCCGCGCCGCCCTTGCCGGCTGGGCCGGGGCCTCGCCGCAGGTGCGCGCCGACCTTCTTGAGGCGGTGGCGCAGCGGGTTCTCGCGCGCAAGGACGAGATCGGCCGCATTCTGGCCCGCGAAGAGGGCAAGACCCTTGCCGAAGCGGTCGGGGAAACCGTGCGCGCGGCGCAGATCTTCCGCTTTTTCGCCGGCGAGGCGGTGCGGGTGGCGGGCGATGCCATCGCCTCGGTGCGCCCGGATGTCGACGTTGACGTGACCCGTGGCCCGGTCGGCGTGGTCGGGCTGATCACGCCGTGGAACTTCCCGATCGCCATCCCGGCGTGGAAGATCGCGCCGGCGCTCGCCTATGGCAACACGATCCTGTTCAAACCGGCGGAACTGACCCCGGCCAGCGCCCATATCCTGGTTGAGATCATCCACGAGGCCGGCTGCCCGGCCGGGGTGATGAACCTGGTCATGGGTCGTGGCAGCATCGTCGGCGACGCGATCCTGTCGCACCCCGAGGTCGACGCCGTGTCCTTCACCGGTTCGGTTCCGGTGGGCCGCGCCATGGCGGTGCAGGCGGCACAGGGCATGAAGAAGTTGCAGGCCGAGATGGGCGGCAAGAACCCGATGGTGGTGATGAACGATGCCGATCTCGACATCGCGGTGTCGGCGGTGCTGAACGGCGCCTTCTTCTCGACCGGACAGCGCTGTACCGCCTCGTCGCGGATCATCGTCGAAGCCGGGATCCACGACGCATTCGTCGACCGGCTGACCACCGAGGCGCTGGCGCTCAATGTCGGCAACCCGCTGGACCCGGCGACCCAGATCGGGCCGGTGGCCTCGCAGAACCAGCTTGAAGGCAACCTGAACTATGTCGAGATCGCGCGCGGCGAAGGTGCCGAGGTGATCGGCGGCGAGCGCCTGCAGCTCGACACCGAGGGCTATTTCCAGGCGCCGGCGCTGTTTCTTGATGCCCGCAACGACATGCGCTCGAGCCGCGAAGAGATCTTCGGCCCCTGTGCCTCGGTGATCAAGGTCGGCGATTTCGACGAGGCGCTGAGCGTTGCCAACGACACCGAGTTCGGCCTCAGCGCCGGGATCTGCACCTCGAGCCTGAAACAGGCGCGGGCCTTCCGCGCCGGGTCGCAGGCCGGCATGGTGATGGTCAACCTGCCGACCGCCGGGGTCGATTACCACGTGCCCTTCGGCGGCACCAAGGGGTCGTCCTACGGGTCGCGTGAGCAGGGTCGCTATGCGGCCGAGTTCTTCACCACGGTCAAGACCGCCTATAGTTTCGCAGGATAGCGCCATGACCATTCAGACGGTCGGGATCATCGGCGCCGGGCAGATGGGCAACGGCATTGCCCATGTCTTCGCCGCCAGCGGCCATGACGTTCTGCTGAACGATATCTCGGAGGAGGCGCTGCGCGCCGCCGTGGCGCGGATCGAGAAGAACACCGCCCGCCAGGTGGCCAAGGGGCAGCTGGACGAGGCCGCCCGCGCGGCGGCGCTGTCGCGGATTCGCGCCACCACCGAGCTTGGCGAGCTGGGCGGCCAGGATCTGGTGATCGAGGCCGCCACCGAGCGCGAGACGGTGAAGGACCGGATCTTCTCGGGGCTGGCGCCGTCGCTGGCGCCGCATACGATCCTGACCTCGAACACCTCGTCGATCTCGATCACCCGGCTGGCCAGCCGCACCGACCGGCCGGAGAAGTTCATGGGGTTCCATTTCATGAACCCGGTGCCGCTGATGCAGCTGGTCGAGCTGATCCGCGGCATCGCCACCTCGGACGAGACCTACCGGACGCTGGCGGCGGTGGTGGCCAAGCTCGGCAAGACCGCCGCCTCGGCCGAGGATTACCCGGCCTTCATCGTCAACCGGATCCTGATCCCGATGATCAACGAGGCCTGCTACACGCTTTACGAAGGCGTCGGCAACGTGGCCTCGATCGACAATGCGATGAAACTGGGCGCCAACCACCCGATGGGGCCGCTGGAGCTGGGTGATTTCATCGGGCTCGACACCTGTCTGGCGATCATGAACGTGCTGCATGACGGGCTGGCCGACACCAAGTACCGGCCCTGCCCGCTGCTGGTGAAATACGTCGAGGCCGGCTGGCTGGGGCGCAAGTCCGGCCGTGGCTTTTATGACTACCGGGGCGAGACCCCGGTGCCGACGCGGTGAGACGCGCCGCCCGGCAGGAGGGGCTTGCCGCCCCTCTTGAGCCTGCGGCTCAATTCACCCCGCGGATATTTCCGGCAAGAGAAAGCGGCGGCGCGGTCGTGACGCAAGGCCGGTGTGAAATGATGAAGGCCCGCCATCGAGGCGGGTCGGTTCCCCCTTTTTTCAAGGAGTTGCCCCAATGCTGCACAATCCCGTGATCGAAGCGCCGTCGCAGGAGCTGAGTTTTCGCCAGTCGGTCGATCTGATGTTCAACCGCGCGGTGGCGCTGATGGATATCTCGCCGGGGCTGGAAGAGAAGATCCGCGTCTGCAACGCCACCTATATCGTGCGTTTCGGGGTCCGGCTGCGCGGCGAGATGCATACGTTCACCGGCTATCGCTCGGTGCATTCGGAGCATATGGAGCCGGCCAAGGGCGGCATCCGTTTCGCGCCGGGCGTGCATCAGGACGAGGTCGAGGCGCTGGCGGCGCTGATGACCTATAAATGCGCCCTGGTCGAGGCGCCCTTCGGCGGCTCCAAGGGCGGGCTTTGCATTGATCCGCGAGCCTGGGAAGAGCATGAGCTGGAGCTGATCACCCGGCGTTTCGCCTATGAGCTGGCCAAGCGCGACCTGATCCATCCCAGCCAGAACGTGCCGGCCCCCGACATGGGTACCGGCGAGCGCGAAATGGCCTGGATCGCCGACCAGTACAACCGCATGAACACCACCGACATCAACGCCCAGGCCTGTGTCACCGGCAAGCCGGTCAATGCCGGGGGCATCGAGGGCCGGGTCGAGGCCACCGGGCGCGGCGTGCAATATGCGCTGCGCGAGTTCTTCCGCCATCCCGAGGACCTGGCCCGCGCCGGGCTTTGCGGGGCGCTGGAGGGCAAGCGGATCATCGTTCAGGGTCTCGGCAACGTCGGCTATCACGCCGCCAAGTTCCTCAGCGAGGAAGACGGGGCGCTGATCTGCGGTATCGTCGAGCATGACGGCGCCCTGTGGAGCGACACCGGGCTGGACGTCGAGGCGGTGCATCGCTGGATCGCCACCCATGGCGGGGTCGCGGGCTATGGCGATGCGGCTTTCACCGCCGACGGCCTGCCGCTGCTCGAGGCGCCCTGCGACATCCTGATCCCGGCCGCCGTCGAGGCGGTGATCCACCGTGGCAACGCGGCGCGAATCAAGGCGCCGCTGATCATCGAGGCGGCCAACGGGCCGGTCACGGCGGCCGCCGATGACATCCTGCGCGAGCGGGGCACGGTGATCATTCCCGACCTCTATGCCAATGCCGGCGGTGTCACCGTGTCCTATTTCGAATGGGTCAAGAACCTCAGCCATATCAAGTTCGGGCGCATGCAGCGCCGTCAGGAAGAGGCGCGCCACCAGCTGATCGTCGACGAACTGGAGAGCCTGTCCGAGGTGATGGGCAAGAAATGGTCGCCCAGCCCCGATTTCAAGCGGAAATACCTGCGCGGCGCGGATGAGCTGGAGCTGGTGCGCTCGGGGCTCGACGACACGATGCGCGCCGCCTATCAGGCGATGCGCCAGCGCTGGCACGACGATCCGAGGGTCGCTGATCTGCGCACGGCGGCCTTCTGCTGTGCCATCGAGCGTATCGCGGCCAGCTACCGGAGCAAGGGGCTCTGAGGGGCGTCTGCGGCCGGCCGTCGCCTCTTGCGCAGGGGGCGGCCGGACCTCAGCCGTCTTTCGGGCCGCCGGCGGCCTTGAAGTCGGATGGCGTCATCCCGAAGCGCGCCTTGAACAGGCGCGAGAATTGCGCCTGGTCGGAAAAGCCGAAGCGATAGGAGACCTCGGCAATGGCCAGCCCCGGCGCCGCGGCCAGCCGGTCGCGGGCGGCGGTCAGGCGCTGGTCGCGGATCTGCTGGCTGACGGTGCCGTTCACGTCCTTGAAGAGATCGTGCAGGTAGCGTTTCGAAATGCCGCAATGCTCGGCCACGAGATCGGGCGAGAGGTCGGGATTCTTGAGGTTGGCGCGGATGAATTTCTCGACCCGGGCGATATGCGCCATGCGCACGGTCGACAGCGAACTGGTGCTGCTGTCCGAGGTTTCGTCAAGCAGCAGCCCCAGCAGTTCCAGCAGCTGGCGGCCGACGGTCTCGGCCGCTGCCGGTCCCAGTTTCGCGGCCTGGGCCTGCGCCTGGTCGACCATGGCCGAGAACAGGCCGGCGGTGCCGGAGGTGGCGTCGAAGACCCGGGCGCAGAAGCGGTCGGGCTGGCGCACCCTTTCGGCCAGCGCCTGGTAGCCGACCTTGAGCACGATCAGGTCGTTGGGGTTTTCATACATGAAGCGATAGGGTTCGTCGCCGCGCTCGATGATGAAACCGCCCGGGTCGCAGCGCACGTCCCGGCCCAGCTGGCGAAACTCGACAGACGAGCTGCGCGGCAGCGTGATCAGGTATTCCCGCGCCCGCGCCTCGCGGATATGCGCCGGGCGGCGTTCGTAGTTGACCGGATCCGAAGTCAGCCGCGACAGGCCGACGTGACCGAGCGAGACGCGGCTCAGCTCGCCGTTGAAATGGATCGGGTCGCGAAATTGCAGGTCCAGCGGAAAATAGGACTCGGCCACCACCGCGTTCCAGCGGCTGGAACGGTGCTGCGGCTCGGTCGCGGCCGTCGAGAAGTGCAACCCGGCGGTCATGTCTGTGTCCTCCCAGCCTAGACCATAGCCGGAAGGGGGTAAAAAACAAAAGAAAAGAAGGCCATTGCGCGGATCGGCAAACGGTTCTGCGCCCAGTGTCAAATCCTTCTGCACGGGGCTGCAAATCTTCCTGCGCCCAGCGTCAAGACCGCCGGCGCATCGCCCGCCATGCTGAAACCCGAGATCGACGTGCAGGAGGACCACGCCGGACCGGGAGGGCACATGCTTCCCCAGGGCAATCCTTCTGCACCCATGCAGAGGACCTGAACTTATGGCAGACACACAAGTTGACCCGATCACGCTTTCCGTGGTGCGCGGCGTATTGGAAACCACCCAGCGCGAGATGACCCTGGCCCTGGAAAAGACCGCGCGCAGCTCGGTTTTCAACCTGGCACATGACTATTCCACGGCGCTGTTCAACCACACGCCCGAGATGATCCTGCAAGGACAGGATATTCCGATCCACCTCGGATCGCTCATCCCGGCGATGAAATCGGTGGCCGGCTTCTTCGAGGGTGACATCCACGAGGGCGACCTGATCCTGCACAACGACCCCGCCTATGGCGGCAGCCACATCATCGACACCTGCATGTATTACCCGGTGTTCTACGAGGGCGAGCTGGTGTTCTGGACGGTCTGCAAGGGCCACCTGACCGACATCGGCGGGCCGGTGCCGGCGGGCTACAACCCCGAGGCCAAGGAGATCTATGCCGAGGGCCTGCGCATCCCGCCGATCAAGCTGTGGGACAAGGGCGTGCCGCGCGACGACATCATGAACATGCTGCTGGTCAACATGCGTGCCCGGCGCGATCAGGAGGGCGACTTCAACGCCCTGATCGGCGCCTGCCAGGTGGGCGCGCGCAACCTTGTCGCGTTGATGGACAAATACGGCAAGGACGTGGTGCAGGCCTGTATCGCCGAGCTGCTGAACATGGCCAATGCCCATATGCGGGGGCTGATCTCGAAAGTGCCCGACGGCACCTATTCAGGCACGGCCGTGCTCGAGGATGCCGGCCATGGTTTCGGTGATTTCGACATCACCGCCACGGTGACGATCACCGGCGACAGCTGCCATATCGAGATCGAGAGCCCGCCGCAGATCCCCTATTTCATCAACTCCTACGAGGGCAATTCCTATTCCGGCGTCTACCTCGGGCTGATGATGTTCGCGCAGTTGCCGCCGCCTTATAACGAAGGGCTCTATCGCAATGTGACGGTGGACATGGGCAAGAAGGGCTCCTTGTGCAACGCCCAGTCGCCGGCGCCGCACATGAACTGCACCACCACCCCGATGGAGACCCTGACCGACGCGGTGCGGCTGGCCTTTGAACAGGCCGCCCCGGACAAGGTCTCGGCCAGCTGGGGCCATGCCAACGGCTGCAACATTGCCGGCTGGGACAGCCGCCACGACGAGGAATACGTCACCATGGTGCTGGCCTCGATCATCTCGGGGGCAGGGGCCACGGCCAGCCAGGACGGCTGGCACGCCTGCGGGCCGGAATGCTGTTTCGGCGCGCTCACCTCGGGCGATATCGAGATGCTCGAGCACAGCTATCCGATCATCATCCACGAATACGGGCTGATGGAGGACTCGGGCGGCGCCGGCAAGTTCCGCGGCGGCTCGGGCACCCGCTGGGCGGTGGAACCGCTGGATCAGGACATGACGCTGGTCACTTTCGGCGAGGGCCGCCGCATCCCGGCCATGGGGGCAGCCGGCGCCAAGTCGGACATGGTGCACAAGAAGGTCGGCCGCCTCGAGATCACCCGCAACGGCGAAACCCAGATCATCACCGACAACGTGATCGAAACCATCAAGCCCGGCGAGATCGCGGCCAACCTCAACCCCGGCGGCGGCGGCTTCGGCAACCCCTTTGAGCGCGACCCGCTGAAAGTGGTCGAAGACGTGCGCAACGGGCTGGTCAGCATCGAGGGCGCGCGGCGCGACTACGGCGTGATCATCGCCGACCCCGACACGCTCGCCATCGACCAGCCGGCCACCGACCAAGCGCGCTCTGTCGCCTGATCCCCTGATTTGAAAGGACAATAACATGCGTACTCAATATCGTCTGGGCATCGACGCCGGCGGCACCTTCACCGATTTCATCCTTGCCGACAAAGAGGGCAGCACCCAGATCTTCAAGGTGCTTTCCACCCCGACCGAGCCGACCAAGGCCATCCGCAACGGTCTGGCCCTGATCACCGAGGAAACCGGGCTCAGCGCCGAAGAGATCGTTTCCAACTCGGATCTCTGCATCAACGGCACCACCGTGGGGCTGAATGCGCTCATCACCCATACCGGGGCCAAGACCGGGCTGATCGCCACCAAGGGGCACGAGGACAGTATCGAGATCCGCCTCGGCCACAAGGAAGACGGCTATCGCTATGATCCCGACTATCCGCCGGCGACCATGCTGGTGCCGCGCCATCTGCGCAAGGGCGTCAGTGAACGGGTGATCTCGGACGGGTCGGTCAAGACGCCGATCAACGAAGAGGACGTGCGCGAGGCCTGCCGCTATTTCATCGCCCAGGGCGTGGAATCGGTCGCGATCAGCTTCGTCTGGTCGGTGCTGCACACCGAGCACGAGATGCGCGCCGCCGAGATCGTGCGCGAGATGATGCCAGACGTGCGCCTGACCATCGGCTCGCAGCTCTATCCGCAGGTGCGCGAATACACCCGCACCTCGACGGCCATCGTCAACGCCTATCTGGCGCCGATCCTGCAACGTTACGTCGAGGCCATCGACGCCTATTTCCGCGAGCTGGGCAGCCAGCATCCGGTGCGCTATTTCCAGTCCAACGGTGGTCTGGCGCTGGGCAAGGTGGTCAGCGACCAGTCGGTCTATGCCATCAACTCGGGGCCGGCCTCGGCGCCGCAGGCGGCGCTGGATGTGGCCGAGCCCTGGGGTGACAAGAACATCATCACCTGTGACATGGGCGGCACCTCTTTCGACATCACCCTGACCAAGGATGGCCAGGCCAATGTCAACAAGAACATCGACTTCCTGCGCTATCGCATCGGCATCCCGATGATCCAGGTCGAGACCCTGGGCGCCGGCGGCGGCTCGATCGGCTGGATCGACTCGATGGGGCTGATGCAGATGGGGCCGCAATCGGCGGGCTCGGAACCCGGTCCGGCCTGCTACGGGCAGGGCGGCACCAACCCGACCACCACCGATGCCAACCTGGTGCTGGGCTATCTCAATGCCGACGGTCTGGTCGGCGGGCGCCTGCCGCTTGATGTCGACAAGGCGCGCAGCGCGATCAAGACCAAGCTTGCCGACCCCTTGGGCATTTCGGTCGAAAAGGCCGCCTATGGCATGTTCACCATCGTCAACAACAACATGGTCAACGCCATCCGCCGGGTCTCGGTGGAACGCGGCTATGATCCGCGCGATTTCGTGCTGATGGGGGCCGGCGGTGCCACCGGGGCGCATATCACGGCGCTGGCGCGCGAGATGGGCATTTCCAAGGTGCTGATCTCCAAGCTTGCCTCGGGGCTCTGCGCCTATGGGCAGATCATCTCGGACGTGAAGTACAACTACATGGCTCCGGCGCCGATCCGGCTCGAAGGGGCCGAGGCGGCGGCGCGGCTGGACGAGCTGTTCAACAGTCTGGAGCTGCGCGGCCACCGGGATCTGTCCGGTGACGGGTTTGCCGACGACAAGATCTCGATCCGCCGCTCGCTCGACATGCGTTACGTCGGTCAGGTGCATGAATGCACGGTCGAGATCGACCCCTTCGAAGTCACCGAGGCGACGCTGGCCGACATCAAGGCCGCCTTCCATGCCCGCCACAAGGAGCTTTACACCTATGACGAGCCGCACAACGCGGTCGAGGTGGTCAATGTCGAAAGCACCATTGCCGGCCATGTCGACAAGCCCAAGCGGATGACCATTGCCGCCGGCTCGGGGGCCGAGGCCACCCAGAAGGGCATCCGCCCGATGGTCTTCAGCGCCGATGGCCTTGCCCGCGAGACCCCGGTCTATGACGGCTCGGCCATGGGGGCGGGCGACACGCTGCAAGGGCCGGCGGTGATCGAGGAAGTGACCACCACCATCGTCGTCGAGCCCGGCTGGACCGTCAGCCTGCACGATACCGGCGTCTATGTTCTGACCGCCGATGCGGCCTCGGAGCAGCATCAGGTCGACCAGCTCAAAGAACTGGCCGAGGTCTGAGCCATGACGCGGCAGGATCAAACGTTTTCCTCCCTGGCGGCCTCCGGGGTGACGGTGGCCTTCGGCGGGTTCAAGGCCCTGACCGATGTCACGCTGTCGATCACCCCGGGTGCCGTGCATGGGCTGATCGGGCCGAACGGGGCCGGCAAGACCACCCTGGTCAACACCCTCACGGGGTTCCAGGCCCCGACCAGCGGCGCGGTGACTCTGGGGGAGCGTGACATCGGATCGCTGCCGCCGCACGAGCTGCGCCGGACCGGCATCGCCCGCACCTTTCAGGCCGGGCGACTGTTCACCGGGCTCGACGTGCTCGACAATCTCGCGGTGACCGGGGTCGGCCTCGGTCACCGGCGCGCGGCGGCCGAGGCCGAGGC
>NZ_JBFJVE010000091.1:0-11651 GCF_041624275.1 Shimia sp.
GACGCGGTGGCCATGTCGGGTGGCTGGTCGCCGGTGGTGCACCTGTGGTCGCATTGCGGCGGCAAGCGGACCTGGGACGAGACCCAGGCGCATTTCCGCCCCGATCCGGCGCGCGCCCCCACCAACCAGAATGGCGCGGGCTTTGTGGTCACCGCCGGCGCCGCCAGCGGGCCTCTGGACCTGAATGGCGTCGTGTCCGACGCCGCCGCCGCCGGTGCGCAGGCCGCAAGCGCCGCCGGTTTCGAAACCGGTGCCAACGCCCCCGTCAACGTCACCGCAAGCCCCGAAGCGCCGATGCTGCCGGTCTGGCTGATGCCGCAGGGCGCCGGCCCCAAGCTGCGCATCAAGGCCTGGCTCGACTATCAGAACGACGTCAAGGTCTCGGACGTGCGCCTCGCGGCGCAGGAAGGCTATGAAAGCGTCGAGCACACCAAGCGCTACACCACGCTTGGCATGGCCACCGATCAGGGCAAACTCAGCAATATCAACGGCCTGGCAACCCTGGCCGGGCAGCTGAACGCGCCGATCCCGGCGGTGGGCACCACCACCTTCCGCCCGCCCTATACGCCGATCTCTTTCGGTGCCATCGCCGGCGAAGCCCGTGACGCGGTGTTCCAGCCGCTGCGCCGCACGCCGATCCATGGCTATCACGAAGACCAGAAGGCGTTCTTCGAGCCCGTCGGTCAGTGGCGCCGCCCCTATTGCTTCCCGCGCAGGGGCGAAAGCCACGCCGAGGCGGTCAGCCGCGAAATCCGGCAGACCCGCGCCAGCGTCGGCCTGCTCGATGCCTCGACCCTGGGCAAGATCATCGTCAAGGGCCCGGATGCGGGCAGGTTCCTCGACATGCTCTACACCAACATGATGTCCAACCTGAAGCCGGGCAAATGCCGCTATGGTCTGATGTGTAACGAGAACGGTTTCCTCAGCGATGACGGCGTGGTGGCGCGCATCGACGAAGACACCTTCCTGTGCCACACCACCACCGGCGGCGCCGAGCGCATCCATGGCTGGATGGAAGACTGGCTGCAATGCGAATGGTGGGACTGGAAAGTCTTTACCGCCAATGTGACCGAGCAATATGCCCAGATCGCCGTGGTGGGCCCCAATGCCCGCAAGGTGATCGAAAAGCTTGGCGGAGACATGGATGTCTCGAAAGAGGGCCTGGCCTTCATGGAGTGGAAGGACGGCAAGATCGGCAATTTCGATGCCCGCGCCTACCGGATCTCCTTCTCGGGCGAGCTGTCTTACGAGATCGCCGTGCCGGCCAGCCAGGGCCGCGCCTTCTGGGATGCGCTGATGGCGGCGGGGGAAGAGTTTGGCATCATGCCTTACGGCACCGAAGCGCTGCACGTGATGCGGGCCGAAAAGGGCTTTATCATGATCGGCGACGAGACCGACGGCACCATCATTCCGCAGGATCTCGGGCTCAACTGGGCGATCTCCAAGAAGAAGGAAGACTTTCTTGGCAAGCGCGCCCAGCAGCGCGCCCATATGACCGACCCCAACCGCTGGAAGCTGGTGGGCCTCAAGACCCTCGACGGATCGGTGATCCCGGATGGCTCCTATGCGATTGCCGAGGGCAGCAATGCCAACGGCCAGCGCAATACCCAGGGCCGTGTGACCTCGACCTATTACTCGCCGACGCTCGACTGCGGCATCGCCATGGGGCTGGTGCACAATGGCCCCGACCGCATGGGCGAGGTGATCGAGTTCAACAAGGTCGACGGCAGCACCGTCAAGGCCGAGATCGTCGATCCGGTGTTCTATGACAAGGAAGGGGAGAAGCAGAATGTCTGATGCGGTAAGCGCCCTCGAAAACGCCACTTTCACCGGCTTTGCCTCGGTGTCCGAGACCGGTCTGCGCGGCATGATCACGCTGCGCGGTGACCTGGCTTCGGGGCCGCTCAAGGCCGCCGTCAAGGCCGCCATCGGCGCCGAGGTGCCGGGGCAGCGCCGGATCGCGCGCGGGACCACCGGCGATGCCGCCTGGATGTCGCCGGACGAGCTGCTGATTCTTTGCGACTATGCGGGCTCGGCCGAGATTCTGGCGGTGCTGAACGACAAGCTGGCCGGGGAACACGCGCTGGCGGTCGTGGTCTCGGATGCCCGTGCCGCGTTCCGCATCGACGGCGAGGCGGCGCGCGAAGTGCTGGCCAAGGTCGCGCCGGTGGATCTTTCGCCCGAGGCTTTCGGCGCCGATGATTTCCGCCGCTCGCGCATTGCCCAGGTGGCGGCGGCCTTCTGGATGAACGCGGACGGCAGTTTCGAACTGGTCTGCTTCCGCTCGGTGGCGCAATACGTGTTCGATGTCCTCAAGGCCTCGGCACAGCCCGGCGGCAAGGTCGGTTTCCTCGCCTGAACGCCCAATAACCACGACCGGCGACCCACCCCCGAGGTCGCCGGCCCCTTTTCCTCCCCAATCCCCCTTTCGCGCCGCCGGACCTGTCCGCGGCGCATTTTTTTGCGATCGCCGGGGGGCGGGGCCTGCGCGTTTCGGCAGCCGGCGGCAAGGGTGCAAAGCAATGACGCAGATCATGGTTGCCAAGACAATAAATGGCGTGTTTTTGGCGGTTTGCTCTTGACCTCGGCGGTGGGCTGGCCCCATCTCTGGGGGCAGAGAACGCTCGAACAGAAAAACAAGAAAGGGGCCCGACCATGGCTTTTGAACTTCCCGATCTTCCCTATGCACATGACGCGCTGGCCGATCTCGGCATGTCTGCCGAAACGCTGGAATATCACCACGATCTGCACCACAACGCCTATGTGACCAACGGCAATGCGGCCATCGCCGGCACCGAATGGGAAGGCAAGTCGCTGGAAGAGATCATCACCGGCACCTATGACGCCAATGCCGTCGCCCAGAACGGTATTTTCAACAACATTTCGCAGCTGTGGAACCACAACCAGTTCTGGGAAATGATGGGTCCGGGCGCAAGCGCGATGCCGGGCGAGCTGGAAAAGGCGCTGGTCGAGAATTTCGGGTCGGTTGACGAATTCAAATCGCAGTTCTCGGCGGCGGGCGCCGGACAGTTCGGTTCGGGCTGGTGCTGGCTGGTGAAGAACGCCGACGGATCGCTGGCGGTCACCAAGACCGAGAACGGTGTCAACCCGCTGTGCTTCGGGCAGACCGCGCTGCTGGGCTGCGACGTGTGGGAACACTCTTATTACATCGACTTCCGCAACAAGCGCCCGGCCTATCTGTCGAACTTCCTCGACAAGCTGGTCAACTGGGAAAACGTCGCTTCGCGGATGTGATCGCAGACCGCAGGATTTCGGAAAACCCCGTGCATTTGGCGCGGGGTTTTTTGTTTTTCGGATATTTCAACTGAGCCGTAAATAATCTCATATCAATGGCTTAACCTGTGTTTCTCGGGTGATGCCGCAGGTCGCAGAGCGGCGGATTGCCCGGCCGTGCAGGCCCGGCACTTGTATTTGACGATCACCCGCGTCATCACTTGCGGGTGGCATTCGGAGCATTCCCATGAGCGATACGCAAAAAGGCATTCTGGCCATGGTCATGGCCTGCACGATCTGGGGCTTTGCGGCGCTCTACTGGAAGCTTCTGGCGCATCTGCCGCCGCTCGAGGTGCTGGCGCATCGCAGCTTCTGGTCGGCGGTGACCTTTGTGGCGGTTCTGGCCGTTCAGCGCCGCCTGTCGCATGTGCGGGCCGCCCTCGGTTCGCCGCGCGACGCGGTGTTGATCTTCTGTGCCTCGCTGATGATCTCGCTCAACTGGTTCGTCTTCATCTGGGCGGTGGGCAGCGGTCAGGCGACCGAGGCCAGCCTCGGCTATTTCCTGTTCCCGCTGGTCGCGGTGCTGGCCGGGCGGCTGCTGTTCGCCGAAAGCCTCGCGCCGCTGCAATGGCTCGCCGTGGCGCTGGCCGCCTGCGCCGTGACCCTGCTGACGCTGGGTCTGGGGGTGCCGCCCTGGATCGCGCTGGTGCTGGCCGCCAGTTTCGGTGCCTATGGCATCCTCAAGAAACGTCTTGATGTCGGGCCGGTGGTCTCGGTCACTGCCGAGGTGCTGCTGATCGCGCCGCTGGCGCTGGCGGTGATCCTGACGGATACCCAGAGCACCGGGGTGCTGGGCAACAGCGGCCGCGACGCCGCCCTGTTGCTGTTCGCCGGGGTGCTGACGGCAACGCCGCTGATCCTGTTTTCCTATGCCGCGCGGCGGGTGTCGCTGTCGACGGTGGGGGTGTTGCAGTATCTCAATCCCAGCCTGCAGTTCTTCTGCGCCGTGGTGCTGCTTGGCGAGCCGCTGGGGTTCTGGCACGCCGTCAGTTTCCCGGTCATCTGGGTCGCGCTGATCGTCTACAGCTATGCCTCGTGGCGGCGCGAGAAATCCGCCACCAGGGCCGCCTCAAGCGTCTCCACGTCGCCGACCACCTGAACGAAGTCCAAAAGCGAGTCATCGGCGAACCCCTGGTCGATCACATGCCGGACCAGCGCCATCAGCGGCGCCCAATAGGCCTCGATGCTGACCAGATAGATCGGCTTGTCATGCAGCCCCAGCTGGCGCCATGTCAGCACCTCGAAGAACTCGTCCAGCGACCCGGCGCCGCCGGGCAGCACCACGATGGCGTCGGAATTCATGAACATGACCTTCTTGCGTTCATGCATGTTCTCGGTCACCACGTAGCGGGTCAGGTCGGTCTTGCCGACCTCCCATTTGACCAGGTGATCGGGGATCACGCCGAAGGTGTCGCCCCCCTGATCCTGGGTTGCGTTGGCCACCGCGCCCATCAGCCCGACATCGCCGGCGCCATAGACCAGCCGCCAGCCCCGCGCCGCCATCAGCGCCCCCAGTTGCCGGGCCGCCGCGTCATAGGCGGGGTTTTGTCCCGAACGTGAGCCGCAAAAGACACAGATTGATGGCTGTGGCATGGATTTCCCCAATATCTTCAAAGCGCTTTTGACCAGTGTTAGCGGTGTTGATATGGTCTCTCAACCGTTAAGACCGGCGGAAATGGGGAAAAGCTGCCATGAGCAAATCTGCGTCCTTCCTGGGTGGGAACGCTGTCGTCATAGGGGGCGGGGCCGTTGTTGTCATCGCCATAGTCGTCGCCTTGGCCACCGGGCTGTTTCGCGGCTCTGAACCAGAGCCGGCGCCGCCGCCGGACGCCGCCGCGCCGCAACAGGCCGAAGCGCCGACCGTGGCCCCGGCTGCCGACCCCGCCGCCGACCCCGCCGCCGACCCCGGAGCGACGCCCGACAGCGCGCAGCCGGCGCCGGTCGGACCGGGTTTCGACATCGTGCGCATCGAACCCGACGGCCGCACGCTGGTCGCCGGCAGCGGCGCTGCCGGGGCGGTGCTGGCGATCCTGCTCGACGGGCAGGAGATCGCGACCACCACCATCGACGGGGCGGGGAAATTCGTTGCCTTTCTCGATATTCCGCCCAGCGACGCGCCGCGCGTGATGAGCCTGCTCCAGCGTGGCGGCACGGTCGAGCTTGCCTCTGATGCAACGGTGATCATCGCGCCGACACCGGCCGCCGAATTGCTGGCCGAGGCCGCGACCGGCGACAGCCCGGCCGAAGGCGCGCCGGGAACGGAAGCGACCATCGTCGCCGGTGACGATCAGCCGGAACCGACAGCGGCGGACAGCAGCGCGAAAACCCCCGTCGCCGTGGCTCAGACCGACACGGAAGCGGCCAGTGCCGAGGACCAAGCTGCGACCGCAGGAATGGCCGTCGATGAAGACAGCGCGGACGGTGCCGCCCAAACCGAAGCGGTGGCCAGCGCCGCAGAACCGGCCACGGCGCCGACCGTGCTGATGGCCGACAGCGCCGGCGTCACCGTGTTGCAGGCGCCGGGCGACAGCGCCCCCGAGGTGGCCTCGGTGGTGACGCTGGACGCGATCAGCTATACGCCCGAAGGCGATGTCATGCTTTCGGGGCGGTCGGGCCGCGAGGGGTTCGTGCGGATCTATCTCGACAATGCCGCGATCACCACCGCGCCGATCGCGGCGGACGGGAGCTGGCGCAGCAGGCTGCCGGATGTGGCCAGCGGCATCTACACGCTGCGCATCGACGAGGTGAACCCGGCCGGCAAGGTGACCTCGCGCGTTGAGACCCCGTTCAAACGCGAGGCCCGCGAGACCCTGCTTGCCGAGGTGCAGAGCCCGGAACCCTCGGCCGAAACGGCCCCGGCATCGGCCCCGGCGCCGCAGGACCGGGCATCGGAAGAGGCGGACGCAGCGGCACCCCAAGCCGCGCCCGAGCCGGCCACCCAAGCCTTGCCCGAAACCGCCACCGAAACTGCCACCGAAACCGCCACCGAAATCGCCACCGAAATCGCCACCGAAATCGCCACTGTGACCGCCACTGTGACGGAAGCCGAAACGCCGTCTGCAACGTCAGCCGCGCCGGCCCCGCAGGTGACGGCTTCGGCGGATACCGACAGCGCAACCGACAGCGCGACCGACAGCACACCAGTGCCGCGCCCGCCGGCCCGCGTAGTGACCGTTCAGCCCGGCTCGACCCTCTGGGCGATCGCCACCGACCGCTATGGCGAAGGCATCCAGTATGTCCGCGTCTTCGAGGCCAACCGCGACCGCATCCGCGACCCGGACCTGATCTATCCCGGCCAGGTCTTCACCCTGCCGGGCGAGTGATCCGGCAGGGTGCGCCCAAAACTTCGCAGACCCTCTGGTGTTTCGGCCCGACCATGCTTAACTCTGTGCCCGGGAACAGGATGGAAGCATGACGAAATGGCGCACTGCCTCGGCAGAGGAACTGGCACGTAACGAACAGCGCTCGGGCTGGCGGACCATTCGCAAGGTCGCGCCCTATCTCTGGCCCGAGGGGCAGGTCTGGGTGAAATACCGCGTGGTGCTGGCGATGCTGGCGCTGGTGGCGGCCAAGCTGGTCGCCGTGGTCACCCCGGTCATGTACAAGGCCGCCGTCGACACGCTGGCCGGCGAGGGCGTGCCGCCTCTGGCGCTGGGGGCGGTGGGGATCACCGTGGCCTATGGTATGGCGCGGCTGATGAGCAACGGCTTTCAGCAGCTGCGCGATGCGATCTTCGCCCGCGTCGCCCAGCGTGCCCTGCGCCAGCTGGCGCTGGAGACCTTCCACCATATCCACCGCCTGTCGATGCGCTATCACATCACCCGCAAGACCGGCGGGCTGAGCCGCATCATCGAACGCGGCGTCAAGGGGGTGGAGTTCCTGCTGCGCTTCCTGCTGTTCTCGATCGGGCCGCTGATCCTCGAGTTGCTGCTGATCGCCGCGATCCTGTTTTTCCTCTTTGATTTCTGGTACCTGGCGGTGGTCGCAGTGACCATTGCCGCCTATGTCTGGTTCACCTTCAAGGTCACCGAATGGCGGGTCAAGCTGCGCCGCGAGATGAACGACCAGGACACCGATGCCAACCAGAAGGCGATCGACAGCCTGCTCAACTTCGAGACCGTGAAATACTTCGGCGCCGAGGCCCGCGAGGCGGCGCGCTATGACCTGGCGATGGCGGGCTATGAACGGGCCGCGCTGAAGACCTCCTATTCGCTGGCGGCGCTGAATTTCGGCCAGTCCTTCCTGATCACCACCGGCCTGATCATCGTCATGGTGATGGCCGCCATCGGGGTTCAGAACGGCGCCCTGACCGTCGGCGATTTCGTCATGGTCAACGCCTATATGATGCAGATCACCCTGCCGCTGAACTTTCTCGGCACGGTCTATCGCGAGATCCGCCAGAGCCTTGTGGACATGGGCGAGATGTTCGATCTGCTGGAACAGCCGGCCGAGGTTTCGGACCGGCCCGGCGCGCCGGATCTTGCGGTCGAGGGCGGCGCCATCGCACTTGAAGACGTGCATTTCGGCTATGACCCGCAACGCCCGATCCTGCAGGGCGTCAGCCTGAGCGTGCCGGCCGGGCACAATGTCGCCATCGTCGGCGCCTCGGGGTCGGGAAAATCGACCATCGGGCGGCTGCTGTTCCGCTTTTACGACGTCAACGGCGGGGCGCTGAAGATCGACGGTCAGGACGTGCGCGAGGTGACCCAGACCAGCCTGCACGATGCCATCGGCGTGGTGCCGCAGGACACGGTGCTGTTCAACGACACCATCCGCTACAACATCGCCTATGGCCGCGACGGCGCCAGCATGGAGGAGATCGAGGCCGCCGCGCGGGCGGCGCAGATCCACGATTTCATCGTCTCGCTTCCCGAGGGCTATGACACCGCCGTCGGCGAACGCGGGCTGAAACTGTCGGGCGGTGAGAAACAGCGCGTCGGCATCGCCCGCACCCTGCTCAAGAACCCGCCGATCCTGCTCTTGGACGAGGCCACCTCGGCGCTGGACACCGAGACCGAGCAGGAGATCAAGGGCGCGCTGGCGCGGGCCGGCGAGGGGCGCACGGTGATCACCATCGCCCACCGCCTGTCGACCATCGCCGAGGCCGACCGGATCATCGTTCTGGAACAGGGGCGGATCGTCGAAGAGGGCAGCCATGCCGCGCTGCTTGATCTTGGCGGGCGCTATGCCCAGCTCTGGCAGCGCCAGCTTTCGGAAGATGAACTGGCGGCCTGAGCCGCGCGCGATCACTCGGCCGCGCGCAGCCCGTTCTTGCCCGATGGGCGGCTGCCGGGCGAAGGGTGGCCGGCGATCGCATCGGTTGTCGAATCGCTCGTCGTCGGGGTCTCGGGGTCGAGCCAGATCAGCAGCGGGGCGGTGACGCGGCGGGCCTCGGCGCGCAGCTGCCAGTCGCGGGCGGCGCGGCTGCCGCGCCCCAGAGACAGGCGCTTGAGCAGGCCGAAGAACCAGCCGACATAGGTCGAGAACCAGACCCGCAACGCCAGCATCGAGGGCGTGAAGACCAGCGTCAGAACGGTGGCGATGCCAAGCCCGAACACCACCGCCGTGGCCAGCTGTTTCCACCACAGCGAGGTCGGCGAGTCGATCGAATAGCCGCCGTTGACGAAGTCGAGGCTGAGTCCGAACATCATCGGCGCCAGCCCGGCCATGGTGGTGATGGTGGTCAGCAGCACCGGCCGGATGCGGGCCTGCGCGGTGCGCACGATGGCCTCGATGCGCGGCATGTACTGCGAATATTCCTGATAGGTGTCGATCAGCACGATGTTGTTGTTCACCACGATCCCGGCCAGCGCCACGATGCCGGTGCCGGTCATGATGATCGAAAACGCCTGGTCCATCACCAGCATGCCGATCAGCACCCCGGCGACCGACATCACCACGGCGCTGAGCACCAGCGCCGCGTTGTAGACCGAGTTGAACTGGGCCAGCAGGATCACGAACATCAGCCCCAGCGCGCCGGCGAAGGCGCTTTTCAGAAAGGCCTGGCTCTCGGCCTGTTCCTCGCGGTCGCCGGTGAAGCGGGCGGCGACGCTGGCCGGGAAGGGCTTTTCCTGCGCGATCCACTGTTCGAGCTCGCCGATCACGGTGACGTCCGAGGTCTGCTCGTCGACGCCGGCGCGGATCAGGAAATAGCGCTGGCCGTCGCGGCGGTTGATCTCGCCGAGCTTCGGGGCGGCGTGGCGGGTGATGAAGTTCGACAGCGGCACCAGGCCCTTGGTGGTGGTGACCTTGAGGTCGTCCAGTGTCGACAGGCGGCGGTCCTGGGGCGGGAAGCGGACGCGGATGTCGAGCTCCTCGTCGGCATCCGAGGGCCGGTAGGTGTCGAGGATGGCGCCCCGGGTTACCGACTGGACCAGCGGCCCGATGGTGGCGACATCGGCGCCGAAGCGCCCGGCGGCGGCGCGGTCGACGTCGATCTTCCAGTCGATGCCGGGCAGCGGCCGGGTGTCGTCGATGTTGATCAGGCCGGGAGTGGCGGCGAAGCGGGCCCGGGCGATCTGGGCGGCGGCGTTGAGGTCGGCCCAGCTGCTCGAGCGGATCTCGAGCTGGACCGGCTTGCCCTGCTTGGGCCCGTCGGACTGCAGCTTGATCTCGGCCAGCACGCCGGGGATCGCGGTGATGCGGCGCTCGACCTCGGCCAGGACGGCGTCGCCGGAGCCGCGTTCGAACCAGGGCGCGAGCTCGATCTGGACCTGGCCGACCGCGTCGGGCGGGCCCTCCTGGCCGCTGCGGTTCGCGAGGCCGCCGCCGCCGGAGAAGGCGAAGACGGCGGCGACGCCGTTGAGGCCGATCACCTCGGCCTCGACGGCGCGAACCATGCGGTCGCGCTCGGCCAGGCTGAGGTTGCCCCGGGCGCGGACGTAGACGATGGCGCGCTCCGGGTCGGTCTTGACGAAGAATTCGACCCCGGTGTTGTGGGCGCCGTAATAGCTGAAGACGCCGATGATCGCGGCGAGCGCGACCCCGAGCGCCAGGAACGGCCCGAGCGGGTTCAGCACGATGGCGCCGACCAGCTGGCCGAAGGCGCGGCGGCGGTAGGGCCGGGGCGTCCGGGGGGCGGGCGGCGGCTGGCCGAGCATGGCGGCGCGGGCGCCCGCGAGCCAGCGGCTGACGCGGCCGGCGACGCCGCCCAGCACCGGCAGGAAGATCAGCGCCACGATCAGCGAGGCGGTGAGTACGAAGATCAGCGTGACCGGAAGCTGGCCCATGAACTGGCCCGGCATCCCGGGCCAGAACAGCATCGGCAGGAAGGCGCAGAGCGTGGTCGCGGTGGAGGAGGCGATCGGCCAGAACATGCGCTTTGCCGCCTGCGCGTAGGCGGTCATCGGGCCGACACCTTCCGAGATCCGCTTGTCGGCGTATTCGACCACCACGATGGCGCCGTCGACCAGCATGCCGACGGCCAGGATCAGGCCGAACATGGTCATGTTGTTGACGCTCATCCCCAGCGCCGCCATCAGCCCGAAGGAGAGCAGGAACGAGCAGGGGATGGCGATGCCGACCAGGATCGCCGAGCGGAATCCGAGCGCGGCGAGCACCACGATCATCACCAGGATGACGGCGGTCATGACGCTGGATTCGAGCTGGCTGACCATGTCGGTCACGCGCGAGGACTCGTCCATCGACAGGTCGACATTGACCGCCTTGCGCAGCGGCTCGGGCCAGTCGGCGGTCACCCTGGCCACGGCGGCGCGCACCGACCGGACGGTCTCGATGATGTTCTCGCCGATGCGCTTCTTGACCTGGAGCGAGATCGATTTGTCGCCGTTGAAGCGGGCCCGGCCCTCGGCGTCCTCGAAGGTGCGGCGGATGTCGGTCACATCGCCGAGGCGCACCACCCGGTCGCCGTTCACCTTCACCGGCAGATTCTGCACGTCCTCGAGGGTCTCGAAGGATCCCGGCACCGAGACCGAGAAGGCGGCGGTGGCGCTTTCCACCGAGCCGGCCGGGATCAGCTGGTTGTTGCGGTCGAAGACGGTCAGCAGGTCCTGGGCGGTGACGTTGTAGGATTCGAGCTTGAGCGGATCGATCAGCACCTCGACCATCTCGTCGCGGTGGCCGGTCAGTTCGGCCTCGAGCACCGGCGGCAGGCTCTCGATGGCGCGTTGCAGGTCCTTGGCGAGCCGGAGCAGGGTGCGTTCCGGCACGCCGCCGGAGAGCGAGACCACCAGGATCGGGAACTGCGAGAGGTTGATCTCGTTGATGGTCGCGGTCTCGGCGTCGGCGGGGAACTCGGCCTTGGCCTGGTCGACCCTGTCGCGGACTTCGGCCAGGGTCGCCTGCTTGTCCCAGCCGAAATGGAACTCGAGCAGCATTCCGGCGTGGTTTTCCGAGGC
>NZ_JBFJVE010000092.1:0-11269 GCF_041624275.1 Shimia sp.
ACCGTGGCCAAGACCGGCGCCACCAAGCGCATCGGCCCCTTCGCGGTCCCGAAATGCATGTCCTCGACGATCTCGGCCAACCTTGCCACCGCCTTCAAGATCAAGGGTATCAACTACTCGATCACCTCGGCCTGCTCGACCTCGCTGCACTGTATCGGCAATGCCGCCGAACAGATCATGATGGGCAAGCAGGACGTGATGTTCGCCGGCGGCGGCGAGGAACTCGACTGGACGCTGAGCTGCCTCTTCGACGCCATGGGCGCCATGTCCTCGAAATACAACGACACGCCCGAGCAGGCCAGCCGCGCCTTCGACGCCACCCGCGACGGTTTCGTGATCTCGGGCGGCGGCGGCATCGTGGTGCTGGAAGAGCTTGACCACGCCCTGGCCCGCGGCGCCAAGATCTACGCCGAAGTCACCGGCTTTGCCGCCACCTCGGACGGCCATGACATGGTGGCGCCCTCGGGCGAAGGCGGCGAACGCGCCATGCGCCTGGCGCTGGCAACCCTGCCCGAAGGCCGCCGCGTCGACTATATCAACGCCCATGGCACCTCGACCCCGGTCGGCGATGTCGGCGAGGTCGAAGCCGTGCGCCGGGTCTTCGAAGGCCAGACCCAGCCGCCGATCTCCTCGACCAAGTCGATGACCGGCCACGCCCAGGGCGCCGCCGGCGCGCTCGAGGCGATCTTCTGCCTGCTGATGCTCGACAACGACTTCATCACCCCCTCGATCAACGTCGAGACCCTGGATCCGGCGATCAACGAGGGCGAGATCGCCACCGCGCTGGTCGAAAACGCCGGCCTCGACAGCGTGATGACCAACAGCTTCGGCTTCGGCGGCACCAACGGTTCGATGATCCTCAGCAAATACAAGGGGTAAGCGACATGTCCGATCTTCTGAAAGGCAAACGCGGCCTGGTCATGGGCGTCGCCAATGACCGCTCGATCGCCTGGGGCATCGCCAAGGCGATGGCCGGCGCCGGCGCCGAGCTGGCCTTTACCTACCAGGGCGAGGCCTTCGGCAAGCGCGTGGCGCCGCTGGCCGAGAGCCTGGGCAGCGATTTCCTGGTCGATGTCGATGTCACCGACGATGCCTCGCTGGATGCGGCCTTTGAACAGCTGGCGGCGAAATGGCCGAGCATCGACTTCATCGTCCATGCCATCGCCTATTCCGACCGCAACGAGCTGACCGGGCGCTTTCTTGACACCAGCCGCGAGAATTTCAAGAACTCCCTCGACATCTCCTGCTATTCGCTGATCGAGGTGGCGCGCCGCGCCCATCCCCTGATGAAGGACAACGGCGGCACGGTGCTGACCCTGACCTATCAGGGCTCGAACCGGGTCACCCCCTTCTACAACGTCATGGGCGTGGCCAAGGCGGCGCTGGAATCGGCCACCCGCTATCTGGCCAATGACCTCGGCCCCGACGGCATCCGGGTCAACGCCATCTCGCCGGGCCCGATGAAGACCCTGGCCGGCGCGGCCATCGGCGGCGCCCGCAAGACCTTCCGCCAGACCGAGGCCAACGCGCCGATGCGCGCCAATGCCACCCTCGAGGCGGTGGGCGGCACCGCGGTCTATCTGGCCTCGGAGGCCGGCGCCTGCACCACCGGCGAGATCATCCGCGTCGATGGCGGCTATCATGTCCTCGGCATGCCGCAGAGCGAAAACCTCTAGCCGCGCGCCAAACCCCAAAAACCAGAAACCGCGCCCTCACAAGCGCGGTTTCTTTACATCTGGCAACCCGCAAGACCGGGCGTCGCCCATACTCTTTCTCTTGCCTGAAATATCCTGGGGTGAATGTCTCCGGCCCTGCGCCGGGGACAGAGGGGCAACGCCCCTGCCCCCAATCAGCAATTAGGCAATCGACACCAGTTCCAGCGCGAAGGTCAGGTCCTTGCCGGCCAGCGCGTGATTGGCATCCAGCGTCACCGCCTCATCGCTCACCGCCACCACGGTCACCGGGATCACCTGCCCCTGCGGCGACTGCATCTGCAATTGCAGCCCCACTTCCAGCGGAATCTCGGCCGGGATCTGATCGCGCGGCACGTCCTGGCGGGCGCCCTCCTGCACCGGGCCATAGGCCTCTTCGCAGGGGATCTCGATGGTCTTCTTCTCGCCGACGCTCATGCCGGTGACGCCGCTGTCGAAACCGGGGATCACCTGACCCGAGCCGAGGGTGAACTCCAGCGGCTCGCGGCCCTCGGAACTGTCGAAGACCGAGCCGTCGCTCAGGGTTCCGGTATAGTGAATGCGAACGGTGTCGCCCGATTTTGCAGCAGTCATGAGATATCCAGTTCTGTTTTGTGCGGCCGCACCCTAGGCTTTGCGGCCCGGAATGGCAAACAGGTGGCGCCGGGCGGCAATCAGGCTTTGACAGCGCCGCGAGGATCGACAGAATGGCCCCGGGGAGAACCGCGCATGACCATCACCACCTGTATCTTCGACGCCTATGGCACGCTGTTCGACGTCGCCGCCGCCGCCCGCGAGGCCGCCGCCGATCCCGGGCGCGCGGATTTCGCCCGCCACTGGCCGCAGATCGCCGAACTCTGGCGCCAGAAGCAGCTGCAATATACCTGGCTGCGCGCCATCACCGGCGCCCATACCGATTTCTGGCAGGTCACCCGCGACGGGCTCGACTGGGCGCTCGAGGCGCGCGGGCTCGACGGCGACGCGGCGCTGCGCGAACGGCTGTTGCAACTCTACTGGGAACTCAGCGCCTACCCGGAGGTGCCGCAGATGCTGGCGGCGCTGAAACAGCGCGGCTTCAACACCGCCATCCTCTCCAACGGCTCGCCCGACATGCTGATGGGCGCGGTCGCCAGCGCCGGTATCGCGCCCTGGCTCGACGATGTGCTCAGCGTCGAGGACGTCGGCGTCTTCAAACCGGCCGACGCGGTCTATGCCCTTGTCACCGAAAGGTTTTCCTGCGCAAGAGACCAGGTTCTCTTCGTTTCTTCCAACGGCTGGGACGCCGCCGGCGCCAGCGGCTTCGGCTTTGTCACCGCCTGGGTCAACCGCGCCGGCGAGCCGGTCGACCGCCTGCCCTGGAAACCGGCGCATGTGCTGTCGGACCTGACCGCCATCCCCGATCTGGCGGGGGTCTGAATGGCGGCCTTCCTGACCTCCGACGGGCTGTCGCTGCATTATAGCGACCAGGGCCGGGGCCTGCCGGTGCTCTGCCTGTCCGGGCTGACCCGCAACGGCAGCGATTTCGACTATGCGCTGCCGGCGCTGGCCGGCTGCCGGGTGATCCGGCTCGACTATCGCGGCCGCGGCAGGTCCGATCACGCGCCGGACCACATGAGCTACAATATCCCGCGCGAGACCCAGGATGTGCTCGAGCTCTTGGAGCATCTGGGCCTGCGCCGGGTGGCGGTGCTGGGCACCTCGCGCGGCGGGCTGATCGCGCTGACCATGGCGGCGCTGGTGCAGGACCGGCTGCTCGGCGTCTGTTTCGTCGATATCGGCCCGGTGATCGAGATGGACGGGCTACAGAGCATCACCGGCTTTCTCGGGCGCACCCCGCCCTGGGCCGACCACGCGGAGGCGGCGCGCCACTACGGCGCCCGGCTGGCGGGGTTCGCCAATGTGCCCGCCGAACGCTGGCTCGAGGAGGTGCGCAAGCACTATCCCGACACCGGCAGCGGGCTTGGCATCACCTATGATCCGAAGCTGCGCGACGCGGTGCTGGCGACCTTCGACCCCGAGGCCGAGCCGCCCGATCTCTGGCCGCTGTTCGAGGCCCTGGCCGGCAAGCCGGTGGCCGCGATCCGCGGCGCAGGCTCGGACATCCTGAGCGCCGCGACCCTGGCCGAAATGCAGGCCCGGCTGCCGGGGTTGATCGCCGCCACGGTGCCGGATCGCGGCCATGTGCCTTTTCTCGACGAGGCCGAGTCGGTGGCTGCCTTGTCAAAATGGATCAAGGAGCTGCAACCGTGAACATCACCATGATCCGCGAGGCCGCCGCGCGCCTCGAAGGCCACGCGCGGCGCACCCCCATGCTGACCTCGCCCTTTCTCGACGAGATCGCCGGGCGCCGGCTGCTGGTGAAGGCCGAATGTCTGCAACACACCGGATCGTTCAAATTTCGCGGCGGCTGGTCGGCAGTCTCGGCGCTGGATGAGGACACCCGCAAGCGCGGCGTCATCGCCTATTCCAGCGGCAACCACGCTCAGGGTGTGGCCATGGCCGCCGCCGCCCATGGCGCGCCGGCGGTGATCGTGATGCCGGCCGATGCGCCGGCGATGAAGATCGCCAACACCCGGGCGCTTGGCGCCGAGGTGGTGCTTTATGACCGGGCCGGCGGCGAAAGCCGCGAGGCGATCGGCGACAGATATGCCGAAACGCGTGGCCTGAGGCTGATCAAACCCTATGACGCGCCGCAGGTGATCGCCGGCCAGGGCACCGCCGGGCTGGAGATCGCCGAACAGGCCGCCGAACTGGGGGTGACGCGGGGCGATGTGCTGGTCTGCTGCGGTGGCGGCGGGCTGACCTCGGGCATCGCGCTGGCGCTGGAGGCCGAGGCGCCGGGCCTGCGGGCGCGGCCCTGCGAGCCCGAGGGGTTCGACGATGTCGCCCGCTCGCTGGTCTCGGGGCGGATCGAGACCAATGTCCGCACATCGGGCGGGCTGTGCGATGCCATCCTGACCCCGAGCCCCGGCGAGATCACCTTTCCGATCCTGCAACGGCTCTGCGGGCCCGGGCTGGTGGTCAGCGAAGAGGACTGCCTTCGGGCCATGGCGCTGGCCTTTGCGCGGCTGAAGATCGTCGTCGAACCGGGCGGTGCGGCGGCGCTGGCGGCGGCGCTGTTTCACGGCGACGAGATCGCCGGCGAGGCCGTGGTGGCGGTCTGCACCGGCGGCAATGTGGACGCGCCGATGTTTCAGGAGGCGCTGGGGCGTTTTGGGTGAACTGGTCCTGCCCGAGGTGCGGTTGTTTTTCTTGAGTATTTTTGGCGAGATGAAGCCGGGGGTCGGGAACATCTTGACCGGTTTTTTTGAGGAGCGGATATGACACGGTTCACCATCGCGTCGTTCAACGTCAAGAACCTGATCGGGGCGGATCGGGAGTATTACCAGTTCCAGTCCTACACCCCCGAGGAATACGCCTGGAAAGAGGACTGGATGGCGCAGCAGATGTTCTCGATGGATGCCGATATCGTCGGCTTTCAGGAGATCTTCGAGGAAGCGGCGCTGCGCGATGTGATCGCCGAGACCGACCGCATCGGGCGCGAGAGCAACGACGCGGTGCTGCCGCCGAAGTCCAAGAGCTATCGCAAGAAGGCGATCTTTCGCAAACTCGGGTACCGCGATTATTCCGAGGCGGCGCTGGCCTTTGCCCCCAATATGAACGATGGCGCGCCGGGGCAGCGGCGGCCGGGGCTGGCGGTGCTGTCGCGTTTCGGCTTTGTCGGCGCACCGGAGGTGATCCAGCAGTTGCCGGTGCCGCTGGAGATCCCGTTTCGCGAGCTCGGCGGCGAGGAGGCCGGGCAGTTTACCCTGAGCCGCCTGTCGCGCCCGCTGCTGAAGCTGCGCATTCCGGTGGGCGGGCATGTGATCACCGTGTTCAACTGCCATCTGAAGTCGAAACTGGGCGAGTATCTGCGCCCCAGGGGGGCGGATTATGCACCCGAGGCGGATCTGACCCGCTATGACCCGGTGGGCCGCGCCATGGGGGCTCTAAGGGCGGCGGTGCGGCGCATGGCCGAGGCCTGGGTGCTGCGGCGCGAGGTCGTGGCCGAGCTGCAAAGGGGCAACCCGGTGATGGTGCTGGGGGATTTCAACGAAGGCGAACATGCGGTGAGCTCCGAGATCATCTCGGGCGAGCAACCTTTCCGCAATTATTCCTGGATGCTGCGCCATGACGCCAAGGATTACAACGACCGCTATTCCAAGGAAGAGGACAGGGATATTCGCGGCGCTGTGCTGGCGCACCGCCTGACCAGCGCCGAGAAACTCTTTGTGCGCAAGTCGTTGCGCGACATGGTCTATACCTCGGCCTTCGGCGGCGTCTATGAGAGCCTCGATCAGATCTACCTGTCGCGGCATTTCCACCCCGACAACGCGGCGCGCATCGGCGAGATGGAGTATTTCAGCGTCTTCAACGACCATATCACCGATGGCAGCCACGCCGAGGCGCCCTATAACAAGCTGGCCAGCGACCATGGGCAGGTGATGGCACATATGAAACTGGGAGACTGAGCGATGCGGATGGCGGATCTGGGCGAGCTGCGGCTGCATTACCGCGAGGATGGTGATCCGGGCGGCGCGCCACTGGTCTTTGCCAATGCGCTGGGCACCGACCTGCGGCTTTGGGACAAGGTGGTGCCCTTGTTGCCGCGCGGCCTGCGCCTGATCCGCTATGACATGCGCGGGCACGGGCTGTCGAGCTGCCCCAAGGGGCCCTATTCCATGGGGGCGCTGGTGCGCGATGCCGAGCGGCTGCTGGATCACCTCGCGGTGCGCGATGCGGTCTTTGTCGGCCTGTCGATCGGCGGCATGGTGGCGCAGGGGCTGGCGGTGAAGCGGCTGGACCAGCTGCGCGCCGTGGTGCTGTCGAACACGGCGGCGCGGATCGGCACCCCGGCGATGTGGCAGGAGCGTATCGAAGCGGTGCGCAAGGGCGGCATCGAGGCCTTGGCCGATGCCACGATGGCGCGCTGGTTCAGCCGCGATTTTCGCGCCACGCCCGAGCTGGACCTCTGGCGCAACATGATGCTGCGCCAGCCGGTCGCGGGCTATCTCGGCTGCGCGGCGGCGATCTCGGGCACCGATTTCATCACCCCGACCAGCGGGCTCAAGTGCCCGCTTCTGGGCATTGCCGGCTCCGAGGACGGCTCGACCCCGCCGGACATGGTGCGCGAGACCACCGAGCTGGTGCCGGGGTCGCAGTTCCGGCTGATCCGCCGCGCCGGGCATCTGCCCTGTGTCGAGCGCCCCGAGGACTACGCCGGCATCCTGAGCGATTTCCTGCGCGACACCGGCCATGTCGGTGGCCTTGCCGATGTCTGACATCCTGCTGCTGCATGGGTCGTGCCACGGCGCCTGGTGCTGGCGCGACCTGATCCCGGCGCTTGAGGCGCGCGGCCATCGGGTGCGCAGCCTCGACATGCCCAGCCATGGCGCCGACAGGACGCCCCTGGCCGAGGTGACGCTGGACAGCTGCACCGAGGCGGTGGTCGCGGCGCTGGGGTCCGAGACGGTGCTGGTGGCGCACAGCTGGGGCGGCTTTCCGGCGACGCTGGCCGCAGACCGCGCGCCCGAGCGGCTGAAACGTCTGATCTATCTCTGCGCCTATGTCCCGCGCGAGGGGCATTCGCTGGTCGACATGCGCCGTCTGGCGCCGCGCCAGCCGATCCTGAAGGCGGTGCGGCGGGCCGCGGACGGCGCCTCCTATGACATCGACCCGGAGCATGCGCGCGAGGTGTTCTATCAGGACTGCCCCGCCGGCACCACCGAATATGCGCTGGCCCATCTGACGCCGCAGGCCACCCTGCCCCAGACCACGCCGGCCGTTCTTGGTCAGGGGCACCGGGCGGTGGCGCGCAGCTATATCCGCACCCTTTACGACAACGCCATCCCGACCGAGTTCCAGGCCGAGATGGCGCGGGGCTGGCCTTTGGGCGATGTCCATGAGATGCATTGCGGACATTCGCCCTTTTTTGCCGACCCCGAAGGGCTGGCAAGGCTGATAGACGATATTGACCGCGCCGCCTGACGGGCGCGAAACCAAAGGAGTGACCATGGCCGGTTCGGTGTTCGACAGCGCGCTTTTTGCCAGGCTTTTCCCGACCGGCGAGGCCGGGCGGCTGTTTTCCGACGCCGCCGAGGTGCGGGCGATGATGCTGGTCGAGGGCACCCTGGCCAAGGTGCAGGGCGAAATGGGGATCATCCCCGAGGACAGCGCGTTTTTCATTCACCGGGCGGCGATGGAAATTCCGCTCGACCCGGCCGGGCTGGCCGAGGCCACGGGGCAGAACGGGGTCAACGTGCCGGGGCTGGTGGCGGCGTTCCGCAAGGCCATGGAGGCGCCGGAACATGCCCAGTTCGTGCATTGGGGGGCGACCTCGCAGGATATCATCGACAGCGCGCTGATGCTGCGGCTGCGCCAGCTCTTGGGTCAGGCCGAGGCCGGGCTGAAGGCGGTCCTGACGCCGATGCGGACTTTGGCCGAGGCGCATGCCGAGACGCCGATGGTGGCCCGTACATTTGGTCAGCACGCCAGCCTGACCAGTTTCGGGGCGCAGGTGGCCGAATGGGGCAACCCGTTGATTTCGCTGCTGGAAGACCTGCCGGATCTGCGCGCGAAAACCCTGATCGTATCGGTGTCGGGCGCGGCGGGCACGGCGGCGGCCTATGGGCCGAGGGCGGCCGAGCTGCGCGGCAGGATGGCGGCGGCGCTGAACCTCGGCGATCCGGGGCGCGACTGGCACGGCGACCGCACGCCGGTCCTGCGCATCGCCGACTGGCTGGGGCGGGTCAACCTGGCGCTGGCCAAGATCGGCGAAGACCTGATTGCCATGGCCATGTCGGGCATCGGCGAGGTCGATCTCGGCGGCGGCGGCGGCTCGTCGACCCTGCCGCAGAAACAGAACCCGGTGATGGCCTCGGCGCTGGTGGCGCTGGCGCATCAGGCGCGCGGGCTTCAGGCGACGTTGCAGGCCGGCGCGGTGCAGAAACATCAGCGCGACGGCGCCGCCTGGTTTGCCGAATGGCTGGCGCTGCCGCAGATCTGTCTCGGCGCCGCCTCGGCGCTGCAACTGGCCGCGCGGCAGATGGCGGTGCTGGCGCCGCGCGCCGATGTGATGGCGCGGGCGGCGGCCGAGCCCCTGCAGTTGATCCATGCCGAGGCCCTGTCCTATGCGCTTTGCGCCGCGATGCGACGCCCCGAGGCGCAGGACGCCAGCAAGGCCCTGTGCCGCGAGGCGCAGGCCTCGGGCGTGCCGTTGCAGGCGCTGGCGGCGCGCGACCATCCCGACCTGGATCTGGCGGCGATCTTCGATCCGGGCCGGCAGATGGGCCATGCGCCCGAGGCGGCGCGGCGTTTCGCAGAGCGGGTCGCAGCGATCTGATGCGCAGCCGGCTGCCCCTGCTGGTGGTTCTCATCGTGGCGGTGATCGACGCCATGGGCATCGGCCTCATCATGCCGGTGATGCCCGAGCTGATCCAGGAGGTCAGCGGCAGCGACCTTGCCCATGCCGCGGTCTGGGGCGGCATCCTGACCACCGCCTTCGCGGTGATGCAGTTCCTGTTCGGGCCGGTGGTCGGCAATCTTTCGGACCGTTTCGGGCGCCGCCCGGTGATGCTGGTCTCGCTCAGCGTGATGGCGCTGGACTATCTGGTGATGGCGCTGGCGCCGAATATCTGGATCCTGCTGGCCGGGCGCATCGTCGGCGGCATCACCGCCGCCACCATTTCCACCGCCAATGCCTATATGGCCGATATTTCCGCCCCCGGCGACAAGGCGCGGCGCTTCGGCTATGTCGGCGCCGCCTTCGGCATCGGCTTTGTGATGGGGCCGGCCCTGGGCGGGCTGCTGGGCGAGCTTGGCACCCGGGCGCCGTTCTTTGCCGCCGCCGCGCTGGCCGCGGGCACGGCGCTGTTCGGCTACCTGTCGCTGCGCGAAAGCCTGCCCGCGCGGCTGCGGCGGCCGTTCCGCTGGGCCCGGGCCAACCCTTTCGGCGCCCTGCGCGCCGTCGCCCGGCTGGCCGAGATCCGCATGCTGCTGCTGACCTTTTTCCTCTATCAGGTGGCGCTGATCGTCTACATGACGATCTGGCCCTATTTCGGCACCGCCCTGTTCGGCTGGTCGCCGGGCATGGTGGGCATGTCGCTGGCGCTTTACGGCAGCGTCTATGCGCTGACCCAGGGGGCGCTGGTGGCGCCGGCGATCCGGGCCTGGGGCGACCGGCGCACGGTGATGGTCGGGCTGGTGCTGGAACTGGTCTTCCTGCTGTTCTACGGGCTGATGCGCCACGAGATGCTGATCCTGATCTCGGTGCCCTTCGCGGCGCTGGCGGCGATCGGAGCGCCGGCGCTGCAGTCGATCCTGTCACGCCGGGTCGGCGACGATCAGCAGGGCGAATTGCAGGGGGTGCTGAGCAGCCTCGTCTCGCTGGCGACCATCCTCGCGCCGGTGGTGATGACGCAGGTCTTTGCACGATTCTCGGGCAATGACGCGCCGGTCTTCGCGCCGGGCGCGCCCTTTCTGCTCTCGGCGGCGATCATGCTGGCCACGATCGCGCTTTTCTGGCGCTCGCGACGTCGCGTCTGATCTGTTTGCGACATGCTTTGTCTCATTCCGGCTTGCCATGACCCGCCGGGGCCGCAACGCTGGCCGAAACCGAGCAAGGGAGAGGTCAGTTGCAAACAATCAGAGCCGCAGTCTGCCATGAATTCGGGCAGCCGCTCGTGGTCGAGGAGGTGCTGCTGCGCGCCCCCGAGACCGGCGAGGTCGAAGTGACGCTGGACGCGGTGGCGATCTGCCACTCGGATATCTCCTATGCCGATGGCGGCTGGGGCGGCTCGCTGCCGGCGGTCTATGGCCACGAGGCGGCCGGAGAGGTCTCGGCGGTGGGCGCCGGCGTCACCGGCATCGCCGTCGGCGACAAGGTGATCGTGACCCTGATCCGGGCCTGCGGCACCTGCCCCTCCTGCTCCGGCGGCCGGCCGACCGGCTGCGAGACCCCCTATGACGGCGATCACGGCCCGCTGCGCACCGCCTCGGGCGGCAAGCTGCATCAGGCGATGGCCTGCGGCGCCTTTGCCGAGAAGGTGGTGGTCGACCAGAGCCAGGTGGTGAAATTCACCGGCGCGATCCCGATGGAGGCCGCCAGCCTGATCGCATGCGGCGTCATCACCGGGGTCGGCGCGGTGGTCAATGCTGCGCAGCTGCGCGCCGGTCAGGACGTGGTGGTGATCGGCACCGGCGGGGTCGGGCTCAACGCCATTCAGGGCGCCCGCATCGCCGGCGCAAGACGCATCGTGGCGGTGGATGTCAGCGAGGAGAAACTGGCCATAGCCCGCGAGTTCGGCGCCACCGACGGGGTGCTGGCGACCGACAGGAAACCCTGGATCAAGGCGATGCGCGCCATGGGCCGCGGCGCCGATGCGGTGATCGTCACCGTGGGCGCCATCGGCGCCTATGACGACGCGCCGCGCTATCTGGCGGGCGGCGGCAAGGTGATCATGGTCGGCATGCCGCATTCGGGGCAGATGTCGACCTATGAGCCGGTCATTCTGGCGGCGCTGGGTCAGGGCATGCAGGGC
>NZ_JBFJVE010000093.1:0-11259 GCF_041624275.1 Shimia sp.
CAGCGAGGCCCGCAGCAGGCGGGCCTCGCCCATGATCGCGATCAGGAGATCGACGTGGGTGGCGATGGAGTAACCGGCGGCGCCCGACTCGCGCTGCTGGTTGATCCGGTTTTCCCGGTCGAGAAGATGCAGCAGGGCCGGGCTGCTGCGCGGCAGGCTGCCATAGCCGAAATGGCGCCCGAGGTGCTTTTCCCGCCGGTAGCTGTCGACGCCGAGACGCGCGGCCCGGATCAGAAGGCGCGGCCGCCTCAGGTCTGCGACAAGTTGGGCTAGATTCTTCATGGCTGACTCCTGGCTTGGTTTCGCGCCGCCAGAATGATGCAATCCAGGCGGGTGTTGCGCGACCGGGTGCAACGCCGTGCGACAGGTTTCTCAATTGTTTACCAAATAGAAACAATAATCGGCAAATCAGGTAAATTTTAACCGCTGGGTAACAATTGACCGCTAAATTGTGGACAATTTTAGGGAAAACCTGTGGGAAACTGCGGAAGGTGTATTGACCTGAGGGGGCGGGGCTTTGTGGAACGGGTACAACTAAAAGGCGTATTGAAGTGGTTGCCGCCAGAGGCAGAGCGGTATGTGATGCATACCGAGTTCGGCCGCTCGATACGCGAGATCGCCCGCCAGCAATCCTGTCATCCCTCGACGGTTCTGCGCCAGATCCGAAAACTCGAAACGCAGCGCGACGATCCCTTGATGGACGAGGCCATGAACCGGCTTTCGGCGCTCTATGACCCCTTGCCCGGCACGGTATCGCGAAAGGAGCCTCTCGTGGAGACGGTCAATCAGACAGGCGAGCCCCTACCGGACCAGTCGGCCCTTGTTCGCGAGGGGCAGCGCATCCTGCCACGGCTGTGCGAAACCGGCGCGGTTCTTGCCGTCGGCACCGATATGGACAAGGCGGTGGTGGTGCGCGAGGTCGGCGCCGGGACCGTGCGCACCGCCGTGGTGGCCCGCAACCTGGCCCGCGCGATGGTTCTCAAGGGGTGGATCACCTGCGACAGCCCGGGGCGTATCTCGCGCTATCGGATCACCGCGCAGGGGCGCAGCGCATTGCGCCGGATGATCGCGGAAACCGAGAACCGGGCGACGAACCGGGGCGCCGGTTTCGCCGAAACCCGGGCCGGCTTCGACAGGGACGGTTGCGAATGCGCCGGGGCGCAGGCGCCTGCGGCGCGCTTCTCGAGCGCCGATTCGCCGCTGGCGGCACTGGCCCGGCGCCGCGACCGTGACGGGCAGGCCTTTCTCGGCGAATCGCTGGTCGCCGCCGGAGAAAGGCTGCGCGAGGATTTCGAACTGGCGCAGATGGGGCCGGCCGAGGCGCCGAGCTGGCAACGTTTCCTGTCCGGGCAGGACCGCGGCGGCTATGTGACCGATCCCGGAGTCAGCGGCCCACCGGCCATGGCCCGCGAACGGGTGGTGCAGGCCCTGCACGAGCTGGGCGAGGGGCTGGCCGATGTGGCGCTGCGCTGCTGCTGTTTTCTCGAGGGGCTGGAGCGGGCCGAAAAGCGCCTTGGCTGGTCGGCGCGCTCGGGCAAGATCGTGCTCAGGATTGCCCTCATAAGGTTGAGTGAATATTATCGTTCACAAGCAGGGGATGTAGGTCGTATGATCGGCTAGTACCCGTCAGGGTCTTCGCTTGAAGTTTTGAGCCAACAGCGAGCGAAAGGGCGGTGCGGTCCGACGGAGCGCATCGCCTGCCTTTCGCTCATCGGTCGTCGCACGGTCGGCTCGGGAACACGGGCTCAGACATGGGGGCTCAGGAACACAGGCTGGTGCTCTCAAAGGGGCCGCCGGTCAGCAATTCCTTGATATTGGCGTGCAGGATGCCATAGCCGAGATTGCCGAACAGTCGCTGGCGGCCTTCGTTCAGCACATAGGTCGGGCTGCCCTGGATGCCCTGCGCCCGGGCCTGTTCGTAATCGGCGGCCAGCCGGGCGATGGCGGCGCCGCTTTCGATCTGGCCCAGCACCGGATCAAAGCCGATTCCGATCTCGTCGCAGATCTCGCGTTGCACCGCCCAGTTGGCAATGTCGCGGCCCTCGGCGAAAAACGCCCGCCTCAGGGCCCGCGCGCCCATGGCCGAGGGGCGCTTCTCGAAAGGTTCATTGTCAAGGCCGCCGTCGGATTCGAGCAGCTCGACCGCCTTCAGGAACAGGTGCGGGCTGGCCGACGAGCGGGGCCGGGTGCGGGTCCAGACATCGGGGTGCAGGGTGATGCCGTCGAATTGCCCGGCAACCTCGCGGACATGGGCGGCATAACCGTCGAAACCGCCGCGCCCTTCCCACATGGTCGCGATCTTGGTTTCGGTGTCGGGAAAGACCGAGCAGAAATGCGCCTCGATCGACACCCGTTCGCCGAAATCCTCGTTGAGACAATAAAGCGCCTGTTCACTGACATAGGCCCAGATGCACAGCAGGTCGGAATAATGGAGGATCTTGGTCTGGTTCATCGGGCTGGCCCTTTCCGCTTCGGTTGCCGGATCGGGTAGCGCACGGATGCGAAAACCGCAATATGTGATCGTGTTTCCCCGGGTTGCGTGGGGCGGGGCAAAGAAAAGGGGCCCGCGCGGCGGCGCGGACCCCGAATGAGCGAAGATGGGCGGGCTCAGGCCACGGCGCTCTGGGCCGCCTTCAGGTGCTCCATCAGGGTTTCGGGCGACGAGACGCCATAGGGGTCTTCACCGTGGTCGTCGGCGCGGCCGGGCTCTTCGAACCAGGCTTCGATCACGCCGTCGTTGACGATCGCCGCATAGCGCCACGAGCGCATGCCGAAGCCGAGGTTGTCCTTGGCGACCAGCATGCCGATCTTGCGGGTGAATTCGCCCGATCCGTCGGGGATCACCTTGACGTTCTCCAGCGATTGCGATTCGGCCCATTTGTTCATCACGAAGCTGTCGTTGACCGACATGCAGTAGATTTCGTCGATGCCCAGACCGGCGAATTCGGCGGCCATCTTCTCGAAGCCGGGCAGCTGGTAGGTCGAGCAGGTCGGGGTGAAGGCACCGGGCAGCGAGAACAGGATCACGCGCTTGCCGGCGAAATAATCGTCCGAGGTCACATCCTGCCAGCGGAACGGGTTGGGACCGCCGACGCTTTCGTCACGGACGCGGGTTTTGAAAGTCACTGCGGGGACTTTGACACCTGCTTGCATTGGTATTCTCCTGTCAGCAATTGGTTGTTTCACAAGGCACTTAAAATGATTCTAAGAGGGGTTCAATGTGCCTTTGCCGTCAACCCGCGACTTCTATGGTGCATAGCTGCCATGCGTCTCTGGCCCTTCCTCGACGTCAGGGCTATGCTATGCAGCCAGAAACCTGAAGCGACATGAGGGCTCGACCGTTGCGTGATCTGAAAATCCCCGAACAGCGCCATCCCGAGAAGGCGCATCGCCCGGACAATGCCCAGCCGAGCAAGCCGAAGTGGATCCGCGTCAAGGCACCGACCGGCGAGGGCTATAACGCGACCCGCAAGATCATGCGCGACAACAAGCTGGCCACGGTCTGCGAAGAGGCCGCCTGTCCCAACGCCGGCGAATGCTGGAGCCGGGGCCACGCCACGATGATGATCATGGGCGAGATCTGCACCCGCGGCTGCACCTTCTGCAACATCGCCACCGGCAAGCCCGACACGCTCGACCCCTTCGAGCCGGGCCGGGTTGCCGAGGCGGTCAAGAAACTGGCGCTGACCCATGTGGTGGTGACCTCGGTCGACCGCGACGACCTCAAGGACGGCGGCGCCGAGCATTTCGCCCAGACCATCCGCGCCATCCGCCACCAGTCTCCGGCGACGACGATCGAGGTGCTGACCCCCGATTTCCTGAAATGCGCCCCCGAGGTGCTCGAGGTGGTGGTCGCCGCCAAGCCGGATGTCTTCAACCACAACCTCGAGACGGTGCCGGGTCTCTACCCGTCGGTGCGCCCGGGCGCGCGCTATTTCCATTCGCTGCGCCTGTTGCAGCGGGTCAAGGAAATCGACCCCTCGATCTTCACCAAATCGGGCATCATGGTCGGTCTTGGCGAAGACAAGCAGGGCGTGCAGCAGGTGATGGACGACATGCGTGCGGCGGATGTCGATTTTCTCACCATCGGCCAGTACCTGCAACCGACCCCGAAACACATCGGCGTCGACCGTTTCGTCACCCCGGAAGAGTTCAAGGCCTATGAGACCGCCGCCTATGGCAAGGGTTTCCTGATGGTCTCGGCGACGCCGCTGACGCGGTCTTCCTACCTCGCGGGGGACGATTTCGCCAAGCTTCAGGCCGCCCGCCGCGCCGCGACCTGAGGCCCCTGATCTGATTCGACTCGACCGAGATGCAGCGAACCGGGCCCGCAAGGCCCGGTTCTTGCCTTCCGGCTGCTTGCCGGGCACGGCCGGGCCAGATTTGATTCGAAATCGGTAAACAGTGGGCAGCCGCAGGTTCAATTGTCGTAAATTGAGAAACAATAACGCTTTCAAGCGTTTCGGCGAATGTGGCGAAACTGTGGCCGTTTTGCCGCAAAATTGACATATTTCGAAAAAAGTTAAAAAATTCCAGCAGGCTGGCAAAATGGGCACGGTTTTTCCTTCGTCGGGCAAATCGCGCAATGCTAGCGATATAGATACTGCACAAAAAAGGAGATTATTATGAAGTTAAGTTTGATCACGGCCGCGGTTTTCATCGGCATCGCCGCACCTGCCGCTGCCTGGGAAGGAAAAGTCGTCGCCTGTTACGACAAGGTCTGGGTCCCGGCGAGCTACAAGACCCACAAGGTCCTGCATTCCAAGGGCTATACCAAGTGGGAGCACCGTGGAGACCAGCTGGCCGAGGTCTATTACGCGCCGATGTATATCGAGAAAAAAACGCTGGTCATGGAAGGCCATTACGTGAAGCGCAAGGCGCCCTGCCGCAACTAGACCGCTTGCCGAGATCAGGAAAGGGGCGCCGGGTGGGCGCCTCTTTCACCGCGCGGGGCCTATTGCGGCCCCTGAGCAGGCTCAGAAACTCCCAATTGAGATCAAATTGCTGCCGCTTTGTCCGGGCATCTCCTTCTTGAGGCATTTTCATTCAAGGAGACAAAAATGATCTATCGGACAATGGCGGCGGTGCTCTTGTCGAGCGTTGCGCTGCCCGGTGTCACCGCCGAAGAGGCCAAGCGGATCGGGTGTTTCCGGCAGGTCACCGTGCCGGCGGAATACCGTACCACCAAGAAAAAGATCAAGGACAGCTACCGGGTCTACGTCAAACGCGCCAACGGGCGCATCGACCTGATGGAATACCCGCCTGTCTATGAAGAGACCAAGCATCTGGTGAAAGAGGCCTACACCCTGATGAAAGAGGTCGACTGCAACGACTGAGCCGCCGCCCCGTGCGTCTCAGCGCGGCGGGCGCAGCCCCAGCGACCGGTCGCTCTGCCAGCCTTCCGGCCAGCCGACCCAGGTCTCGATGGCGACCAGCGCCAGGCAGATCACGATGACCGCCAGCACCAGCTTGACCCGCCCCGCCGAAGGCGGGTGGCGGGCCCAATGGGCCATGCGCATCAGCAGGCGCAGGTTCATGACAGGAAACGCACCTTGCCGATGAAGGGCAGGTTGCGGTTGCGCTGTGCAAAGTCGATGCCATAGCCGACGACGAATTCGTCGGGAATCGAAAAGCCGGTCCAGTCGGCGGTGATGTCGGCCTCGCGCCGCGAGGGCTTGTCGAGCAGCGCGATGGTCTTCAGCTTGGCCGGGTTGCGCGATTGCAGAAGATGCAGCACATGGGTCAGCGTGTGGCCGGTGTCGACGATATCCTCGACCACCAGCACGTCGCGGCCCTCGATCTCGCCGCGCAGATCCTTGAGAATGCGCACCTCGCGGCTGCTTTCCATGGCGTTGCCGTAAGAGGACGCCTCGAGGAAATCGACCTCGACCGGCAGTTCCAGCTCGCGCACCAGGTCGGCGATGAAGACGAAAGAGCCGCGCAGCAGGCCGACCACGACCAGCTTGTCGGTGCCGGTGAACTCGGTCGAAATTTCTTCGCAAAGCTCTTCGATCCGGGCCGCGATGGCCTTGGCCGAGATCATCTGGTCGATGACATATGGACGCTCTGTCATAGACACCCCCTTGATTTTCCGACCGCAGCATACGAAATGGGCGGCCACTGTCCACGCGAAATCATGCCATGCCCACTCACTCCGAAACCCGTACCCTGCCGTATAGCGCCCAGCAGATGTATGATCTGGTGGCCGATGTCGCCGCCTATCCGAAATTCCTGCCCTGGTGCGCCGCGGCGCGGATCCGTTCGGAGCGGCCCCATGACGGCGCCCGCGAGATGCTGGCCGACCTTGTGATCTCGTTCAAGGTGTTCCGCGAGCGGTTCGGCAGCCGGGTGCTGTTGCACGATGCGGCCAAGAGCATCGACACCGAATATCTCGACGGGCCGTTCAAGTTCCTGAAATCGACCTGGGCCTTCCGCGATGTCGAGGGCGGCTGCGAAGTCGCCTTCTTCGTCGACTTCGAGTTTCGCAACCTGATCCTGCAAAAGGCCATCGGCCTGGTGTTCAACGAGGCGATGCACCGTATCGTCGCCGCCTTCGAGGCGCGCGCGGCAGAGCTTTACGGCGCCTCCTGAGCCGGTATTGTGGCGCCCGAAAGGGGCCCCGCCATGATCACCGCAAAACTGTCGTCCTTCGCGGCCGCAACGCGCGCCGCCGATGTGCCGCCCGAAACCCTGCACATGCTGCGCCTGTCGATGCTCGACTGGGCCGCCTGCGGCATCGCCGGCAGGGCCGAGCCGGTGGCGCGGATCACCCGTGACATGGTCGTGGCCGAGGCGGGTACGCCCGAGGCCCGTGTCTTCGGCGGGTCGGCGGCGCTGCCGGCGCGGGCGGCGGCGCTGGTCAACGGCGCCACCAGCCATGCGCTGGACTATGACGACACCCATTTCGACCATATCGGCCACCCCAGCGTCGCGGTGCTGCCGGCGGTGCTGGCGGTGGCAGAGATGACCGAGGCCGACGGGCCGGCGCTGCAACTGGCCGCGCTGCTGGGCATCGAGGCCTCGATCCGGGTCGGGGTCTGGCTCGGGCGTGGCCACTACCAGACCGGGTTCCACCAGACCGCCACCGCCGGGGCCTTTGGCGCCGCCGTGGCCGCCGCCCGGCTCCTGGGCTTCGATGCGGCGCAGACCGAGGCCGCCCTCGGCCTTGTCGCCACCCGCGCCTCGGGGCTGAAATCCCAGTTCGGCACCATGGGCAAACCCTATAACGCCGGGCTTGCCGCCGCCAACGGGGTCGAGGCGGCGCTGCTGGTGCAGCGCGGGTTTGCCCCCGATGTGCGGGGGCTCGAGGGGCCGCAGGGCTTCGGCGCCACCCATGCCGGCGCGGCCGATGCCGGCGCCCTCGAAGGGCTAAGCGCGCACTGGAGGTTCGACCGCATCAGCCACAAGTTCCACGCCTGCTGCCACGGGCTGCATGCGACGCTCGAGGCGCTGTCACACCTCGATCGCCCCGGCGTGGACGAGATCGCGGGCCTCGGCATCGAAACCCACCCGCGCTGGATGAGCGTCTGCAACCAGAGCGCGCCGACCACCGGGCTCGGCGCCAAATTCTCCTATCGCACGGTCGCCGCCATGGCGCTGCTCGGCCATTCCACCGCCGCGCTCGAAAGCTATTCTGACGCGCTATGTGCCGACCCCGCCATCATCGCCCTGCGCGACCGGGTTTCGGTGGTCGCGACCGAAACCCTCAGCGAAACCCAGGCGCGGGTGACGCTCACCCTGAGCGACGGCACCAGGCGTTCGGCCCGCCATGATCTCGAGGCGCCGATCCCGCTGGCGGAACGCACCGCAAAGATCCACGCCAAATCCGCGGCGCTGATCGGCGCGGCGCGCAGCGCGCGCCTTTGGGATGCGCTCGAGGCCGCCGCCCCGGCCGCTGCCCTGGCCGGGCTGCTCTTCGCCTGAGGCTTTTGCCGCCCGCCGGGCTTCATCTCGTGCCAAATACTCCCGCCGGAGGCGTCTTCGCCCGCCTTGGCGCGATGCCGCATGAAAAAGGGGCGGACCGCAAGGCCCGCCCCCCTCCTGTCGCTTTCGCAGATGTCAGGAGTTCATGTCATAGGCGCGTTCACCGTGGACGCTGAGGTCAAGCCCGTTGACCTCGGTCTCGTCATCGACCCGCAGCGGCGTGATCAGCGCGGTCAGCTTGATCAGCACGTAGGACACCACCAGGGTGAACAGGCCGACCACCACCAGGCCGCCGACCTGCGCGACCAGCGTGCCGCCGGTCTCGAAACCGAAGAGCGCGAAGACGGCGATCATCAGCGTGCCGAAGATGCCGCCGACCCCGTGCACCGCGAAGACGTCAAGCGTGTCGTCGATCTTCAGCTTGTTGCGCACCAGGTTGACCGCCTCCTGACACAGGATGCCGGCCACGGCACCGATGATCAGCGCCTCAATCGGGCCGACGAAGCCCGAGGCCGGGGTGATCGAGGCCAGGCCGGCGATGGTGCCGGTGACCAGGCCCACCAGCGAGGCCTTGCCGTATTTGATCTTCTCCCACAGCGCCCAGGTCAGCGAGGCGGTGGCGGCCGAGATATGGGTCACGGTCAGCGCCATCGCGGCGCCGCCGTCGGCGGCCAGCTGCGAGCCGCCGTTGAAGCCGAACCAGCCGACCCAGAGCATCGCGGCGCCGATCATCACCATCCAGGGCGCATGCGGCGGCGTGCTGCGGTTCTTGCGCGGCCCCAGCACCACGGCCAGCATCAATGCCGCAAGACCGGCGGTCTCGTGGACCACGATGCCGCCGGCGAAATCCTTGACCCCGGTGTCGCCGAAGATGCCGCCATCAGCCAGGAAGCCGCCGCCCCAGATCCAGTGCACCACCGGGGCGTAGCACAGGAGCATCCACAGCCCCGAGAAGACCAGCACGAAACCGAAGCCGATGCGCTCGACATAGGCGCCGACGATCAGCGCCGGGGTGATGATGGCAAAGGTCATCTGAAAGGCAAAGAACAGCACCTCGGGCAGGGTGCCCGACAGGCTGTCGCTGGTGACACCGGCCAGGAACAGCTTGTCGAGACCGCCCCAATAGCCGCTGGTGCCGCCGCCGAAGGCGATCGAATAGCCGACCGCCAGCCACAGCACGCTCATCAGGCAGGCGATGGCATAGGTTTGCATGAAGACGCTGAGCACGTTGCGTGCCCGCACGAGGCCGCCGTAGAACAGTGCCAGACCCGGCAGGGTCATGAACAGGACCAGGGCCGTAGCCACGATGATCCAGGCGGTATCCGCTCCGTTCATTGTCCCTTCCTTTCATTTTGTTGATGATTTGGGCGCCACAAAGCGCAGGAAAGGGGCAAAACTAAAATGCAAACCGGGCAAATGGCGCCAAAAACATGGGCGGTTTCTGAAATGCGTAATATTTGGGCGGCAATCCCGCAGAGCTGCCCGATAATCGATCAGTATTCCAAAGCCGCTTTCAAGAGCAGGCGCAGCGCGTGATTCCGCGCCTCTGAGCGCACATTGCCCCGCCCGAGCGCGCCGAACTCGATGGTTTCGCTGACGCAGGCCGCGGCGCTGGCGATGCCGAAACACACCCGGCCCTCGGGTTTGAACTCGGACCCGCCGGGGCCGGCGATGCCGGTGATCGCCACCGCGAGGTCGGCATCGCTATGGGCCAGCGCGCCGCGGGCCATTTCGCCGGCGACCTGCTCCGAGACCGCGCCATGCGCCGCGAGGGTCTCCGGCCGCACCGCCAGCATCTCGACCTTGGCGGCATTGGTATAGGTGACGAAACCGCGTTCGACCACCGCCGATGAGCCGGCGATATCGGTCAGCGCCGCCGAGACCATGCCCCCGGTGCAGCTTTCGGCGGTGGCCAGGCGCAGGCCCTTCGCCTTGCAGGCCTCGAGAACCTCTTCGGCAAGGCTCACAGCCCCAGAACCCCGTGGCTGATCCAGGCCAGGACCCCGGTGCCGAGGGCGGCAAAGATCCCGGCAAAGACATCGTCCAGCATCACCCCCAGCGCGTCGCCGCGCCGGTCGGCCCAGCCGATGATGCCGGGTTTGGTGATGTCGAACAGGCGGAACAGCGCGAAACCGGCGATCCAGCCGGGATACATGCGCAGCGGGTCGACCCCGGCGTGCCAGGCGCCGAAACTGACCAGCAGAAGCGCGATCCACTGCCCGGCCACCTCGTCGATGACAATCTCGCTTGGGTCGTGATCCTCGGCGCCGCGCGTGGCCTGCGCCGTGGCCCACCAGCCGATGAAAAACACCAGCACCGAGGCAATGGCGAGCAGGGGAAAACCGCCGGCATAATGCAGGCCGAGGGCGGCCAGCACCGCCACCGCCGACCCCCATGTGCCGGGGGCGGGGCGCAGATGGCCGACGCCAAACACGGTTGCGATCAGCATGCTCATGGTTTCACCAGAGTTGCGGTGGCAATGGCGGCAATCCCCTCTTCGCGGCCGGTAAAACCGAGCCTTTCGCTGGTGGTCGCCTTGACCGAGACCTGATCGGCGCGCAGCCCCATGATCTCGCCCATGCGGGTCATCATGGCACCGGCATGGGGGCCGATCTTGGGCTGTTCGCAGATCAGCGTGCAGTCGACATTGGAAATCGCATAGCCCTTTTCGCCGGCCAGCTTCACCGCATGGTCGAGAAAGATCGCGCTGTCGGCGTCCTTCCACTGCATGTCGCTGGGCGGGAAATGGCGGCCGATGTCGCCCTCGGCGAGGGCGCCGTAGATGGCGTCGGTCACCGCATGCATGCCGACGTCGGCATCGGAATGGCCCCTGAGCGCCTTGCTGTGCGGGATCGTCACGCCGCAGAGCGTCACCTGATCGCCGTCGGTAAAGGCATGCACGTCGAACCCGTTGCCCAGCCTGATATCCATATGTCCTCGCAAAATTCGTTCCATCCGGGCGAAATCCTCCGCCGTGGTGATCTTGAGATTGGCCTCGTCGCCGGCGACGATGGTCACCGACAGCCCCGCCGCGCGCGCCACCTCGACATCGTCCGCCGCGCCGCCGCCATGGGCGCGATGGGCCGCCAGGATGGCGTCGAAATGAAACCCCTGCGGCGTCTGGGCACGATAGAGATCGCTGCGGTCCCGGGTGCCCGAGACCGTGCCCCCGGCTCCATGCCACAGGGCGTCGGTGACCGCCAGCGCCGGCGCTGCGCCCGCCGCGCCGTCGAGTGCCGCCAGCACCTCGGAGATGATCCTTGGCGTGACCCCGGCGCGCGCCACATCGTGGATCAGCACCTTGGCAAAGCCCGCGCCGTCCAGCGCCTCGAGGCC
>NZ_JBFJVE010000094.1:0-11164 GCF_041624275.1 Shimia sp.
AGCCAGTCGTCCACATCGGCGCTTCGGCACAGCTCGAGCCGCGCCCCGACCCCGTGCCGGGCCGCGTTGCGCCCGGCCACCGCGAGCGCTGGCGGGCTGACATCGGTGGCGACGGCGCGGGCCCCGGGCCAGTCGCAGAGCAGGCTGACGGCGATGATGCCGGTGCCGGTGCCGAGATCGGCAAAGCGCGACACCGGCCCGAGCTCGAGCGCGGCGGCGATCAAGGTCTCGGTTTCGGGGCGCGGGTCCAGCGTGTCGCGGGTGACCTCGAAATCGCGGCCCCAGAACTGGCGCCGCCCGAGGATCTTGGACACCGGCTCATTGGCGGCGCGGCGCGCGAGCAGGGCCTCGAAACGCTGCGGATCGGCCAGTTCGCGGTCGGCCTCGAGGGTGAGCCGCGCAACGTCGATGCCGGCGGCCTCGGCCAGGAGCGCCCGGGCGTCGCGCGCGGCATCGGCGATGCCGGCCTCCCTGAGGTGGCGGATGCCCCGGGTCAGCGCCTCGCGCAGGATCATGCCTGCATCTCGGCCAGCAGCCGCGCCTGATCGTCGGCGGTCAGCGCATCGACGATCTCGTCGAGATCGCCGCCCATCACCGCGTCGAGCTTGTAGAGCGTCAGGTTGATGCGGTGGTCGGTCATCCGCCCCTGGGGGAAATTGTAGGTGCGGATGCGTTCCGAGCGGTCGCCCGAGCCGACCTGGGCGCGGCGGTCGGCCGAGCGTTCGGCATCGACGCGCTGGCGTTCGGCATCGTAGAGCCGCGCCTTCAGCACCTGCATCGCGATCTCGCGGTTGCGGTGCTGGGACTTCTCGGAACTGGTGACCACGATGCCGCTGGGAATATGGGTGATGCGCACCGCCGAATCGGTGGTGTTGACGTGCTGGCCGCCGGCCCCCGAGGCGCGCATGGTGTCGATGCGCAGATCGCTTGCGTCGATCTGGATGTCCACGTCCTCGGCCTCGGGCAGCACCGCCACGGTGGCCGCCGAGGTGTGGATGCGCCCGCCGCTTTCGGTTTCCGGCACCCGCTGCACGCGATGGACGCCGCTTTCGTATTTCAGCCGCGCGAAGACGTTCTCGCCCTTCACATGGGCCACCACCTCCTTGATGCCGCCCAGCTCGGTCAGCTGCTCTTCGATGATCTCGAAGCGCCAGCCGCGGCTTTCGGCATAGCGCTGGTACATGCGCAGCAGGTCGCCGGCGAAAAGCGCCGCCTCGTCGCCGCCGGTGCCGGGGCGAATCTCGATCATCGCCGGGCGGGCATCGGCCTTGTCGCGGGGCAACAGCGCCAGTTGCAGCGCCTGTTCGGCCGCGGGCAGCCGTTCGCGCAGCAGCGGCAGCTCTTCCTCGGCCAGCTCGCGCATGTCGGGATCGGCCAGCATCGCCTCGGCCTCGTCGAGATCGGCCAGCAACTGCCGGTAGGCGGCGATCTGCTCGACCACGGGCTTGAGGTCGGAATATTCCTTGGCCAGCCGGGCGATGTCGGTGCCCGACGCGCCCTCGGCCATCTGCGCTTCGAGAAAGCCGAAACGCTGGGTGATCTGTTCAAGTCGTTCTATCGGAACCATGAGGCTAAGTGAGACAATCCGCTGGCTTGGTCAAGAGGCGCTTTGGCTGTATGATCGGTGCATGAAACCCAAGCGGCCCACCACATTGCCCCGAAGGGCGGCCGCGCTGCTGGCCCTGATCGGCGCGGCGGCGCCGGCGGCTGCGGATTACAACCTCAACGGCAAGATCATCGACTGCTATTGCACCGACACCCAGGGTGCGCGGGTCGAGGTCGGCGACACCATCTGCCTTCATGTCGACGGGCGCAGCTTCATGGCCCAGTGCCAGATGTCGCTGAACGTGCCGATGTGGCGCGAGATCGCCCCCGCCTGCCTGTCGTCGCGGCTGGAGCCGCCCTCAGCCGGCGGTCAGGGCCCGGATCCAGCCCTCGACACGGGCGGCGTTGACGCCGAGATCGCGGCGTCCGAAACGTGAGCGCCCGTAGATCAGCAGATCATCCCCGGCCGTGATCACCGTGGTGTAATCGGGAAAGCCCATTATCGGGGTGCGACTGACATAGGTCGCCATGCCCTCGGCGGGCGAACCGGCCAGCAGCACCGTGCGCGGCGTGGCAAGGATCAGCGCGTCGAGACGCTGAAAGCCCGCCTGCCCCACACCGGGCACCCGGCGCACGACCCCGTTGGCAAAGCTCTTGTCGCTGTCGGCGCGCGGCGCGACATGCCACAGGGCCGGGTCGCTGGGCGCCAGGCGGACATAGGCCTGGGCGGCGAGAAACAGCAGAACCAGGCTCCAGAACAGCATCATGCGCATCGCGTCCAATCGCTTGGAGGAAGAGGCGACTGCGACAATCGCCATGGGCACTGGTCACTAAACTACAGATTAACGGGCTCTACAATGCCGCAGCCTGACGCTACATAACATCAGGTCGTTTCACTTTCCAACCCTTTCTTGGAAAAATGTCCGCAGTTTTTTCAGGGCGGTCGATTTTCCCGAAAGCGGCGGTGTTTCCAAGGGTTTAAGCCGTCAGCGGCGGCGCGTCGCGCCCCAGAGGCTCAGGAGTTCGGTCACCACATGGGCCCCGGCGATCGCCGTCGCGCCGGTGGTGTCGAAGGGCGGCGAGACTTCGACCACATCGCCGCCGACCATGTTGATCCCGGCCAGATCGCGCAGGATGATCGCCGCCTGACCCGAGCTCAGCCCGCCCCAGACCGGGGTGCCGGTGCCCGGCGCAAAGGCCGGATCAAGACAGTCGATGTCGAAGGTGACATAGGTCGGCCGGGCGCCGAGGATCGCCTTGATCTTGGCCACAACCGCCGCCGGGCCGGTCTCGTGCACTTCGCGGGCGTCGATGGTCGGCACGCCGAGGTTGTCTTCGTTGGTGGTGCGGATGCCGACCTGAACCGAGGTTTTCGGGTCCACCAGCCCCATCTTCACCGCCTTGTAGAACATGGTGCCGTGATCGACCCGCTGCATGTCGTCATCGGCCCAGGTGTCGGAATGGGCGTCGAACTGGAGCAGCGACAGGGGGCCGTATTTCTCGGCATAGGCCTTGAGAATCGGAAACGAGATGTAATGGTCGCCGCCGATGGTCAGGCTGGCGGCGCCGGCATTGAGGATCTCGCGGATGTGATTGGTCAGCGTGGCGGGAAACTCGGCGATATTGGCATAGTCGAAGGCCAGATCGCCATAATCGACGATCTCGAATTCCTCCATGACGTTATAGTCCCAGCCATAGGGCGCATCAAAGGCCTGAAGCGCCGAGGCCTCGCGCACCGCGCGCGGGCCCAGCCGGGTGCCGGGCCGGTTGGTCACCGCCTGATCGAAGGGCACGCCGGTCACCGCGATGTCGACGCCGGTCAGATCCTTGGTATAGCGCCGGCGCAGGAAGGAGGTCGCGCCGCCGAAGGTGTTCTCGTAGGACATGCCGCGGCTGTCCTTGCGGGTGAAGGCCTCGTCCACCTGTGATTTCGCATCCTCGAGCGCCATGCCCTGCCCCTTTTCAGCCGCGGTCCCATGAATTTGATCAAATTCTGGATAATCCGGGCAGCAAGGTCAAGCCCCCCGTTGCGGGGCATTGTGAAAAGCCGGCTCGCACCGCCCCTTGTCCGGGGCGGCGACAAGTCACAGCGGCTGCGCCCGTTCCACCAGCCGGGCAAAGAACGAGGCGCCGATCGGCGAGATCGCATCGTTGAAATCATAGTTGGGGTTGTGCACCATCGGGCCGTCGCCCTGACCGAGGAACAGATAGGCGCCGGGCCGGGCCTCGAGCATATAGGCGAAATCCTCGGCCCCCATCTCGCGGCCGAAATCGTCGCGCACCGCCTCGGCGCCCGAGATCTCGCGCGCCACGTCGCAGGCAAAGGCCACCTTGTCGGCATCGTTGACCGTCGCCGGGTAGCCGCGTTCATAGCGCAGCGCCGCCGTCACCCCATAGGCCGCCGCATGGCCGTCGACGATCTGCTGCATGCGGCGGATGATGAGCGCCTGCACTTCGGCATCGAAGGTGCGCACGGTGCCGTTCATATAGGCGGTGTCGGGGATCACGTTGTCGGTCGAGCCGGCGTGGATCTGGGTCAGCGAAATCACCGCCTCGCCGCGCGCGTCGAGATTGCGGCTGACGATGGTTTGCAGGGCCTGGCCGATACCGAGGGCCGCGACCACCGGGTCGGCGGCCTCATGGGGATAGGCGCCATGGCCGCCGCGCCCCTGGATGTCGATGTGGAACTCGTCCACCGCCGCCATGATCGGCCCCGGCGTGGCATAGAAATGCCCGGTCTCGACGCCGGGGGTATTGTGCAGCGCATAGACCTGGTCGATGGCGAAACGCTCCATGATCCCTTCGTCGACCATGACACCGGCGCCGCCGCCGCCCTCTTCGGCGGGCTGGAAGATCAGCGCCACCCGGCCCGAGAAATTGCGGGTCTCGGCGAGATAGCGGGCCGCGCCCAGCAGCATCGTGGTATGCCCGTCATGGCCGCAGGCATGCATCGCGCCGGCGACGGTCGAGGCATGGTCCACCCCGCTGGTCTCGGGCATCGGCAACGCGTCCATGTCGGCGCGCAGGCCGATGGTGCCGCCGGGCCCCCTGCCCTCGATGATCGCCACCAGACCCGAGGTGGCGATGCCGGTGTGGATCTCGTCGACGCCGAAGTCGCGCAGCCGCGCGGTGACGAAGGCGGCGGTCTGGTGACAGTCAAACTCGATTTCCGGATGGGCGTGCAGATGGCGGCGCCATGTTTTCATGTCTTCGGCATAGGCGGCAATTCGATTGACCACGGGCATGGGCTGGACTCCCGGTTCGCGTTCCATTGATATGCAACACAAACACCGCCGAGGAGAGAGTTGCAATGGCCGAAGACCCGCTGATCCTGAACCCCAAGGGCGGCATGCCCCGGCTGTTGGAAATCATGCGCCGCCTGCGCGACCCCGAAACCGGCTGCCCGTGGGACATCGAGCAGGACTTTGCCACCATCGCCCCCTATACGATCGAAGAGGCCTATGAGGTGGCCGATGCCATCGAGCGCGAGGACTGGGAGGAGCTGAAGGGAGAGCTGGGCGATCTGCTGTTCCAGTCGGTGTTCCACGCCCAGATGGCGGCCGAGCGCGGGCTGTTCACCTTTGACGAGGTGGCCGACACCATGTCGGACAAGATGCTGGCCCGGCATCCGCATGTCTTCGGCGACGAGACCCGCGACAAGTCGGCCGAGCAGCAGACCCGCGACTGGGAAGAGGTGAAGGCCGCAGAACGGGCCGGCAAGCAGCAGCGCGGCACGCTGGAGGGGGTCGCGCTTGGCCTGCCGGCGCTGTTGCGGGCGGTGAAGCTTCAGAACCGCGCGGCGCGGGTCGGCTTTGACTGGCCCGATATCTCGCAGGTGGTCGACAAGATCGTCGAGGAGGCCGGAGAGCTGGCCGAGGCGCGCGACAGCCTGAGCCAGGCCGAGATCGAGGAGGAATTCGGCGACATGCTGTTCGTGATCGCCAATCTGGCGCGGCATCTCAAGATCGACCCCGAAAGCGCGCTCAGGGCCACCAACACCAAGTTCACCCGCCGTTTCGAGGCGGTCGAGGCCCGGCTGGCGGCAAGGGGCAAGCGCCCCGAACAGTCCAGCCTGGAAGAGATGGACGCGCTTTGGGACGAGGTCAAAGCCGAGGAAAAGGCCCCGGCATAGCCCAGGGGGGCGGCAGGCAGGAAGGCCGGCGAAAACGCGCGACAAATACCTGAATAATTTATTCAGGTATTGACCCAAGTAAATTGCTCAGGTATTCCGCCTGCAATCGAAACCGCAAATGAGACCGAGTCGCATGTTCGCATATCTGAAAACCTCCCTCGTCGCCGCCACCGCCATTGCCGTCGCCGCGCCCGTGATCGCCGATGAGGTCAACATCTATTCCTATCGCCAGCCCGAGCTGATCAAGCCGCTGACCGATGCCTTCACCGCCGAGACCGGGATCACGGTGAATGTCGCCTATCTCAAGAAGGGCATGATCGAACGCATGCAGGCCGAGGGCGACCGGTCGCCCGCCGACCTGGTGCTGACCGTCGACATCTCGCGCCTGGCCGGCGTGGTCAACGCCGGGCTGACCCAGCCGGTGACCAGCGACACGCTGACCGCCAACGTGCCGGCGCAGTACCGCGACCCCGACAACCACTGGTTCGGCCTGACCACCCGCGCCCGCATCGTCTATGCCTCCAAGGATCGTGTCGCCGAGGGTGAAGTCACCACCTACGAAGACCTCGCCGACCCCAAGTGGAAAGGCCGCATCTGCACCCGCTCGGGCACCAATGCCTATAACGTGGCGCTGACCTCGGCGGTGATCCACCACCTCGGCGAAGAGGGTGCCAAGGGCTGGCTGGAAGGCATCAAGGCCAACCTCGCCCGCAAGCCGCAGGGCAACGACCGGGCACAGGTCAAGGCGATCTGGGCCGGTGAATGCGATGTGGCCATCGGCAACACCTATTACATGGGCAAGATGCTGAACAACGACGAGCAGAAAGCCTGGGCCGACAGCGTCAACGTGGTCTTCCCGACCTTCGAAGGCGCCGGCACCCATGTGAACATCTCCGGTGTTGCCATGGCCAAACACGCGCCCAACAAGGACGCGGCGCTGAAGATGATGGAATTCCTGACCTCGCCCAAGGCGCAGGAAGTCTATGCCGAAGCCAATTACGAATATCCGATCGCCCCCGGCACCAAGCCCGACGCGCTGGTCAGCAGCTGGGGTGAGTTCACCGCCGATGACGTCAACCTGATGACATTGGCCGCGCAACGCCCGGCCGCGCTGCGGATCACCGAAGAAGTCGATTTCGACGGCTGATTTCATCTGCGAGCAGTAAAAACCGACGGCGCATCCTCCGGGATGCGTCGTTTTTTTGCCGGATTTTGGCGGCAAACGGACGCGCGCGCCCCTGTCATGACCGCCTAGGCTGACCGGAAAGGGAGGCTGCCGGATGCAGGACAGAACACATAAACCCAAATGGACCAGTTTCGAAGAGGCGACCGAGGCCGACTGGCAGGCCGTCATGGACTATGAAGAGGCGTTCAACGCCGGTCTGGTCGACCGCATCCTGGCGATGCTGAAATCGCTCGACGAGGACTGGACCCCCTACCCGGTCAACCGCTATCAGCACAGCCTGCAGGCCGCGAGCCGCGCCTATGAGGATGGCGCCGACGAGGAAATCGTCGTCGCGGCGCTGATCCATGACATCGGCGACATCCTGTCGCCCTACAACCACGGTGAGCTGGCCGCCGCCATGGTGCGCCCCTACATGAGCGAAAAGGCGCGCTGGATCATCGAGCATCACTGCGTCTTTCAGGGCTATTACTACAACCACATGCTGGGCGGCGATCGCCATGCCCGCGACAGGTATCGCGACAGCCCCCATTACGACGACGCGGTCTATTTCTGCCACCATTACGACCAGAAGGCCTTTGACCCGGACTACCCGAGCAAGCCGCTGGCGTTCTTCGAGCCGATGCTGCGACGGGTGTTCGGCAAGTCCGGTGGCCATCTGGAACTGGCCGAGACCGCCAGCGACTGACCGGCAGGCCTGCCGGAACCCTTGAACCGCGGCCCCGGAGGGCGCTAGGCTGATGCCATGCAGCAGCCCGTTGTCGAATATACCATTGACAGCAAGGACGCCCTGGCCTCGGTGAACGCGGAATGGGATGAGTTCGCGCGGGAAAACGACGGCGGCGCGGTGATGGCCGACCGGGTGCTCGGCCGGCCGATCTGGGATTTCATCGAGGGCGCCAAGACCGTTCTCTTCTATCGCATGGTCTTTCTCGGCTGCCGTGAAACCGGGGTCACGACGCGCTTTGATTTCCGCTGCGACAGTCCGGGCGTGCGCCGTGTCCTGTGCATGGAGATCATCCCCGGCGCCAATGGCGCGCTGACCTTTCGCAACGAGATCCTGAGCATCAGCGACATGTCGGCCGATCCGCGCGTGCTGTCGTTTCGCCAATATGCCGACCGCAACCGCTGCGCGATCTGCGGCAGCATCAAGATCGGCGAGGAATGGATCGACATCTTCGACTTCAGCGAAAGACGGATCGAGGTCGGCGGCTATGACATCTGCGAATCCTGCCGCCAGAAGGCGCGGCGGCAGGGCCCGGCGACGCTGCTGGAATTCCCCAAGAAGTGACAGCCCGCCGAGACACTGGACAAGTGGCCGCCGATTGCCCAGTCTGACCCATGCAGACCGGAGGCCCCATGAGCGCGCGCAAGATCATCATCGACACCGACCCCGGGCAGGACGACGCGGTGGCGATCCTGCTGGCGCTGGCCAGCCCCGAGGAAATCGACCTTCTCGGGATCACCGCCGTCGCCGGCAACGTGCCGCTGGAGCTGACCCAGAAGAACGCCCGCAAGGTCTGCGAACTGGCCGGCTTTCCCGAAACGCCGGTGCATGCCGGCTGCGACCGGCCGCTGGGGCGCCCGCTGGTGACGGCGGAACATGTCCATGGCAAGACCGGTCTCGACGGGCCCCAGCTGCCGGATCCGGTGATGCCGCTGCAGAGCCGGCACGGCGTCGATTTCATCATCGACACCCTGCGCGCCGAGGCGCCGGGCAGCGTCACCCTGTGCCCTCTGGGGCCGCTGACCAATATCGCAACCGCCTTCAAAAAAGCGCCGGACATCGTTGAAAGGGTTCAGGAAATCGTGCTCATGGGCGGGGCCTATTTCGAGGTCGGCAACATCACCCCCACGGCCGAGTTCAACATCTACGTCGACCCGCAAGCAGCTGATATCGTGTTCAGATCTGGCGTTCCTATCGTGGTGATGCCACTTGATGTCACGCATAAGGCGCTGGTCACAAGTGCCCGCAACGACGCCTTTCGCGCGCTTGCCACCCCGGTCGGCATCGCGGTGGCCGAGATGACCGATTTCTTCGAACGGTTCGACCGCGAAAAATACGCCAGCCCCGGCGCGCCGCTGCACGACCCCTGCGTCACCGCCTATCTGATCCGCCCCGAACTGTTCTCGGGCCGCGAGGTCAATGTCGAGATCGAGACCGGATCAGAGCTGACCATGGGCATGACCGTCGCCGACTGGTGGGGCGTCACCGGCAAGCCCGCCAATGCGCTGTTCATCGGCGATCTCGATGCCGATGGGTTCTTTGCCCTGCTGACAGAAAGGCTGGCCCGCCTATGAGCACCGCCCTCCACCTCGCCCGCCCCGACGATCTCGCGCGGCTGCTGCCGCTGGTCGAGGCCTGCCACTCCGAGGCCGGCATCCTTCTCGACGATGCGGCGCGCATGGCCGCTGTCGCGCCGCTGCTCGAGGGCACGCCGCTGGGTGCGGTCTATCTCATCGGGCCGGCGCGGGCGCCGGTGGGCTATGTCGTCCTCGCCTTCGGCTGGTCGGTGGAACTGGGCGGCATGGACGCCTATGTCGACGAATTGTACATCCGCCCGCCGGTGCGCCGGCGCGGCATGGGCAGCGATGCGCTGACCGCGCTCGGCGGCGCGCTTGGCGAGGCCGGGGTGCGTGCCTTCCATCTCAAGGCCGACGAAACCAGCCCCGAGATCCGCGCCTTCTACCAGCGCGCTGGATTTGCGCCGCGCGGGGGCTACATGCTGGTCACCCGCAAGCTCTGAGGCCCGCCATGCCCGACCCGGCCCGCCTGTCCATCCCTTTCGACAACAGCTATGCGCGCCTGCCGGCGCGGCTGTTCACCCGCCTGCCGCCCGAGCCGGTGCCCGCCCCCGAGCTCCTGGCCTTCAACGCCCCGCTGGCCGCCGAGCTCGGCATCACCGGCGCCGGCGACGCGGCGGAACTGGCGGCGGTCTTCTCGGGCAACCGCCTGCCCGAAGGCGCCGAGCCGCTGGCCCAGCTCTATGCCGGGCACCAGTTCGGCCAGTGGAACCCGCAGCTTGGCGACGGGCGGGCGATTCTGCTGGGCGAGGCGCGCGGCCGCGACATCCAGCTCAAGGGATCGGGGCGCACCCCCTATTCGCGCGGCGGCGACGGGCGGGCCTGGCTCGGGCCGGTGCTGCGCGAATATCTGGTCAGCGAGGCGATGCATGCGCTCGGCGTGCCGACGACGCGGGCGCTGGCGGCGGTCGCCACCGGCGCCGCCGTCATGCGCGAGACCGCGCTGCCGGGCGCGGTGCTGACCCGCGTCGCCGCCAGCCACATCCGGGTCGGCACCTTCCAGGTGCTGGCCGCGCGCCGCGATCGCGAAGGGCTCGGGGCGCTGCTGGAACATGCCTGCGCCCGGCATTACCCCGGCACCGCGGCGCCGCTCGACTTCCTGCGCGCGGTGATCGCGCGGCAGGTGCGGCTGGTCACGCGGTGGATGGGCATCGGCTTTATCCACGGGGTCATGAACACCGACAATTGCGCGGTTTCGGGCGAGACCATCGACTATGGGCCCTGCGCCTTCATGGACCGCTACGAGCCGCTGACCGTGTTCTCCTCGATCGACCACGCGGGGCGCTATGCCTATGGCGCCCAGCCCGATGTCGTGGTCTGGAACATGGCCCAGCTGGCGACCGCGCTGCTGGCGCTCGAGGCCGACCCCGAGGGCGCGCTGCCGGCCTATACCGAGGCCGTGCACGCCATGCCGGGGCTGCTTGGCGCGGCCTGGACGGCGACATTGCTGCGCAAGATCGGCATCAGCGATCCCGCCCCCGGCGACCGCGACCTCGCCGAGCGCCTGCTGAGCACCATGCGCCGGCAGGGCAGCGATTTCACCAACCTTTTTGCGGCCCTGGCCGGGGGCGGCGGGCGCGAAGAGTTCACCGATGGTGCCGAATTCGACGACTGGCGACGCGACTGGCAGGCGCGGCTGGCGACCCAGCCCGACCCCGGCGCCGTGATGCAGGCCGCCAACCCGGTCGTGATCCCGCGCAACCACCGCGTCGAGCAGATGATCGAAGCCGCCATCGGCGGCGACATGGCCCCCTTCCGGCGCCTTCTTGCGGCCTGTACCGATCCATTCGAGCGCCGGGCCGACAGCGCCGACCTGCGCCGCCCCCCGCGCGAGGACGAACGCGTGCTGGCCACCTACTGCGGCACCTGAACCGACGGCGGGCGCCGCTCATTCTCTTGCCGGAAATATCCCCGCCGGAGGCAGCGCCGCGGCCTCAGGCCGCGGCCTTCCCGCCCCGTCCGCGCGACGGACGGCGGCGGCGGCGCGATCCGTTTCCGGC
>NZ_JBFJVE010000095.1:0-11118 GCF_041624275.1 Shimia sp.
ACGGCGACAGCGTGCGCGCGGTCGAGGGCGGTTTCGTCGAATACTACCAGCTCCTGTTCGACACCCATCAGATCATCTTCGCCGAGGGCATCTCGGCCGAAACCATGCAGGCCGACCAGCGCACCCGCCCGATCCTGCCCGAAGAGGTGGAAAAGGCGCTGCAACGGCCGCAGCCCGGCCTTCAAAGCCGCCATCACGACTACGAGGTGCATGAAAACCTGCTCGACCGCCCCGATGCCGTCGACCTGTTGCGCCGCGCCTCCTCGAAATAGCCGACCCGGGTCTTTCAGTGCCCCCCTGCCCGGTCTTTCTCTTGCCCGAAATATCCCGGGGGACGGCGGCTTTTGCAAAAAGACGCCGGGGGGCGGCGCCCCCGCCGACATCGCCATATTGCACCGCCGCCCCGGCCCTTCTATAGCGGTGCCATGCTAGACCAGACGCCAAACCGCCCCGCCCTACCGGCCGAGATTGCCCGCCGCCGCACCTTCGCGATCATCTCGCACCCGGATGCGGGCAAGACCACGCTGACCGAGAAATTCCTGCTTTACGGCGGCGCCATCCAGATGGCCGGACAGGTGCGCGCCAAGGGCGAGGCCCGCCGCACCCGCTCGGACTTCATGAAGATGGAACAGGATCGCGGCATCTCGGTCTCGGCCTCGGCCATGTCCTTTGATTTCCGCAACTTCCGCTTCAACCTGGTCGACACGCCCGGCCACTCGGATTTCTCGGAAGACACCTATCGCACGCTGACGGCGGTCGACGCGGCGGTGATGGTCATCGACGGCGCCAAGGGGGTCGAAAGCCAGACCCGCAAGCTGTTCGAGGTCTGCCGCCTGCGCGACCTGCCGATCCTGACCTTCTGCAACAAGATGGACCGCGAAAGCCGCGACACCTTCGAGATCATCGACGAGATTCAGGAAAACCTCGCCATCGACGTCACCCCGGCCTCCTGGCCGATCGGCGTCGGGCGCGACTTTCTCGGTTGCTACGATCTCTTGAACGACCGTCTTCAATTGATGGACCGCGCCGACCGCAACGTCGTCGCCGACACCATCGAGATCAACGGGCTCGACGATCCGAAACTGGCCGAGCACGTGCCGGCGCATCTGCTCGAGCAGCTGCTGGAAGAGGTCGAGATGGCCCGCGAGCTGCTGCCCGCGCTCGACCCGCAGGCGGTGCTCGAGGGGCATATGACGCCGATCTGGTTCGGCTCGGCGATCAACTCCTTCGGGGTGCGCGAGCTGATGGACGGGATCGGCGATTTCGGACCCGAGCCGCAGACCCAGTCGGCCGAGCCGCGCCAGATCGCCCCCGAGGAAACCAAGGTCGCCGGCTTCGTGTTCAAGGTGCAGGCCAACATGGACCCCAAGCACCGCGACCGGGTCGCCTTTCTGCGCATGGCCTCGGGCCATTTCAAACGCGGCATGAAACTCACCCATGTGCGCACCAAGAAACCGATGGCGATCTCCAACCCGGTGCTGTTCCTCGCCTCGGACCGCGAACTGGCCGAAGAGGCCTGGGCCGGCGACATCATCGGCATCCCGAACCATGGCCAGCTGCGCATCGGCGACACGCTGACCGAGGGCGAAGCGCTGCGCGTCACCGGCATCCCTTCCTTCGCGCCCGAGCTCTTGCAGGGCATCCGCGCCGGCGACCCGATGAAATCCAAGCATCTCGAAAAGGCGCTGATGCAATTCGCCGAGGAAGGCGCCGCCAAGGTGTTCAAGCCGATGATCGGGGCGGGCTTCGTGGTCGGGGTGGTCGGGCAGCTGCAATTCGAGGTTCTGGCGAGCCGGATCGAGATGGAATACGGGCTGCCGGTGCGCTTTGAACCAAGCCAGTTCACCAGCGCGCGCTGGGTCAGCGGCGGCCGGCAAGCGATTGACAAATTTGTCAATTCCAACAAGCAGCACATCTCGTATGACCATGACGGAGACGTGGTCTACCTGACCCGTCTGCAATGGGATATCGACCGGGTCGAACGTGACTACCCGGATGTCAAACTGTCCGCGACCAAGGAAATGATGGTCTGAGCCCGAACCGCCAGGATGGGCGATTGCACGGGGCATTTCCCCGTGCAATCATGCGCCATGTCGAGCAATGAACTGACCTATCCCGAGGGGCTGAAAAGCCTCAATGAACGCTACAACTCCCGCCGGGAACCCTTTGTTTTCTACAGGGAATCCTTGCCGCCTATCGACGCGGACCTGGACGCGATGGCGCGGGCGAAAGTGCCGCCCGAGGCGACCGAAAAACAGCCGCACGAGCCGCAGAGGAATTCCTCCTGGGCCACCAAGCGGCGCGCCATCGCCAAGGAGTTCGTCGGCAACTCGCAGCTCGCCTATCTCAACGCCATGCTGATCTCCAACCTGCGCAAGTCCGGCGCCCCCGAACAGGCCGCGCCGCTGTTCCTGCGGCTCTGGGCCGAGCAGCACGACCACCTTCTGGCGGCACTGGATCTGCGCTGGCAGGTGTCGTCGGTGATGACCTTTGCCGATCATGGTGCCACCGATGTGCAGCGTCAGGTCGGACAGGCCATGCGGATGCTGTTCGGCCTGATGAAGCTTTACGAGTTCGAGCGTCTTTACAGCGGCCAGGACCCCGAAGTTGAATTCAGGTTCGGCAAGCGGTCCAAGGCCGACCTGCCGATGCAGATGGAGCATTTCGCACTTCGAAACGGCGGGCTGGACGCCAATATTCTGGCCCCGGTCTGGGATCTGGCGCTGACTGATCCCGGCATCGCGCCGCTGGCCGACAACCTGATGCGCGAGCTTAACCGCGACCCCGGCACCCTGTTCCGCCGCCTGATGACCATGCGCGCCAAGAAACTGGACCGCGCATGAGCGACCGCTGGGGAATCGTCGCCACGATCAAGGCACCGCCGCGCGAGGTGCTGGATTTCGTCGCCTACCATCTCGACCAGGGCGCGGCCCAGATCCATGTCTTTCTCGACAACCAGAACCCGCGCGCCGAGGCCGCGCTTGCCGGCCACCCCCAGGTCAGCGTGACCCGCACCGACGGCGCCTATTGGCGCGCCGGCGGCGGCAAGAAACCGGCCAAGCACCAGCTGCGCCAGACCGCCAATGCCACCCGCTGCTACGCCGGGGTGCGCGATCTCGACTGGCTGCTGCATATCGACGTCGACGAATTCGTCTGCCCGTCGTCGCGCCCCCTGGGCGAGCTGCTCGCCGCCCTGCCCGAGGATCAGCTCTGCGCCCGGCTGATGCCCGCCGAAGCCCTGTGCAGCGACGAGGTGGCGGGGCTCGATCCGACGCTGACCTACTGCAAGGCCTGGATGCCGCGATCGCCGCAGACCACGGCCCTTGAACAGGCGCTTTACCCGCAGTTCGGCAGCTACCTTCGGGGCGGATTCGTCAGCCATTTCATCGGCAAGATCCTGGTCCGCACCGGCCTGCCGGACCTCGAGTTCCGCATCCACCGCGCCTTTCGCGACGGCCAGGAGATCGCCGCCCAGGACAAGCTCGGCGCGGTCGACCTCTGCCATGTTCACGTGCCCGGCTGGCAGGGCTGGCAGAAGCTGATGGCCTACCGGCTGGAAAAGGGATCCTACCGGGCCGAACTGCAACCGGCCCGCCCCGCCGCCTCGGGGGGCATGTCGCTGCACGAGGTCTTCAGCCATCTTCACGCCGAGGGCGGCGCGGCGGCGCTGCGCGCCTTTTTCGACGAGGTCTGCCTGGCGCGCCCCGAGCTTCTTGCCCGGCTCGAGGCCGAGGGGCTGTTGCGGCGCTTCCGGCTCGATCTTGGGGCCAAGCGGCGGAAACACTTCCCCGGCTGGCGCCGGCAATGTTGACGGATTGGTGACAAAACGCCCCGATGAGCGGGCTTTGATTGACCTCTGGCTGTTTTTTCAGTACAAGCCGCGCGTGGGTCGCAACTGTGGCAAACCACGGGGCCGAACGGGCCCGACCCCATCATACGCTACGGGCCGGAAATGTCCGTAAACCACGGATACGCATGACAAAATTTTCCGACTTGAACCTCAACCCGAAGGTGCTGAAAGCGATCGGCGAAGCGGGTTACGAAACTCCGACCCCCATTCAGGCAGGCGCGATTCCCGCCGCTCTCGAAGGGCGCGACGTCTTGGGCATCGCCCAAACCGGCACTGGCAAGACTGCCAGCTTCACCCTGCCGATGCTGTCGCTGCTGGCGCGTGGCCGCGCCCGAGCCCGCATGCCGCGCAGCCTGGTGCTGTGCCCGACGCGTGAACTGGCGGCGCAGGTGGCCGAGAACTTCGACACCTATTCCAAACACCTGAAACTGACCAAGGCGCTGCTGATCGGCGGCGTCTCGTTCAAGGAACAGGATGCGCTGATCGACCGTGGCGTCGACGTGCTGATCGCCACGCCGGGCCGTCTGCTCGACCATTTCGAGCGCGGCAAGCTGCTGTTGACCGGCGTGCAGATCATGGTGGTGGACGAAGCCGACCGCATGCTCGACATGGGGTTCATCCCCGATATCGAACGCATCTTCTCGCTGACGCCCTTTACCCGCCAGACCCTGTTCTTCTCGGCCACCATGGCGCCCGAGATCGAGCGCATCACCAACACCTTCCTGTCGGCGCCGGCGCGGATCGAAGTCGCCCGGCAGGCCACTGCCTCCGAGACCATCGAACAGGGCGTGGTGATGTTCAAGGCCAGCCGCCGCGACCGCGAAGGCAGCGAAAAGCGCCGGGTGCTGCGCGCGCTGATCGACAGCGAAGGCGCGGCCTGCACCAACGCCATCATCTTCTGCAACCGCAAGACCGATGTCGATATCTGCGCCAAGTCGCTGAAGAAATACGGCTATGACGCGGCCCCAATCCACGGTGATCTCGACCAGTCGCAGCGCACCCGGACCCTGGACGCCTTCCGCAACGGCGAGCTGCGCATTCTGGTTGCCTCGGACGTTGCCGCGCGCGGCCTCGATGTGCCCAGCGTCAGCCACGTGTTCAACTTCGACGTGCCGGGCCATGCCGAGGATTACGTCCACCGCATCGGCCGCACCGGCCGCGCCGGGCGCGAGGGCAAGGCCTTCACGATCTGCGGGCCGCGCGACGAAAAGGCTTTCGACGCGATCGAGAAGCTGATCCAGAAAGAGATCCCCCGCGTCGGGAACCCGTCAGAGCCCGAGCCGCGCAAATCGCGCCGCAAGAGCGAAGACGAGACCGCCGTACAGGCAGCAGCTGCCGAGGAAGAAACGCCCAAGGCATCGCGCCGCGCCCGCAAGGAACCGCGCGAGGAACGCCCCGACACCAAGGCCGACACGGCCAAGGGCAAGTCCACGCGAACGCGCGGCGGACGCGGCCGTCAGGACCGTGGCGGACGCGACGAAAAGGTCACCGGCATGGGCGATCACCTGCCCAGCTTCATCGCGCTCAGCTTCGAGGAGCGCCGCGCCGACTAACCGGCGCAGCGCCGCTCCTGCGGACAACAGAACACTAAAAAGGCCGGGCAATTGCCCGGCCTTGTCTTTTCCACCTGCCATCTGCCCCGTGGGGGGGGATCGGCCGCGCCTTAGCGCAGCCGGCTGACCACCACGGTGACTTCGGGTTTCTTGCCGATCTCGTCGGCGCAGGTGCCTCGCGCGATACGGCGCAATTCGCCCTCGAGCTTGTCGTCGTCGCGCAGGGTCTTTTCACCGGCGCGGCCGAGAAACTGGCTCAGGTCCTCTTCCAGCACCTCGACCAGCGGCGCCCGGCTGCGCCCCTCTTCGGGCAGCCCCTTGATGTCGCACCAGGCCTCGCCCAGAGGCTCGTCCTCTTCGTCAAGGATCACCGTCACCACCACATGACCGTTCAGCGCCATGCGGATGCGGTCGCGCACAACCCCGTCCAGGGCGCCGATCTGGGTCGCCCCGTCAAGATAGGTGCGCCCGGTTTCGACAAAGCCACAGACTTTCGGCGCCGCTGCGGTCAGATCGACCATGGTGCCGTTGACCGCCACCACCGAGGCGCGGCCGCGCTCGGTGCTGATCCGGGCATGTTCGCGCAGATGGCGATGTTCGCCGTGGTTGGGAATCACCATCTCGGGATTGACGATGTCCTGCAACCGCTCAAGGTCGGGCCGGTTGGCATGGCCCGACACATGGTAGTGCCCGTTGCTGTCATCGACCACGTCGACGCCTTTCTCGGACAGTTGGTTCATGATCCGGATCACGCCGCGTTCGTTGCCCGGAATCGTCTTGGAGGAAAACAGGAACAGGTCTCCGGCCTGGAGCTCGATCCCGTTGTACTTGCCACGCGCCAGCTGGGCCGATGCGGCGCGGCGCTCGCCCTGCGATCCGGTGACCAGCAGCATCAGGCTCTCGCGCGGCACGGCGCGGGCGTCCTCGGGGCTGATGACCTTCGGGAACGAGGTCAGAACGCCCTCCTGGATTGCGGCCTCGATCATGCGCCGCATCGCCCGCCCCATCAGGCAGATCGAGCGTCCGGCGCGCTCGCCGGCTTCGGCCAGGGTCTTCACCCACGCCACGTTCGAGGCAAAGGTGGTCGCCACCACGGCCTGCGGCGCCGCCTTGACCAGCGCCTCGATCTCGGGGCCGACCGAGGCCTCCGAGCGGCCGGCATAGCCCGAGAACACATTGGTGCTGTCGCAGACCAGCGCCTTGACCCCGTCGCGGCTGACCTCGGCCCAGAGATCGGGGTCAAAGGGCTCGCCGACCACCGGGGTCTGATCGAGCTTGAAATCGCCGGAATGGATCACCCGCCCGGCCGGGCTGTCGATCACCAGCGCCGCGCTTTCCGGGATCGAGTGGCTGACCGGCAGGAACCCGACCGAGAACGGCCCCGCCCCTGTCATGTCGGGCCAGGGTCCGACGGTCACCACCTCTTCGGCCGGCTGGCCGCGGTCGGCCATCTTGTGACGGGCCAGGTTGGCTGTGAAGGCGCGCGCATAGACCGGCACGCCAAGCTTTTCCCAGTAATGGCCCACGGCGCCGATGTGATCCTCGTGGCCATGGGTGATGAACACCGCCTCGAGCCGGTCCTTGTTCTCGGTCAGCCAGGTGATGTCGGGAAAGATCAGGTCGACCCCGGGGCTGCCCTCCATATCCGAGAAGGTGACGCCGAGATCGACAAGGATCAATCGCTCCTCACCTTCCGGTCCATAGCCATAGACATAGGCATTCATGCCAATTTCACCGGCCCCTCCCAGGGGCAGGTAGATCAGTCGCTCACTGCTCACGCGGCGTATTCCTTGTTGTAATTGTGAATCACGGTCAGCCCGTGCATGGTCAGGTCTTCTTCGAAACTGTCGAACAACGTCACCGATTGCTGGAACAAGGGCGCCAGCCCACCGGTGGCGATGATCTTCATCTCGCGCCCGTGTTCGGCCGTGATCCGCTCGCAAATCTCGCGCACCAGCCCGACATAGCCCCAGAACACCCCCGACTGGATGCAGGCGACGGTATTGGTGCCGATCACGTGTTGCGGCTTGGCGATGTCGACATGCGGCAGGGCGGCGGCGGCATTGTGCAGCGCCTCGAGGCTGAGGTTGACGCCGGGCGCGATCACCCCGCCGATATAGGCACCGTCATTGTCGACCACGTCGAAGGTGGTCGCGGTGCCGAAGTCGACGACGATCAGGTCGCCGCCGTGGCGGTCGAAGGCGCCGGCGGTATTGACCAGCCGGTCGGGGCCGACGATGGTGCCCGCATCGACCCGCGCCTCGGTCGGCAGCAGGCACTCGGGCCGGCCGACGACCAGCGGCCGGCAATTGAAGAAGCGGTCGGCAAAGACCCGTAGGTTGAACACCACCCGCGGTACGGTCGACGAGATGATCACCTCGGTGATGTCGGTCTCGATGCCATAGTGTTTGATCAGGGTCGAGAACCAGGTGAAATAGGCATCCGCCGTGCGCGCATGGTGGGTCGAGGTGCGCAGGGTGCACAGGAACCGGGTTCCGTCCCAGACCGAAAACACAGTGTTGGTATTGCCGCAGTCGATCGCCAGAAGCATGCCCCGGTCCCTCTTTTGACCCAGTTCAGAAAAAAATATCCGCCGCCGGTATCGCAACAGACCCTCGGGCCGTCTTCAACACCAGATTGCCCGCCAAGTCCACCGTTTCAAAGGTGCCGGTGGTCTCGTCACGTGACGTCCGGGCGGTGATCACCTCGCCAAGCTTCGCGGCGCGCGCCAGCCAGGCCTCGCGGATCGGGCCAAAGCCATAGGTCGAAAACTGGGCCTCATAGCGCGCATAGGCGCTGGCCAGCACCTCGAGAAACTCCTCAGGTGTCACCCTGCAACCGGTTTCCGACAACAGCGACACCGGCCGTGTCGCCCCCGGCTCGACCTCGCCGATCTCGGGCGCGGCACTGAGATTGACGCCGATGCCGATGGCGAGATGGCTCACCGCGCCGCCTGTCATTCCGGCACTCTCCAGAAGGATACCGGCCACCTTGCCGCCGTTGAGCAGCACGTCATTGGGCCATTTCAACGAAAGCGCCTCGGCCCGCCCGGTGACGTCGACAAAGGCGTCGAACAGGGCCAGCGCGGCGACGAAGGAGCGCAGCGCAACCTGCTCGGGGCCCTCGGACGGGCGCATCACCAGCGTTGCCGAGAAATTGCCGGCAGGGTCGGTCCATGGGCGCCCGCGCCGCCCCCGGCCCCTGGTCTGGCGCAGGCCGAGGATCCATTCCGGCCCGCTCAGGGTCGGGGCGATCCGCGCCGCCTCGGCATTGGTGCTGTCGACCTCGGCCAGAACCCGCCTGCCATATCCTTCAGGCCATGCCATCGCCGCCCCTTTCATCTCTTTGTCAAATACTCTCGCCGAAGGCGTAAAAAAAACAAAGCGACGCGCCCTTGGGGGGCGCGTCACATTCTTTCAACAGCCGTCACCGGCGATTACTGAACCAGCGTCGCGGCCGCGGCCTGGGCGATGCCCTCGATGCCGAACAGGTTGACGACCCCCAGCACCATAACCGCCGCCGAGCCCATCAGAAGGCCCCACAGCACCGGCGAGCGGCCGCGGTCCAGCTCTTCGCCCTCGTCACCGAAATACATGTAGTAGACGATGCGCAGGTAATAGAAGGCGCCGATCACCGAGGCCACGACCCCGAGCACCGCCAGCCAGGCCAGCCCGGCGTCATAGGCCGCGCGCAGCACATAGAACTTGCCGAAGAAACCGACCAGCGGCGGCACGCCAGCCAGCGAGAACAGCAGCACCAGCATCGCCAGCGCCCGGCCCGAGTCGCGGCGCGCATACATGTTCAGCGCCCTGATGTCGGTGACCGGCTGGCCGTCCTTTTCCATGGTCAGGATGAAGGCGAAAGTGCCGACATTCATGGTGACATAGATCGCCATGTAGATCAGCAGCGCCTGAACGCCAAAGGCCGTGCCCGCCGCCAGACCCATCAGCGCATAGCCCATGTGGGCGATCGAGGAATAGGCCATCAGGCGTTTGATGTTGGTCTGCCCGATCGCCGCCACGGCGCCAAGGAACATCGACAGCACCGACAGCAGCGCGATGATCTGCTGCCAGTCGCCGACCACGCCGCCAAAGGCGTCATGCAGCACCCGGGCAAACAGCCCCATCGCCGCCACTTTCGGCGCGGTGGCAAAGAACGCGGTGATCGGGGTCGGCGCGCCCTCGTAGACGTCCGGGGTCCACATGTGGAACGGCACCGCCGACACTTTGAAGGCCAGACCGGCAGTGACCAGCGTCAGGCCCAGCAGCAGACCGATCCCGGCCTGGCCGTGACCGGCAGCTTCGATGATGCCGGCGAAAAGCGTGGTGCCGGCGAAACCGTAGACCAGCGAAGAGCCGAACAGCAGCAGCCCCGAAGACAGCGCGCCGAGCACGAAGTATTTCAGACCCGCTTCCGAGGATTTCACCGAGTCGCGGCGCATCGAGGCCACCACGTAGAGCGACAGCGATTGCAGCTCGAGCCCCATGTAAAGCGCCATCAGGTCTCCGGCCGAGACCATCACCATCATGCCGACCACGGCCAGCGTGACCAGCACCGGGTATTCGAAACGCAGCATGCCGCGCCGGCTCATGTATTCCTGCCCCATGACCAGCACCGCGGCGGCCGAGAGCAGGATGGTGATCTTGGCGAAACGAGCAAAGGCATCGTCCTGGAACATGCCTGCGAAGGCTTCGCGCGCACCGTCGCCGCTGACGCCGATCCACGCGGCGACCAGCACGAAGACGCCGGCGGTGGCCCAGGTCAGGGTCGATGCCAGCTTGTCCTTGCCGGCATAGACCGCGCCGACAAGGGCCGCCATCGCATAGAGCGCCAGAAGGATTTCCGGCAGAATGATATTCAGATCAGCCTGGATCATGTTCTCAAGCTCTCCTTAATGCGACGCGATTTGCGTGTCCCCGAGAGGGGCATGCGCCAGTGCGGTTTCGTAATTGTTGATCAGCGCCTCGACCGACGGGCCGATGATGTCGGTGACCAGCGGCGGGTAGACCCCCAAAAGAAGGGTCATCGCCACCAGCGGTGCAAAGATCCATTTCTCGCGCTTGGTCATGTCGGTGATCGACTTCAGGCTTTCCTTGATCAGGTCTCCGAAGACCACGCGGCGGTAGAGCCACAGGGCGTAGGAGGCCGAGAAGATCACGCCCGATGCCGCGAAGAGCGCCACCCAGGTGTTGGCCTTGAAGATGCCGAGGATGGTCAGGAATTCGCCGACGAAACCCGAGGTGCCCGGCAGGCCGACATTGGCCATGGTGAAGAACATGAAGATCAGCGCATAGGCCGGCATCCGGTTCACCAGACCGCCATAGGCGTCGATGTCGCGGGTGTGCATACGGTCATAGATCACGCCGACGCAGAGGAAGAGCGCGCCCGAGATGAAGCCGTGGCTCAGCATCTGGAAGATGGCGCCGTCGATACCCTGCTGGTTGGCGGCAAAGATGCCCATGGTCACGTAACCCATGTGGGCGACCGAGGAATAGGCGATCAGCTTTTTCATGTCTTCCTGCACCAGCGCCACCAGCGAGGTGTAGACAATGGCGATCGCCGACATCCACAGCACCAGATCGGTCATCACCGCAGATCCCACCGGGAACATCGGCAGCGAGAAGCGCAGGAAGCCATAGCCACCGAGCTTCAACAGAATGCCTGCCAGGATCACCGAGCCCGCGGTCGGCGCTTCCACGTGCGCATCCGGCAACC
>NZ_JBFJVE010000096.1:0-11024 GCF_041624275.1 Shimia sp.
CGCGAGATCCAGCGGCTCGGCCTCGAGCACGCCCGCCAGATCCCGATAGGAGGCAGCCCGCGCCCGCCGGCCGTCCTCTGCCTCGTGATAGGCCCGGCGAATGCTGCGCCCGACGGCCCTGCGGTGCTCATGCGACAGCGCCATGACCATCGGCGAGCCCGGCCCCTCGACCAGGAAGGGCGGCGGCCCGGCGCGCCCGAAACGCAGCGCCAGCCCGGCGGCGGCGCCGATAATCACCAGGTTGAAGGCCAGCGACAGCACCAGCAGCACCCTGAGCCAGGGGCGCATTCTCGGTCTGGGATCGGTTTGTTCGGCTTGCATGTCCTAGATTTCCTCCGGCTCGAAAAGTTCCGCCTGATCGAGATAAAGCAGATAGCTGTCATCGTTCAGGCTCAGCAGCGTCGACAGGCTGTCGGGCAGCAGCGCCGACGAGGCGAAAAACCCGGCCAGGACGCTGGCCGCCGTGGCCGCCCCGAGCCCGGCCAGCGACGGCCAGCCGCCGATCGCCGAGACGAATTGCGCCCAGCGTCCGCCAGCGCCGGGGACCCCGGCGGCGGCGCGGTGCGGCGCCACGGCGGCAGGCGGCGGCTGCATGGCCACCGCATCACCAAGAACCCGCGCCATCAGGGCCGCGTCGGGCGTCGCCCGCACATCCTGCCGGACAGCCGCGAACAGCTCGTCCAGCTGGCCCGGGTCGTGCGTGTCCTGTTTGCGATCAGTCATCGTTGTACCCCAGTTCTTCGCGTCGCCCCGCCAGTGCCCCAGCAAGGGCCCGTTTGCCCCGCGCCGTCAGGCTTTCCACTGCCTCGACGCTGATCTGCATGATCTCGGCAATCTCGGGATTGCCGAGCCCTTCGATATGGCGCAGCACCACCGCTTCGCGCTGCCGCGCGGACAATGTGGCCAGCGCCGCACCAAGCGCCTCGACCCGCGCCCTGTCCTGTAGCCTTTGCGCCATCGAGGCGGTGTCATCGGCGGGCTCTTCCACCGCCTCCAGCGCCACCGCGCGCCGCCGCCGCACCCGGTCCGTGCACAGGTTGGCCACCACCCGGTAAAGCCAGGTCGTGACCCGCGCCTCGCCCCGGCGCCATTCGGGGGCGATCTTCCACAGACGCATCAGCGCCTCCTGGGTCACGTCTTCGGCCTCGGCCCGGTCGCCGAGCAGCCGATAGGCATGGCCGAACACCCGTGGCGTCAGCCGCCGGGTCAGCGCCGCCGGCGCGGCAGGGTCGCCATTGGCATAGCGCAGCAGCAGCGCCTCGTCGGTGATGTCGCCTTGGGCGTCATAGGGCATGTGCATCCTGCCTTCGGCCTAGCCTCTTTGCATCCGATTGGCAAATCCCGGGGCCGCGACGGGCGCGCCCCGGGAAAGGGCCGGGCGATCAGTTCTGCGGCTGCCATCCGCCCTTGGGACCATGGCGGTGATCGCGCATCTTCATGCGGACCTCGTCGTATTCCGCTTCGGAGATCTCGCCATTGCCGTCGGCGTCCAGCCGGCTGAACATCTTGTCGCGGCGCGAATCCTCGGGGCGCATCTCATCGTAGCTCAGCTTGCCGTCGCCATCGCTGTCCTTTTTCTCCAGCATCCGGGCATTGCGTTCGGCCATGCGCTGCTTGATCTGCTCAAGCTTGTGGGCCTGCATCTCCTGCGGGGTCAGAAAGCCGTCACTGTCGGCATCGGCAGCGTCGAACCTTGCCCTGCCGAAGGCTTCAAGCTCGGCCTGGGTCAGCGCCCCGTCGCCATCCGCGTCCAGTTCGGCAAAGGCGGGGGCGAAGCCGCCGGGGCCACCGGGACCACCGGGTCCGAATCCGCGCGCCTGGGCCGAAAGGGCGCTGACGCCGAGGGCGGTCGCCATCACGCAGGAAAGAAGGATTGCTCGTTTCATTGTCGTCTCCTGTTACTCGCTTCGAAACCGGCCCCATCGGGCGGCTTTCATAGACTGAAACGCGCGACGCCCCCCTTTCCGTCGGATTTTTTTGACCCCAAGCAAAGAATATGATCTTTGCGACATCGGGACGCGGTGCGGAAAAGACCTCTTTCAATGTGCGAAGGCAGGCCACATTCTTGCGCCGGGAGATGCGAGGACCCCACGATGGATACGATTGCCAAGGCCGAGACCCGGCCTCTTGGGCCGGCGCTGTTCAAGGGCTGGCGACGAAAATGCCCGCGATGCGGCAGCGGCCCCCTGCTCAAGGGCTATCTCAAGGTGCGCGAGACCTGCTCGGTCTGCCGCCAGGATTTCCGCCCCCAGCGGGCCGACGACGGTCCGGCCTATCTGACGATCCTGATCGTCGGCCACCTGATGGCGCCGATGCTGCACGTGGTCTTTGTCAACCTGCGCCCCGAGCCGCTGATCATGTTTACCATTTTCGCGGTTGGATGTGTCGCCCTGTCGCTCTATCTTCTGCCGAGGCTGAAGGGAGTCGTGGTCGCGTTCCAATGGGCCCGCCGGCTCGGCGGGTTCGGTGCGCCCGGTCACTAGGCCGGTCACGGGTGCGGCAAGACAAGAGGACGCAATGAGCCAAGACAAGACGGCAATTCGCAACGCCGCGACGGTCATCGTGCTGCGCGATCGCCACAGCGACCCCAGGATCCTGATGGGCCAGCGCGGCGCCAAGGCCGCCTTCATGCCCAACAAGTTCGTCTTTCCCGGCGGCGCCGTGGATGCGGCCGATGCCGATGTCGCGCTTTCGGCGCCGGTGCCGGACCTCTGCCAGCGCCGCCTGCAGGAGGATTCCGCGCCGGAGCTGGCCCATGCGCTGGCCGTGGCCGCGGTGCGCGAACTGTGGGAAGAAACCGGCCAGATCCTCGGCCGGCCCGGCGATTGGCAGGGCACCCCGCCCGAGGATTGGCAGGGTTTCGCCGCGACCGGCCACGTGCCGGCGGCCGACGGCCTGCAATTCGTCTTTCGCGCCATCACCCCGCCCGGCCGGCCGCGCCGCTTCGATGCGCGCTTCTTCGTGCTCGATGCCGAAGACCTGCAAAGCGATCCCGACGATTTCAGCCAGGCCTGTGACGAGCTTTCGCACCTGCAATGGATCGGCCTGAAAGAGGCCCGCAAGTTCGACCTGCCCTTCATCACCGAGGTGGTCCTGTCCGAACTCGAGGCCCGGGTCCGCGACCCCGAGCCGCCCAAACGGGTACCGTTCTTCCGCAATGACGACGAAACCAGCCTGTTTCTGCAACTGAAAGGCCGGATGCCCGACTGGCGCGACGACTGAGGCCATGCGCCCGGCCGCCGGGGCTCAGCCCTCGGGCCACAGGGGGTGTGGCACCGGATCCTTGGCGCGGGTGAAATAACGCCGGAAAACCTCGCCGTATGAGCGGAAGCGATAGCCGTCGTTGCGCGCCAGATAGCGGTCGCGATTCTCGGCATAAAGCGCCGGCAGACGGTACCAGGGCAGTTTCGGGTGCATGTGATGCACCACATGCAGCGAATTGAACAGGAACAGCCAGGCCAAGGGCCCGCGATCCTCGATGATCACCGTGCGGCCCCGGGCGCGGGCATGGGCCTGATGCTCGAGAAAGGTGCGGATCTTGAGGATCGACAGCCCGGCATAGGCACAGGCGAGATAGGCCCAGACCGGCATCTGCGCCACTGCCAGCATCCACCACAGCGCCGGGACCAGCATCGGGCCATGCCACAGCCAGCCCCGCAGCACCGCCCGGTCTCCGGCCCGGATGCGCCGCCAGTCGGCCGCCATGAAACCCGCCTGCCCCAGCGCCGGCCCGAGGATCAGCCGCCCGGCCAGCGTGTTGTTGGCCCGGTGCAGCGCCCGCCGCCAGCGCGGCAGCCGGCGCCACACCGCCGGGTCGAGATAGTTGCTCTCGGGGTCGTCATAGGGGTCGGTCAGGGTGACGTCATTGTGATGCGCCAGATGGGTGTCGCGGAAACGGTAATAGGGTATCGCCAGCCCGATCGCCGGAAAGACCGTCAGATCGCTCAGCCGCTGGTTGCGGAACGGATGGCCGTGCAGCACCTCGTGGGTCAGCGATGACTGGAGCGCGATGGCCAGGGTGGTCAGCACCATCCCCAGCGGCAGGAACAGCGCGCTTGCCCAGAGGCTGCCGACCACGAAAGTGCCATAGCACAGGATCAGCATCGCCAGCGTCGGCCATTCGACCGGCGGGCGGGAGGGCCGCCGCTCAGACATGGCGGCCCCAGCGGATGCGCGACCAGACCCGTTCATACAGCAGATACATCGTGAAGCCGATCGCCGTATTGGCCAGCGCCATGGTGCCGCCGACCGCCGCCGATCCGGTCGCCGCCAGCCCGACCAGGCTCATCGTGACCAGCCCGATCACATTCCAGATCACCGCCTTGAGCAGGGATCGCTTCCTGGTTTCCATCTCTTTTCCCGTATTCGAACCTCTTCACAACGCTAGCAAAATCGCCGCCCCGCCAGAATTCGGGATGTTATTCACAAAATCCCCAAATGATGATATTTGTCACCATATGAGCAAGAATATCGACAAACGCCTGCGGGCCGACCGGTTCCGCCAGCGGCTGGCCAGCGCCATGCGCGACAAGGATGTCAGCCAGAGCGCCCTGGCGCGCGCCATCCGGGTCGACCGCTCCACGGTCTCGCAGCTGCTCAAGGATGACGGGGCACGGCTGCCCAATGCCCAGGTGGTGGGCGAATGCGCCTCGGCGCTGGGGGTCTCGGCCGACTGGCTGCTGTCGCTGACCGACCGGCCGGAAAGCGCCGCCGACATCCTTGCCAATTCACTGAAGCTGACGGCGGCGCCGCGGGCGCTGGTCGACGAGCAGATCTTTGCCTGGCACCAGGAAACCGCCGGCTACAAGATCCGCCATGTGCCGGCCGGGCTGCCCGACATGCTGAAGACCGACGCGATCCTGGAATGGGAATATTCGCCGCATCTGGGGCGCACCACGGCGCAGGCCATCGGCGCCTCGCAGGACCGGCTGAACTGGATGCGCGCCAGCCAGTCGGATTACGAGATCGCCCTGCCGCTGCATGAACTGGCCAGTTTTGCCGGCGCCACCGGCTATTACGCCGATCTGCCGGTCGATCTGCGCCGCGCGCAGCTCGATCACCTGTCCCGGCTCTGCACCCAACTCTACCCGCGCCTGCGGCTCTATCTCTTCGACGCCCGCCAGCTTTTCTCGGCGCCGGTGACCGTCTTCGGCCCGCTGCTGGCGGTGCTCTACCTGGGGCGCAACTACCTGGCCTTCCGCGACACCGAGCGGGTGCAGGGGTTTACCGAACATTTCGACAATCTGGTGCGTCAGGCGACGGTCACCGCCCGCCGCATTCCCGACCATGTCGCCGGGCTGCGCCGCGACCTATAGGCGTGGCCGGGCACCGGCGGCGCGGCCCGCCAGTTTCTTGGGGCCCATGCGGCGCTGCATCTCGGCCACCAGATCGTCGTGCGGCACCCCGGCGTCGATCGACAGCCTGCGCAGCCCGAAATGCACATGCGCCACCTCCTGGTAATAGCCCAGATAGGCATAGTTGATGCTGGCCCCGGCCATCGCCCCGATCACCGGCACCGCCTGCGCCGCCAGCTTCTGGCCCAGCACCACCGCAAGCTTCGGCGTCACCCGCGCGATCAGCGTCTGAAGGGCACCGTTGGTCAGCGCCAGCCGGGTCGAGACAAAGCCCAGGTCGGCGCCGTCGTCGCGCGCCAGCGGGCCGGCGGCGCCAAAGACCTGCACGCAGTCGAACTGGACGTTTTCCGAGGCCGCATCAAAGCCCAGCTTGACCGCCTCGCCCTGGATCGCGCGCAGCAGAACGGTGGTCGTCACCGGCAGTTCGGCCAGCGCCGTCGACGCCCCGCCAAGCCCGCCCGCAGCGCCCAGCGCACTGGCCACGGCAGCATTGAGCCAGCCGCGGTCGTCGCCCACCAGGCGGCGCGAGCCATGGGCCAGTTTCATCGCCCTGTGCAGCGCCCTTTCGGTGGCGGTTTCCAGCCCGTTGCGCACCGGGGCGGGCAGTCTTTCGAACAGGCCCTCGGTGCGGGTGCCAAGCGCGTTGATGACCTCCAGCCCGAGCCCCCCGGCGCCGCGATAACGCGCTTCCAGCCGCGCCAGCTCGCGTTCCACCTCGGTATCGAAAGCGCCGGCTCCGGCGCGGGTCATGAGATCGTCCATACCCCTAGATTGGCGCCGCCCGGCGCCGGGTCAAGCCCCGGCGACCGATTGCACCTCGCCATGGACACCGGCCCAGGCGCCTGGCACGATCTCGTGGCCCAGCACCCGCTCGGGGTTGGTCGGCGGCGGCATCACCACATCCCTCAGCCGCCGGAACCCGAAGCGGCCGTAATAGGGCGCATCGCCGACCAGCAGCACCCGGGTCCAGCCCAGGGGCGCAGCCAGCGCCAGGCTGTCGCGGATCAGCACCCCGCCAAGACCTTCGCCCTGGCGCGTGGGGTGCACCGCCACCGGCCCCAGAAGCAGCGCCTCATGCCCCGCCACGCTGACCGGCCAATAGCGGATCGCCCCGCCCAGAACCCCGCCGTCGTCGCGGGCCACCAGCGACAGGCCGGCCACCGGCGGCACCCCGTCGCGCAGCCGGTAGGAGGACAGCGCCTCGCGCCCCGGTGCGAAACACAGGTCATAGAGGGCCTCGACCTCCCACCAATCCTTGTCGTTTTCCACTGTCAGCCGGTACACTTGCCCTGCCCCGATCTTCTTTTTCGTGGAAACCGCCCTAGCACGGCGCTACCACTGGGGCAAACCAAAGGAAGCGCCGCAGATGTTCTATCGCCCCGAAGATGGTCACGGATTGCCGCACAATCCGTTCAACGCGCTGATCGCGCCGCGCCCGATCGCCTGGATCTCGACCCGGTCCGCCGATGGCACCGCCAATCTGGCGCCCTATTCCTTCTTCAACGGCACCGCCTATGTCCCGCCACAGGTGATGTTCGCCTCGACCGGCAGCAAGCCCGATCAGGAGAACGGCAAGGACACGCTGGCCAATATCCGCGCCACCGGGGTGTTCTGCATCAACATCGTCGAAGAGGCCATGAAAGACGCCATGAACGTCTCGACCACCGGTTTCGGCAAGGAGGTCGACGAGTTCCAGCGCGCCGGGCTGAAGGCGGCGGAATGCGCCAGCATCGACTGCCCGCGGCTCGAGAGCGCGCCGGCCAGCCTCGAATGCCGGATGACGCAGATCCTGCCGATGAAGGGCGAGAACAACTACGTCGTGCATGGTGAAGTGACCGGCATCCACATGCGCGACGACTGCATCGTCGATGGCCGTTTCGACGTCACCACCTTCCGCCCGCTGGCGCGGCTCGGCTACCGCGACTACGCGGTGGTCGAAAAGGTGTTTACGCTTGTCCGGCCGGACGACTGAGACAGAACACCGAAACCGTCGACTATTGCGGGCCGCCGGGGCGGCAGGGCATTTCCCTGCGCGCCCTGCTGCCAGCAGGCGCCGCCCCGGCTCAGTGCCCGCCGCCGAAGATGCCGGTGCGCACCGAGTAATCCACCGCGATCTCGTATTCCGGGTCATCGTCGCTGTCGACCATCAGGTGGCCGGCGCGGCTGAGAAGCTGGTGGCAGTCGCGGCTGAGATGGCGCAGCACGACCTGTTTTCCGGCCGCGGCATATTTGGCGGCCACCGCCTCGATCGCCTGCAGGGCCGACTGGTCGACGACGCGGCTGAACTGGAAGTCGATGATCACATGGTCGGGGTCGCTGTCGACCTCGAACAGCTCGATGAAGCCGTCCGACGAGCCGAAGAACAGCGGCCCCTGGATCTCATAGACCTTGGCCCCCGGATCGCTGTTGGATTCGCGGGTGACGGCATGGATGCGGCGCGCGTTCTGCCAGGCATAGGCCAGCGCCGAGACGATCACCCCGACCACGACCGCGACGGCGAGGTCTTCCAGCACCGTGACCACGGTTACCAGAACGATGACAAAGGCATCCATCAGCGGCACCCGGCGCATGATCTTGAACGAGTTCCAGGCAAAGGTGCCGATCACCACCATGAACATCACGCCGACCAGCGCCGCCAGCGGGATCTGTTCGATGGCCGGGCTGGCAACAACGATGAACACCAGCAGGAACAGCGCCGCGGTGATGCCGGCGATGCGGGTGCGGCCGCCCGATTTGACGTTGATCATCGACTGGCCGATCATCGCACAGCCGCCCATGCCGCCGAAGAACCCGGTCGTCACATTGGCCACGCCCTGGGCGATGCATTCCTGGCTGGCGCCGCCGCGCTTGCCGGTCATCTCGCCAACAAGGTTCAGGGTCAGCAGGCTTTCGATCAGGCCGATGGCGGCCAGGATCACCGCATAGGGCAGGATGATCCACAGGGTTTCGAGGGTGAAGGGCGCCAGCGCGGTGCCATAAATCCCGGTGCCTTCACCAAAGGGGTTGTGCAGGGTCGGGAAACCGCCCTTGATCGAGGCCATGTCGCCGACCGTCGGCACGTTGATGCCAAAGCCGATCACCACCAGGGCGGTGATCGCGATACCGGCCAGCGGCGCCGGGATGACCTTGGTCACTTTCGGCAGGATCCAGATGGTCGCCATGGTCAGCGCCACCAGCCCCAGCATCATCGCCAGCTGCGGACCTGCCAGCCAGGCCGCGGTATTTTCCGGGTCCTTGAATTGCGTCAGCTGAGCCAGGAAGATCACGATCGCCAGCCCGTTGACAAAGCCCAGCATCACCGGGTGCGGCACGAGGCGGATGAACTTGCCCCAGTGCAGGGCTCCGGCCATGATCTGCAAAATGCCCATCAGCACCACGGTCGCGAACAGGTATTCGACGCCATGCTCGGCGACCAGCGCCACCATCACCACCGCCAGCGCGCCGGTGGCGCCCGAAATCATCCCCGGGCGGCCGCCGATCAGCGCGGTGATCAGCCCGACCAGAAAGGCGGCATAAAGCCCGACCAGCGGGTGCACCCCGGCGACGAAGGCAAAGGCCACCGCCTCGGGCACCAGCGCCAGGGCCACGGTCAGCCCCGAGAGGATCTCGGTGCGCACCCGGCCGGGCGACCAGCCCTCGTCCTGCATAAGCGACAGGTTGGGGGGCGAAATGTTCTTGGCCAGAAGAGCCAGTGCGGCGCGTCTCATAGGGGATACCTGTAAAATCGGGAGTGTTCGCTGGCCGCGTCCCTATCGGAAATGCCGCAAACGCACAACCTTTGATGTGAAAACCGCCCCCGAGCCGGCGCCGGACGGCGATCCGCGCCTTGTTGGCGCACCGCAAGTTCCCCCGCGCGCCCTGCGCCCCGGTAGCGGTTGCAAATCCCCGATCCTGCCCCCAAGAATGGCGGGGCAATTCAAGGCAGGAAAGGATCCCCCATGACCGACAGCGCGCCCGAGACCCTGTCCGAGACCATGATCGCCGTGATCGGCGGGTCCGGCATCTATGACATCGACGGGCTGGACGCGCCGCAATGGGTGTCGCTCGACACCCCATGGGGGGCACCGTCGGATCAGGTTCTGACCGGGCGGCTCGACGGTGTGAAAATGGCCTTTCTGCCACGCCATGGCCGCGGCCATGTGCACAGCCCCAGCTCGGTGCCCTATCGTGCCAATATCGCGGCCCTGAAGCAGCTCGGGGCAACCGACGTGATCTCGGTCTCGGCGGTGGGCTCATTCCGCGAGGCCATGGCGCCGGGCGATTTCGTCGTCGTCGACCAGTTCATCGACCGCACCTTCGCGCGCGAGAAATCCTTTTTCGGGCCCGGTCTGGTGGCCCATGTCAGCGTTGCCCACCCGACCTGCCCGCGCTTGTCGGATGCCTGCGAGACCGCCGCCCGAGCGGCCGGGATCACGGTCCATCGCGGCGGCACCTATCTGGCGATGGAGGGGCCGCAGTTCTCGTCGCTGGCGGAATCGAAAATGTACCGCGAAAGCTGGGGATGCGACGTCATCGGCATGACCAACATGCCCGAGGCGAAATTGGCCCGCGAAGCCGAACTGTGCTATGCCAGCGTCGCCATGGTCACCGATTACGACAGCTGGCACCCCGACCACGGAGAGGTCGACGTCACCCAGATCATCGCCACGCTGACCGGCAATGCCGACAAGGCCCGCACATTGGTCAGGGGGCTGCCGGCGCTGCTGGGCGGCGACCGCGCGCCCTGCCCGCACGGCTGCGACCGGGCGCTGGAATTCGCCCTGCTGACCGCGCCCGAGGCCCGCGACCCGGCGATGGTCGACAGGCTTTCTACCATCGCAGGCCGGGTTCTCGGCTGAGACCGGCAGCGCCCGTCGTCGCAATGCGGCGGGGCCGAGATCGGGGACTGCGCCGTGGCGCCGCCCCGAACGCGCTCCGGACTCGCCCCCGGCCCGGCGATCGGCGGCTTGCCACGGCTGGCCGGATCGGCGAAACAGGCGCAGCATTATCCAGAGGGGCCGGCCATGAGCAAGAGCAGCGACGTCAAAGACTATATCCGCACCATCGTCGACTTCCCGCACGAGGGCATCATGTTCCGCGACGTGACCACGCTGTTCGCCGATCCGCGCGGCTTCCGCATGGCCATCGACCAGATGCTGCACCCCTTTGCCGGCGAACGCATCGACAAGGTGGTCGGGCTCGAGGCGCGCGGCTTCATCCTCGGCGGTGCCATCGCGCACCAGCTTTCGGTGGGTTTCGTGCCGGTGCGCAAGAAGGGCAAGCTGCCCGGCACCACCATCTCCGAGGAATACACGCTGGAATATGGCGAGGCGGTGGTCGAGATCCACGACGACGCGATCCAGCCCGGCGAAAAGATCCTGCTGGTCGACGACCTGCTGGCCACCGGCGGCACCGCCGAGGCCGGGATCAAGCTGATCGAGCGGCTCGGCGGCGAGATCCTCGCCTGTTCCTTCATCATCGACCTGCCCGAGCTCGGCGGACGCCAGAAGCTTCTGGACATGGGGATGAACGTCTCGGTGCTCTGCGAGTTCGACGGGCTGTAACGCCGCTAGCCGCGCAGCACCGCGCCCGGGTTCATGATCCCCCTCGGGTCGAGCGCCTGCTTGATGGCGCGCATCGCGGCCAGCCGCACCGGATCGCCGTACCGCTCGAGATCGGCGACCTTGAGCC